>JAERTK010000327.1 GCA_016844935.1 Desulfobacteraceae bacterium | reverse complement strand
CATCAATGAAACCGAACTGAAAGCCATGGCCCAGGAAAACGGCATTACCATCCCCATCAAAGGGAAAGGGGTTGGCGCTTTTTCACGCCTCTACGAATATGATCCCGGCATGGTGCGCCAGACCATTGCCGACTATTTCGGCATAGAATACAAAGCTCTGGAACAGTTGGATATTTCGGCCACACCGGAATTGCCGGCGAGACCGCCCAACCTCTGCGCAGGGTGCCCCCATCGCGCCAGTTACTATGCCGTCAAAGAGGTTTTCGGGAAAGATGCCATCTTTCCAACGGATATCGGATGTTACACCCTTGGCGTACTGCCGCCCATTTCCATGGCGGACTTCGTTATCTGTATGGGTTCTTCCGCCAGCTCCGGTTGCGGGTTTGCCCAGGCCACCGACCAGAAAGTGGTCTCCTTTATCGGTGATTCCACTTTTTTCCATTCCGGCATGACCGGCCTAGCAAATGCCGTTCACAACAACCACAAATTCACCCTGGTCATCTTGGACAACGGTACCACGGCCATGACCGGCCACCAGATTCACCCGGGCGTGAATACGGAGCCCATGGGGGTTGAGCGGACACGCATCTCCATTGAAAACGTGGTGAGGGGTTTAGGGGTCCAGGATGTCCATATGATAAAACCCTTTAAACTGAAGAAGGCCAAGGAATCCATAAAAAAGGCCATGGAATACGACGGCATATCGGTCATCATTTCAGAAGAGCTGTGCCCTCTCTTTGCGAAGGCCACGAAGCAGTTCAAGAAGGCCAAACCTTTCCGCGTCAATCATGACAAGTGCAAGAACCACCGGGACTGCATCAATCTTCTGGCATGTCCCGCCATGTATCTGGAAGGGGACCAAGTGGAAATTGATAAAATCGCTTGTATCGGCTGCACCGTGTGCGCTCAGGTTTGTCCGGAGAACGCCATTGTGCCCGTGAAAGAGGGATAGGGAGGCTCTAAATGGAAACAAAGAGATTGGTATTTATCGGTGTGGGCGGTCAGGGAAACCTGCTGGCTTCTCGTCTAGTGGGCGAAGCGGCGCTCTCAATGAATATTCCCACGGTCGTCAGCGAAATTCACGGGATGGCCCAACGGGGTGGGATTGTTGAATCGGCAGTGTTGCTGGGAGACGTGTCAAGTCCCATCGTTTCCAGTTCGGAAGCCGATGTGTTGATCGGTTTTGAACCCCTGGAGACTCTGCGAGCCCTGGGGAAGTGCAACAAAGATACGGTGGTCATCACCAACATTCATCCACTGCCACCCTTTACCGTGGCAGTGGGCCAGGGGACCTACCCCCCGGTGGAAGAAACCCTTCAGTTTATTCGAGAAAGGGCCAATAAGGTGATCGAGTTGGATGGAAATGCCATCGCGGAAGAGGTGGGCAACCCCCTGTCTCTGAACATGGTGATGCTGGGCGCGCTCATCGGTTCGGGAACAACCCCCATTGGCGCTGATGAAATGAAGAAAGTCCTGTCAACATCCACGAAAAAGGCTTTTCTGGAATCCAATTTGAAAGCCTTTGATATGGGGATGGCGAAGGCGGAATAGACGCCGGTTGAAACAACAGGTTTAGAACTAAAAAAAGCATCGGTTTGAAACGACCGATGCTTTTTTTAGTTGCCGGTTTAAGACCCGCAAACTGGAAACCGTTAACCGTCAACTGTTTTGTTCTGGAAACGGCTTTTCCGCAGGAGAATTCGCTTCATAACATCTTCTTCCATGATTTCAAGATCTGAAAGCAGGTGCTTCCCATTCACATCGTGGCGAACCACGGGAACGTTTGAACTGATATACCCGTAGCGCAAACCGTAGGCGTTGTCCTCGTCCACAAACACCATTCCGGAAGGCAGCTGTGAAGGCTGGTCCATACCCGACTGCTTCAGGGCGTGGATCAGATAGTTTTTACCGGTGGCGATGGCCATGTCGTCGGCATCAAAGGACCGTTTGAGCATGGGATCCTCGGTGTAAAGAAGTTCCAGATTGGGGAAGACACTCAGGATATTCATGTGTACCGCTACCCGAAACCCCGCCGCATCCAGTCTGTCTTTCAGGGCTGCAATGCGTTGATAATTATCCCGAACATCATCTGCGTCCCGGTGGGGAAGGTCCAGGATAACGGATATCTCCAAAAATATGCTCCTGTCCAGATATTGAATCATGTTTTCCACGGCTTGCTCAATGTCCCGGTAATAATAACCTTTTGCCACATGCTTCAAGGTAAAATCGGAGGTGGACTCCAATCCGATGAGTAGACAATTGACATTGTTGTTGATGAACTCGATGTAATTCTTGTCCTTCAGCAATTTTATGCCGGTAAAGATGGTAATGTGGTACTCAGAAATCTGTTGCAGGATTTCCTGCACAACGGGTGAGTGGGGACGATAGTATGAGTCAATAAAACGGATGTGCCTGGATTCAAACCCTTGCATGATTTCATGGATCGCCGCCACAGCGCTCTGGATCTCCATTCCTTTCAGGAAATCCATTCGCGGCAATTCCTTGTAGGTGCAGAATTTGCATTTGCCGTACCAGCACCAGTTATTGAACCCCAGATGAACAGGGATAGCGGTCTTCCCATTATAAAGGGGTGTCAGGAAGTCATGGCGGCATTCAAAAACAGAGTTGTAGTCATTTTCGGTGATTCGTCCATCTTTCCAGGTTTTGATGATTTGATACAAGTCTGTTGTAAGATCAACATTACCGGATATGACTATGAGATTATCCCGGAGCTTCGATTTTTCAACCCCCATTTGGGACAAAAACTGCCTTAAAAAAACAGGCGACAACCCGATATTGATAAGTGGGCCGCCCAGAACAACTTTTTTTCCCTCTTCCAGCAGATTCTTCACAATCAGCAAATCACAGAAATTAATACAGGTGACAATGACATGCTCCGCCTCGAAATCTTCCCGGATAAATTCGTCATAATACCCGTGGGCCATGAATACATAAAAAACATTGTACAGCATGTATTTCTGTTCCAGAAAGGAAATGACGTTTGGAGAAAAACGGGAGGCAGCTTTTTCCATAATGCCGTCGTACAACTTGTTATCCCTGTTTGAGGCGTAAGTTTTTACGGGGATATCACTGAATTGAACGTCCAGGTTATGGTTGCGGAGTAGATTTTCCGTCATAATTCGGGTTGCCATGGGATAAAAGGGCTTGAACAATGGCGGATATACATACGCGACTTTCATATTTTTATCAATCCTGTCGGTTAGATGGTTTTCGAATTATATTCTTCGGTGATTTCAGAAAGCGCCTGAAAGACCGGCATCTTTTCCAACCCCTGTTTTTTTGCCGTATCAAGAACTTCATTCAAGAACATAAGCCTCGACCAGTCAAAGGGTTTATTCTTGAGACTCTGCACCTTTTCCACAGTCAACTCCCCGGGGAAACTGGCGGGAATTTCGTGCCCCAGGGCCGTAAATGCCAACATGGTGCGAACGCACTTGTCGCACTGGCAGCAGTTGGTATCGGGAAGGGTATCAAATTTGTATTGCCCCTCCCAGCAGACCTTGAGATTGTCGAGGGCTTCTGGCCATGAAAACAGGGCTTCCAGCTTGTCCATCCGTTTAAACACCGTATCGTGGTGTATTTTAAAACTGTCACTTGAAAGGAGTCGATCCGTCAGGGGGTGGCTCCCCCATGGACGGAGATGAAGATAGGAATGGCTGCTGCCGATAAGACACCCCCCCCACTGGGTGCGAAAAAGCGATGCGACGGAAGCGATGACACAGGCATGGGCCATCCAGAATCTTTTGATGGAAAGCAGGTATTTCAAGTTGGTCCGAACGTTCAAAAACGTTAAATCGGGGAAAGAAGCAAAAAGTTTCCGGTTTCTTTCAACCACATTTCGACACTGCTCGTCGTAGTTGATGTTCACATCAAAGCCTTCGATATAGAGCAGAGCGTTCACATCAAACAGTTTTCTTTTGATGGGACCTTTTCTTAAGATGTGATTCAACGCGCTGAAAGCCCCATCCACGCCCCCGGAAAAGCTTAAAATCACTTTATTTTGGATCTTGTTTTCCTCTGTCTCGCTATGGGGAACGATATCAATGCGCTGGTATTTAGACGGAAACCATGTATTGAAGATGATCTGGAATTCTTCCAGGTTGTCCAATAGGGTTGTGGAAACCGGGCCATGCACCCGTAGGGTCGCCCCATCCTCCATGGCCTTCAGCAAAGCAGCGAGGACGAACGGGTCCATCAAATCCCGGGAAACATATTCCCATTGATCCGGAGGAACCGAGTACCATAGTTTCAGATCTTCATCATAAGGCCGTATAAAATCGATGTTAATGCGCATCCGGCCGTTTTCATCGCAGCTTTCAACCGGACCCTGGAAAAGATCTAAGTACCGCATGCATACTCCTTGAAACCCTTGCAGGGTAAATCATGTGTCAGTTTTCTTTATTGTTCCGCAGATTGGGATCAAAGGTCAAACTTTTTATCGTTGAAAAGACGGGAGGAAAAGGGGCTACTTTTCATAGCTTTGCAGTTTTTCACCCTGTTCGCGAATTCGACTGCTGAGGGCTCTGCAGATGTGAAGGGCAATCTGCGGATATTCTCTCACGATTTCACTGAATTCCTGTTTATGGAGCACCAGAAACCGGGAGTTTTCAGTGGCCTTGATGGAGGCTGAACGAACTGTATCTTCCAAAAGCGCCATCTCGCCGAAATAGTCCCCCGACCCCATACGGGCAAGTTCAATCTCTCGAGCATCTTCTTTTTCCACGCCCTTGAGTACGGAAACCGCACCCTTGATAATCAGGTACATGGTCTCCCCGGCTTCGCCTTCCTTGATGACAAACTCATCCTCCCCGCAGTCCACTTCTTCCGTTACGGATGCAATTGCCGCCAATTCGCTTACGGAAAGTCCTTGGAATATGTTGATCCCCTTGACCCGCAGGATTTTGTCGGGAATTGTAATTTCCGTTTCCATGCCATCCTCCATTTCTTCAGAATCACCATGCCGGGCATCCCTGACCCTTGTGACCATTTGCCGAATATACGGATTTTCCGATTCAGCCAGACCCTTCAAAATCCCCTTGTCCAGGATGTCACTTTCCTGGTCCAACAGAAAAAACAGGGTCAACACCACAGTGACCCAATCATGTTTATCCAGAAGGTGGGCACAAAATGCGCTCTGGTCACCGTCGAAATTGGACAATTTGAATTTTTTTCGACCTGCGGCCAACGCGTCTTTATTGTTCAGGCCTTCCAGAAGCGGCAGCATGATGCTGGAAAGGGACTGGTCCATGGTGTCGTCCAGGGCTTCCAGGCTGTTGGATTTACGCCGTGCATCCGTGGAAAAGATTCCCCGCCAGATGATCCGCATCTGCCCTGAACGGTCCTCCGTGGCCAATACACGAAGGACGGTTTCAAGTTCCACCTGAATTTTCTGGTTCAGATGGCTTATGATAAGTTCCTTCCCCCGGCTTTCGGGAAAAGCACTGAAACTCTCTATCTCCAAAAGATGATTATAGCATCTTTCCAACTGGGACCGTGCAAAACGATAGAGGTCAAGGTCTTTAATATTCAATGATTCCAACAGACCAAATATACCCTCACGGACGCGCCGCCTGGGGATGTTCAGGGATTCCACAAGGACCTGTGGATTCTGGTGGGTTGCACTCAGAATCTTTTCTTTTGCCAGATCGCAGATTCTGTCTGATTCATCATCCATACGATGGATGGCCATACGAAGGGCACCATCGTCATTGAGTTCAAAGGCCTTCAGCGCAGCCAATCGAACCTGTTCCGAGGTGTGGGTCAGGTAATTCAACACCAGCGTGTTGGGCTCATGTATTTTCAAACTATGAAGTGCGTCCAGAAGATGATGAATGAGATCATCATTCTCCGCAGCCGAAAGCATCGCCTTCAACTTCAGGATGTAACTTTCATCTTCGGTTTCGCCGGAAGCGATGATGCCGGCGCGCCGTTCAGCCAGGCTACGGGAATCCAACCAGTCGTCAATAATCCCTTTGTATTCTTCAGGCGAGGCCTTGTACAAGCCCATAACCGCATAAGCTTTGACGTGAGGGCTTTCAAAGGTCTCAAAAATTTCCCCGCAAAATCTTCGGGCGCTTTCAGTCGAAAGGCGATTGGCGGCCTTGACCGCGGCGATGGTGAGATCTTCCTTTTGGGGATCAACCAATTCCTTTAAACGGGCTATGGCGGCATCACCCGCTTCGGGAGAGAGCATGGCCAGCAACTCTATTTTCGTTTTGTCATCGTTATTTTCAAGGACCTTCAGTATGTGGACATCCAGGTCTTCCACATTCTGGGCTTTGAGCACCCGGGCATGCCATAGGCATTCCTCCCCCCGGGAAGCCAGGAATGTTTCCAGGAGCTTGTTTTGAACGCTCTTGTCCGCAAAAACGCTGTCCGCATCTTTTTCCTCAAGGGATTTAAGATCCAGCATGTTGTTGCTGATGAGGTCCAATAAAATTTGAGAGTAGCTTTTCTTGAGGACAAATGTGGTGATGACCCACACGGCCACAAAAACCATGGCGGCAATGGAAAGATACCGGGGGGGAAAGAGACCCTCAGAAACCATGATAATCCCGGACCCGAGGAGTATGCCCACGCGAACTACGGTCCCCCTCAAAAACGGCCGGATCACGGCCCGGTAGGATACCGGGAAAAGGCCCATGAGAATGGCGCGGGCCGGGTTGTTCATGGTGGTCCGGAGTATATTGGTGGAAATCCTGGCATACATGGCGGAAAAAATATCAAACCGCAGCAAAAAGGCCAGAAAAGCCAGCATATAGTTAATGGGGTGAAACATGAGTACCACGGGCAGACCCAGGCGGCCATAAACCCTGCCCACGAAGAGCAGGATGATGAGGCTCACAATATTCATGCAGCCTCTAAAATAGCCAAAAAAACTGAGCATGCCGCTCTGGGTGGCAAATGTCGAGTTGACCGAATAGGCAAACTGGTAATTCATGATGGGAATCGCGATATTGGGCAACAAGGTCAGAAGAATCAGGATTTTCACCAGGGTCGATTTCTTCATGAGGGGAAGAACGTTCTTGAAATCCTGCACCAGGTTGGTACTCTGCTTCTTCTTTTTTTTCTTTTTGTCGGATAGCAGCAGGGTGGGAAACTGCTTGCCCATCCGCCGCACTCCCAAAGCTCCCAGGCAGGTGGTAACCAAGTAGGCGAACATCAGGTTATCCATGGTGATGGCTTTGGCCAGGGGCGGGGTGGCAAAACTGCCGATAATGCCCCCGACAACCCCTCCCGCCGTGATGAGGGGAAACAGGCGCTTGGATTGCCTTGTATTAAAAAGATCGTTGGCCAGGTTCCAGAAAATAAGCGCCAGAAGCACTTCGTACTGGGCTTTTAAGATATAGAGAACCGGATAAATGAGGTCAAAACCCAGGGGAACCACAAAGCGGAGGGCAGCAACGGAGAATCCGCAGAATAACAGCGTGTTGCCCAACATACGACTGCCCGGGATTTTCTGCATTAGCCCGGTGAGAAACGCCATGATAAAAAAAGTGGAGATGGAGTTGACCACATTGACGATGGGCAGGTACTCAACCCCGTAACGTTTCAGGAATGCGGTTTCAGCGAAATTATTAAAAAGAATGGAGGATGTGCGGATCAGGAAAAGAAGCAGGACGACCCAAAAAAACAGTGAGATCTCATCTTCATAAATTTTAAGCCATTTCCCCAGGATTTTCAGCATCAACTTGCCTCGGTATCAGAATGGTGAAGATGGATATATCTACCGCGCGGCCCCTCCAGAGTCAAGGACATTCACGGCACATCCCGGGCGTTGCCTGTTTTGAGGCCGGGTTTCATAAATCCTTTGCCCGTTTCAAATATCCTTCAGCTTGCTTCTGGCCCATTTGAGAGGCCTTTTTAAAATCTGAAAGCGCCGGGTCCTTTTGTTCCAGAGCGAGATACGCCAGACCCCGATTAAACAATACATCGCCGTCATTGGGATCAATTTTCAGGGATTTGGTGTAATCCTGTATGGCGAGATCATGTTTTCCCAAAGCATAATAGGCATTTCCCCTGTTACAATAGGCATCCTGAAAGGCGGGCTTTAAGGTGACCACCCTTTGGAAATCCTGAACCGCCATATGATATTTTTTCATCTTTACCCGGATGATGCCCCGGTTGTAATAGGCATCTGCATTTTCCGAATTGATGCGTATGGCTTCGGTGAAATCCTTTAACGCCCGATTCAAATCTCCTTTTGAACTATACAGGCAAGCCCTGTTGTAAAAAGCCATTCCGTTATTGGGGTGGTCTTTGATGAAAAGGTCGAGCTTCTTAAGGTTGTTTTCAAAGTCCTGGGTGTCCGGCTGCGGTTTTTGGGTCGGTATCTTTTCGGATGAGGCGGGTTTACCGACGCCCTCTTTTCTAACGGTCCCGGTGGCGGCTTCTGATTTTTTCACTTTTTCGGCAGATTTTGAAACCGCAGAGGACGGCGGCTTTGCTGTTCTGTTTCTGACGATTTTCGATTTCAAGACCCCTGTTTCCTTGAATGACCCCTCAGAAAATGCCTTGATGTGAAATTCGATCTCCTCATAAATGAAAAATCCAGCGGAAGCAAACAGCAGAAGGCCCATGAGAAACGTGATGAGAACTGCCCGCAGGCTGGTCTGTACCGGTGGAAAATGATCTACCAGATCTTTGTCCCCCACCACGAGACCGCCCATTTGCCACCGGTACAGCATACAAAGGGACCAGGGCGAAAACAGAGCGAATGTGATGCTGTTCAATATCCAGGTCAGCAGGCAGATCTTGATATATTCACCCAAACCGGCGCCGAAAGAGGTGAATTTTCCGCCATATAAGGTGTGTTCTTCCTTCCAGGCGTGGAAACGGTACATTCCCACCAGGTAATAAAACCCGAAAGTGACCATGGGAAGCAAAATCAGGTGAATGACGTAAAGGACAAAAAGCCCGCCGCCCGTTCCGGTAAACCGGCTCGGGGTGCCGTCCACCAGGGTATGATCGGCTTTCCACCTGAAAATATGGCAGAAAGCCCACGGCCCGAATAACCCGAGTGTCACAAAGGTCAGAAGGCCATTTAGCAGGAGGCGCACAAAAAGCTGCCCCCCTGTTCCCGTAAAGGTGGTTTTCTTTCCTTGAATGGTGGTGTGCAAGGCTTTCAACTTGAATAACCGCACCAGGGCCCAGGGAAGATAAAGCCCCAGGGTCAGAAGGCTGAACAACCCCAGGTGAAAAATCACGGCACTGAAATACTGGCCGCCGTTTCCCTCAAACTGACAGTTGCCTTTTGCCATTCAAACACCCCAAATTAAAAACCGCCCTTAACCGCAAACGGTTATAAATATTCCTCCCTTACAGGGGAAAAAACTTCCACGATCACCGAATCTTCAATGACGTTGGCTGAGTGAGGCATATCTCCCGGTATGCTCCAACTGTCCCCGGGTTCTGCCCCGAAGGTCCTGCCTTCCATCAAAAAATCAATTTTTCCCGAAACCAGATAGCCGGTTTGTTCGTGGGGATGACTGTGCTCGGGAATGGCGCTTCCCGCTTCGAGAACAAACTCGCACATGTGGGTTTTTTCACCATGCGTCAGGCTTTTCAGTTTTATACCTTCCAGAGGCGCATTGTAACCATCGGAATTCTTTTTGTAAAACATATCTTTTCCTTTCATTTTTTCAAAAATTTTGCCGTTTAATCCCCACCGACCCCCTCAAGCCGCAATCTCAGGTAGGCTTCGGACGCTTCAGGATGTTCAGGGGAAAGATCAAGCACCCGCCGGTAGGCTTTTATGGATTTTGGAATCTGGTTCTTCTTTTCAGTGAGCCGTGCCAGCTGCAGCCAAAGGGCCATGTCGCCGGGTTTTTCCTTTAGAATCTTTTCCATCTCGCTGATGGCCCGGGTTTCCTTTCCGGTTTTAAGGTAGGCAAAAACCAGATACTCACGCAATGTAATGTTTTTGGGATCAAGCTTCACTCCCTTCTTCATCATGTCAATGATGGCTTGATAATTCTTTCGGGCCGCCAGAATTTCAAATAAATCATGAAGCAATGGAACCGCCTTTGGCGATTCCTTCCTCAATAGCTTTTCAATCTCCCTGGCGCCCTGATCCACTTTTCCGGCCTTCAGATATGCCATTGCCAGGTATTCATTTAAAAGAAACTGGTCGGGATTTTCCTGAGCCCCCTTTTCCAGAATGGGGATCAGCAGATCATATTCGCTCCGGTTCTTTAAATATTCGAAAACAAACCCGTAAATGTCCGTTTCCCCTGGCTTGAGATCCAACAGAATCAGCGCCTGCCCGTAGGCGGCAGCGGCATTATTTTCCTTTTGGTAGATATCAAAAAGGATCTCCTGGACCGTGATATCCTCCGGGTGATTCTTCACATATCCCTCAAAATAGGGTAGCGCGGCTTTCAGGTCCCCGCCCTCATATTCCAGGACACCCAGATTATACGCCACAGCTTCATTTTCGGGATCGAGTTCAAGGATTTTCCAGTAGACCTGCCTGAGTCCGCCGTTATCTCTTTGTTGCTCCAGGATATTGGCCATAAGGGCCAGGCCCTGCTTTGAATCGGGCTTCCTCTCCAGGATCTGGGAAAGATATTTCCGGGCCTTGTCCAGGTCTCCTTTACCCACAAGCCCTTCAGCCAGTTTCAAACGCCCCGCAAGATCATCAGAGTTTAAAGTAACCGCATTGTCCAGATAAAAATCAGCCTCTTTCTGTCGTCCCAACTGTTCATACAGGGCGGACAGATTGTAGTGAAGGTTCGGATCTTTCTGATCAAGATTCGCAGCTGAAAGGTAGGCGGAAACAGCTTTTTCCAGCTGCCCGGTTTTCGTATACAAGTAGCCGAGATTCTTATACAGCGGCAACCGCTCCTCTGGAGGGGCGTGTTCGAGCATTATTTCGTACTGTTCGGCGGCTTCACCCCATTGCTCCCTATCCTCCAGTATTTCCGCAAGCCGCATCCTCAATTCCAGATCGTCAGGTCGCTTCTTGAGCATTTCCCCCAGTATCCGGACGATACCCGCCTGGTCTTTTAAAGCCCCATAGCAGACCATGAGATCGTTTAACGTTTCAATATCATTTATTTTCGCTGCCTTTTTACAGAGCATGGGAACCGCGTTTTCCCACTTTTTCTGCGCCATGTACTCAGCCAGAAGCCGATCGCGGATGCGACCATCCCCGGGAAGGAGACCATGGCCCCTTTCAAGGATTGAGAGCCTCATTTGATCATCAATAATCCGGTTGGCCTTTTCAAGCCAATCCTCCGCATAGGGCTGAATGATCCAGGTGATATGGCCGATATTTTGATTCAGGTATTTGGCTTCTATTGGAAATTTGTAACGTTGAAATGTGTCCTTCAGGGGCAACAATTCGCTGAGGGTTATCTCGTCGTATTGCAGGGCGTTGACGTCAAGTCCTTTGCATACCAGGCGGATATCCATATTGAAGGGGATGGTGGTGGAGACATCGGTGATTTTCAGTCGGTCCCTGGGGCGCAGGGAAAGGGTTTCCCCCGACAAAAGCTTCCGGGGTTCCCCATTGATGGATATCAACAGGTAATTCAGGCGGGGGCGCTGGGATTTTTTCTGCTGCCACAGCCACCAGCCTGAAGCTGAGACGCTCAGAATTAAAAAGGTGAACAGCCAGAAAAGCAGTCTGCGGCGTGCCCTTTTTTTTTTGCGACTTACCAGCAATGGACAACCTCAAAGCACCGATCTATTCGGCCAATGGGCCTTTACTTTTTCTTCTGCGCTTTCTTACCGAAATTTCCTTCCCAGATAAGGAGGATGGGACTGGCCACAAAAACGGAGGAATAGGTCCCCACAATGACCCCCACCAGCAACGCAAAGGCAAAGTCATGGATCACACCGCCACCCAGG
Source organism: Desulfobacteraceae bacterium (assembly GCA_016844935.1). Taxonomy (GTDB): domain Bacteria; phylum Desulfobacterota; class DSM-4660; order Desulfatiglandales; family Desulfatiglandaceae; genus NaphS2. The sequence continues at coordinate 32,512 of JAERTK010000327.1, read as the reverse complement.
ATAAAAAGAGCGAGGACAACGATCAGCGTGGTGGTCGATGTCAGGATGGTCCGGCTGAGGGTTTCATTGATACTCACATTCATGGTTTCTTCAAAGGGCTTTCGCCTGAAACGTCTCAGATTCTCCCGTATGCGGTCGAAGACGATAATAGTGTCGTTGAGTGAATATCCCACAATGGTTAGAAATGCCGCGATAATGGAAAGGGACAGTTCCCTTTCGGTCAGGGCAAAAAACCCTAAGGTAATGACCACATCGTGTATAATGGCAATGATGGCACCCAGGGCATATTTGAGGTTTAAGAATAAACAGAGCGTGAGCGTTACCAAAAGGGCAATCAAAATGAGCCAGGTGACGCTGATCCCGAATCCGGAGGTAATATAAACCACAAAAGCCAGGCTTATGGCCATGACGATGCTCATGAGCCATTTCAACTCAAATCGCCCAGAAATATAGATGGCAATGAACAGGATTGAATAAAAAATGGCAAAAAGCGCCTTTTGACGGAGATCTTTCCCCACTTTGGGACCGACCATTTCCACCCGCCTGATTTCAACCCCGTCCCCAAATGCGGTCCTCAACGCCTGGGCAACCCGGTCGCTCAGGCCGGAGAGTTCAACTTCCGTCTTTCGAATGCGAATGAGGTACTCAAATTGTCCGGCTTCGCCGAATTCCTGAACAATGCTGTCGTCAAGATTGACGGTTCTTAGCGCTTCCTTGATTTCCAGCGGGGAACTTTTCTGCGCCATTTTGACCTGTACGAGGACACCTCCGGAAAAATCCACCCCATAGTTCGGCCCTCCACGCCATATCAGCAGAACAATGGTGGCAATGATCATTAAGCTGGAAAGAACGAAGGCGATTTTTCGCTTTCCAATGAAATTGATGTTAATTCCGGGTTTTATAAATTGCATTGAATAACTCCAAATGAAAGTTGCCGCATGGTGGCATTTGTATGGTTCATCACCCGCATGGCGGATATGGGCCCAACCGTTCCGAGAGGCTTTTTCAGATACTTAATTTTCTCATGTTTCGCTTCACATACAGAAAATCAAAGATAATCCGGGTCAAAAAGATGGCCGTGAAAAGGCTGGCAATGATACCGATGCTGAGCGTCACGGCGAACCCGCGAACCGGTCCCGTCCCAAACTGAAAGAGTACCAGAGCAACGATGAGGGTCGTCAGCTGAGCATCCAGAATCGTCACCAACGCTTTGGCATATCCGCCTTCAATGGCGGTTCTGGGGGTTTTCCCGAGCCGGACTTCCTCACGGATCCGTTCAAATATGAGAACATTGGCATCAACCGACATGCCGATGGTCAAAATAATACCCGCAATTCCGGGCAACGTCAGGGTAGCGCTGAAAAAAGCAAGCCCCGCCATGATAAAGACAATGTTCAACAAAAGTGCCAGATCCGCTATAACGCCGGACAATCCGTAATAAATGACCATAAAAATAATGACAATGATGCCGCCGATGAGCATGGATTTGAAGCCCTTTTCGATGGAGTCCTTTCCAAGGGAGGGCCCCACCGTCCGTTCTTCAATAATTTTGACCGGGGCCGGGAGTGCACCGGCCCGCAGTACAATCGCCAGATCTCTGGCTTCATCGGTGGTGTAGCTCCCTGTAATTTGAGCTTTTCCCCCGGAAATTTTGTCCTGAATCACCGGCGCTGAATTGACTCTGCCATCCAGCACGATGGCCAGACGTTTCTTGATATTCTGACCGGTCACCTGCTCGAAAAGCCTCGCCCCCCTGGCGTCAAAGGAGATGGAAACATAGGGTTCGTTATATCGACTGTCGATTTGTACGCGGGCGTCCGTGAGGTACTCTCCGGTGAGCGCAGTCCGTTTCTTCAAAAGGTAGGGGGTTTTCCGTTCATGGCCGGTCTTGGGATCAACGGAAACCTGGTACAGGATTTCATCCCCCGGGGGAATATTTCCTTTCAGGGCCTCCTGCACACTGTTTTCTTCATCCACCAGCTTGAATTCCAGGAGGGCGGTCTTGCCGATCAGTGCGATGGCCCTTTGGGAGTCCTTGATACCGGGCAGTTGAATCAGAAGTCTGTGGTTTTCCTGGGGCCGAATATCCGGTTCACTGACACCGAACTGGTCCACCCTGTTTCGGATGGTCTCAAGCGCCTGCTCAACCGCCATTTTCATGATGTGAATTTTGGCTTTGGGATCCAGAATCAGTTGAAATACGGGTTTTCCATTTTGCTCGGGCATGGATTCCACGCTGAAATCCGAATAGCTAGCAGCCACCATGTCCCTGAAAACCGTCTCATCCTTCGAACGCATGAGGGTAATCACGACCCCGTCAAGGCCTTTGCGTTTCAATGAAACATACCGTATTTTATCTTTCCTGAGGTCACCTTTCATCTCGTCCACCACCCGTTCCAGATGGCTCTCGATGGCCTTTTTAGCCTGTACTTCCAAAACGAGATGCATCCCTCCCTGCAAATCAAGGCCCAGATGGATCTTGTCTTTCGGCAAAATATTCGACCACCATCCAGGAACCTCGCCGGTTATGGATGGCACGAGATAAACCAATGCCATCAAGACTGCAAACAGCGCTATTGCGCCACGCCAAGTTAAGCTTTTAGACACTTGTTACTCCATGGATTTGGTTCACAAGAACCGTTGGTTTGTCTGTTTCTACTGTTGTGCCTTGGTTGCCACACCGGAAATAGAACCCCTTGCGATTTTGACTCTCACTTTCGGGGCGATTTCCATGGTAACCACATCATCGGTGAGTCCGGTAACCAGCCCGTGCAGTCCACCGCTAGACACAACACGGTCACCTTTTTTGATGGCGGAAAGCAGTTGTTTGTGCGCTTTGGCTTTTTTCTGCTGCGGCCTGATGAGCAGAAAATAAAAAATTGCGAACATCAAAATAAGGGGCAGAAAGGCGCCGAAACCACCGCCTGCACCTTCACCGCCGCCACCCTGACCCAATGCATAAGCTAAAGAATTCATCCTTGAACCTCCTCTCAATCAATCCTGTTTTGTTTCAACTCGTAAAATTCTGAACAAAAATGGTCAAAATTATTGTCTTTAATAGCAGATCGCATGCGCGACATCAAGGTGCAATAGTATGAAATATTATGTATGGAGTTCAACCTGTATGCCAGGATTTCTTTTGCCATGAAAAGATGTCTCAAATAGGCCCTGGAATAATGGCTACAGGTGTAACAATTGCAGTGTTCATCGATGGGTCCGTCATCTTCCGCATACCGTGCATTCTTGATGTTCAGCCTGCCGGTGGTTGTAAAAAGCGAGCCGTTTCTGGCATTGCGGGTGGGCATGACGCAATCGAACATATCAACGCCGCGCCGTACAGCTTCAACAAGATCTTCGGGCTTGCCCACGCCCATCAAATAAACGGGAGAGGCCGCAGGGAGAAACCCAATGACATCGTCAATGACCCGCTGCCTTGTCGCAGCATCTTCTCCCACGGAAAGGCCTCCCAGAGCGTAGCCATCAAAGCCCATGGCAACAAGGTCACTGGCACTTTTCTCCCTCAAGTCCGCGTACATGCCACCCTGTACAATACCGAACAGCGCCTGATCCTCCCTCTTCCTGCAATCCATGCAACGCCGGGCCCAAAGGCTGGTCAACCCGACGGACTTCAGGACATAATCATACTTTGCGGGATAAGGCGTACATTCATCAAACGCCATGACAATATCCGCCCCCAGGGCTTCCTGAATGCCCATGGCTTCTTCCGGACCAATGAGGTGTTTTGATCCGTCTATGTGAGAACGGAACACCACCCCCCTTTCAGAAATTTCCCGCAGCCGCGCCAGGCTGTAGACCTGAAAACCACCGCTGTCCGTCAGGATTGCGCCGTTCCAGTTCATAAACCGGTGCAGCCCCCCCAGACGACCGATCAGATGAGCCCCTGGCCTCAGATAGAGGTGGTAGGTATTGGCCAGTACGATGGACGCGTCCGCATCCGTCAGGTCTTCGGGTGACAGCGCCTTGACGGTGCCTTGCGTTCCCACCGGCATGAAGACCGGTGTTTCGAAGCTTCCGTGAGTGGTCTTGATGATTCCCGTCCGGGCCCGACAATCTCTTGAACTATGGGTGACCTTGAACTCCAAATCGAATCCATTCCGATCGCTTTCAACCGACCCCGGTGTTACAGGACAAGCATGGCATCGCCATAACTGTAAAACCGGTATTTATGGTCGACGGCCCAGGCATAGGCCTTTTTTGTTAAATCATATCCCGCAAACGCCGATACCAGGAAAAGCAGGGAACTCCTGGGCAAATGAAAATTCGTTATGAGCCCGTCCACAACATGAAAATCAAACCCGGGTGTAATGAGAAGTCCGGTTTTTCCTCCACCTGCACACACCCCTTTTTCCAATGTCCACGCGCTTTCCAGAGTACGGACCACGGTGGTTCCAACGGCAATAACCTTTCCACCACGCTGCCGGGTCTCGTTAATCAGTCTTGCGGTGTGAAGCGCAATAAAATACTGCTCTTCCTCTAGATGGTGTTGTCTGATGTCTTCCGTTTCAACGGGCCTGAATGTGCCGTACCCCACGTGAAGCGTCAAAGGCGCCACCTGAACACCTTTGGCCCTGAGTGCGGAAATGAGGTCCCCCGTGAAATGCAGCCCGGCTGTGGGGGCTGCAACCGCTCCTGCCTGCTCAGCATAGACCGTCTGGTATCTTTCCCTGTCAAATAACCCTGGCGAAACGTCTTCAGACCGCCTGATATAAGGGGGCAGGGGGATATGGCCCTTTTCCGCAAGGAGACCTTCTATGCCCTTTTGACCCGCCTCGAAAGATATCCTTGTCAAACCCCGGTCAAGAACTTCTAATATTTTTCCGGAAACCGTCCCATCAAAAAAAATCCGGCTTCCCGGTTTGGGGCGCCTGGAAGATTTCACCAGGCACAGGCGGGTCTGGCCGCTACCGGCCTCCCCGTCCACATGCTCGAGGACAAGAACTTCTACCTTGCCCCCGCTCTCCTTGCGTCCAAAAATTCTTGCGGGAACCACCCGGGTATTGTTCACCACCAGAAGATCTTGGGGCTCCAGGAGGGACGGCAATTCAAAAAAACGGCGGTCCGAAAGAGAACCCGGCGAACGACTCACCCTGAGCAGTCTGGAATGATCCCGTTTGTCCACGGGAAACTGTGCGATGAGGTTTTCAGGCAGATGGTAATTATAATGTTCTGTTCTCAACATCGAAAATAACTTAAAACAATCAGTGTATATAAATTCGAACCTTAAGTCAAATAGTTTTAATGATTTTCGCGGGGACGCAGAACATCCAAACGGGAAAGGTGCTCAGGAAACACCACAATTGGAAACCGCCCATTTCTCAGTTAAGGGCGGGAAAAGTAAGTGATGAGAAGGCCGATTCCCATGGCCAGGAGACCCATTATCCGAAGATGCGCGCTGGGCATTTCAGATAGGTTTGCGACCCACTGTTTCATTTTTTCCGGGAACGCAAAATACGGCAGGCCTTCGACAATTAAAACCAGGCCCAGCAAACAAAAAAGTGTTTTCATTGAATATGCTTGATATAAAAAAAAGGATCAGTTAGTTATGGTGCAACAATAGCCCCTTCACAGTGGGAATTCAAGAAGGATAGTAAAATTATTTTAAGGTATCAGCAACATGAAAGCCAGAATCGATGGGATATTGAAAAATACCCTTTCCCGTTGTTTTGAACAGGGCGTGCTCACCCAAACCGCTTTTCCGGATTATGTCATTGAAGTACCCAATAATCCGGAACATGGTCATTTCGCCACCAACCTGCCCATGACCCTGGCATCGAGTCAGAAAAAAAACCCTCGGGAAATTGCTTCGATTATTTTAGATAATCTGCGATATGAGGATGATTTTTTCGAGAGAATGGAAATTGCGGGACCCGGTTTTATCAACTTCACAATCCGGGCGGAAGAATGGTGCCATATCCTGGACCGAATCCTTCAGTCCCATGAAGATTATGGCCGCAGCGACATGGGGCATGGTGAAAAAATTCTGTTTGAATTTGTCAGTGCCAATCCCACGGGACCCCTTCATCTGGGCCACGGTCGGGGCGCTGCTCTGGGAGATACGCTCTGCAGGATACTTTCTTTTTGCGGGCATGAGGTCGTTCGGGAATTTTATATTAATGACGCGGGGTTACAAATCAAAATCCTGGGTGAATCCGTCTGGGCCCGCCTGAAACAGAAAATTGACCCCGCTTACGCATTTCCTGAAAATGGCTATCACGGCGAGTACATATTGGATCTGGCGGATGTCATCTCTCGGGAAACGGATTTAGACCTTGAAAACTCCCATAAAGCCATAGACCACTGCGCCGAAACCGGAAAAGAGATCATGCTGAAAGAGATTCAGCAGGCCTTGGACCGTTTCAGGGTAAATTTTGATGTCTGGTCCCTGGAAAGCGATCTCCACGCTTCGGGATTGCTTGTAAAGACATTGGAGACCATACGGAACAGGGGATATCTGTATGAAGAAGGGGGTGCTCTCTGGATCAAAACGTCTGAATTCGGGGACGACAAAAACCGCGTCATTCGAAAGGGAGATGGTCAATTCACCTATTTTGCTTCGGATATCGCCTATCACCTGGAAAAACACCGCAGGGGTTTTACCAAGGCCATCAACATCTGGGGTGCAGATCATCACGGGTACGTTCCCCGGGTCAAGGCGGCCCTGGTAAGTCACGACATTCCCGAAACGTGGCTCTCCGTCCTGCTGATACAACTGGTGAAGTTGTGGCAGGACGGGCGGGAAGTCCGAATGAGCAAGCGGGCAGGGAGCTTTGTAACACTTCAGGAACTGCTGGATGAGGTGGGGGTTGATGCGGCACGGTTTGTATTCCTCACCAAAAGTCATGATTCACCGCTGGATGTGGACATGGACCTTGTAAAAAAGCAGGATAGCGAAAACCCTGTCTATTATGTACAATACGCCCATGCTCGAATATGCAGCATTATTCGAAAGGCCGAAGCGGAGGGCATTGCCGTGCCGGACCGCCTTGAGGGAATTTCAGAACAACTTGCGCTGAAGGAAGAGCTGGCCCTTATCAGGACCCTGTCGGAGTTTCCGCCCCTCCTGGAGAATATCTGCGAGACGTTTGAAGCACATCGGCTGACATATTACCTGACGCACCTGGCGGCATCCTTTCACCGGTATTTCAACATGGGGTCGAAAACAGGGAACCTCAGGGTCGTCACTGAAGACCGAACCCTGACCCAGGCCAGGTTGATCCTGGTTTCGGGTATCAGGATCATCATCGCAAACGGATTGAAACTGCTGGGAGTCAGTGCTCCTGAAAAAATGTAAATTGTGCCCATCCACAAATGGCCAGTTTGCTCGATTTCGGCGTCAGACAAAAATGGTAATCCTCGAAATACTATCCTGTATTCCTTCGGTTACAATTTTCATCTTCCTTGAACTCGAACAAATTTTCTCATTTGTGGACGGACACACCATAGAACGGCATGAAGGAAAAAAAAGTAAAGGCTGAAAAAGAGAATAAGGGCCTTCGCCTCGAACTTTCCCGCACGGCTCTTTTTTTTTGGAGCCTGGGGTTCTTGATTTTTCTGGGCTGGATTTTCACGCTTGGCGTCCTGGCGGGCAGGGGGCTTTTGCCGAGCGGCGCGGAAACCCTGGCCGAACTGAAAAACCAGATTGTAAAACTACAGGAAATGGTGGGGCAGAGAGATTCTTCCGAACTGGAACGGATCAAGGCTGTTCAAAAGGATCGGGATTTTGCCTTTCACGATGCGTTGTCCTCGGAAAAGGTGTCTGTGGCCCCCTCCGTTCAAGCACCACAGCACAAGAGTTCCACCGCAGTCAAGGTGAAAAAGCCAACTCCCCTGCCACCGCCTTCAGGACTTTTTGTGGTTCAAGTGGCTTCCCTTGATCGGGAAAAGCAAGCCATTAATATGGTCAACCGATTGGTGAAAAAAGGATACTCCGCTTATCATTACAAAGTTTTCATCAAAGGCCGAAGTTATTTCCGAGTGCGTTGCGGTACGTTCAAAACCCGGGGCGAGGCCCTGGAGGTACAGCGAAAACTGGCTGAAAATGATCGTTTGAAAGGTTTTATTCAAAAGGTCAACCACCAACAATAACTTTTTCATTAACGGAGCAGAAGCTGACAAGAAAGGATAGATTGTGGTATATGACAAACATAAATATCCTCTTGTGAGAAAAGCGGTTATTGAGGATGTTGAACCGATTCACGAAATCTTGAATACCTTTGCTGCGAAAGAGAAACTCCTGCCCAGGCCGCTCAGCGAACTTTATGAGCACCTGCGCGCCTATTTTGTTCTGCAGCCGGCACCGGGTGAGGATATTCAAGGTGTCTGCGGTTTGGGGATATGCTGGAAAGACCTGGCGGAAATCGAATCGCTGGCCGTTGTTGAAGCATTGCAGGGACAGGGGCTGGGTCGGAAACTCCTGGATGCATGCCTGCATGAGGCTGCGACCCTTGGGATTGACAAGGTGTTTACCTTGACTTATGTTCCCGGATTTTTCCTCAAGAGAGGATTTTATGAGGTGGACAAATCTTGTCTTCCCCACAAAATATGGGCGGACTGCCTGAAATGCCCTAAATTCCCCGATTGTGATGAAACAGCCTTGATGCTTCAATTATGATGGCGCTTTGGAATCGGCGCAAATTGCCCCGACCATTGTTAGACTGACGTGTGGAGGAAAAAATGTTTGGTATCGGCATGCCCGAATTAATTATCATTCTGGTGATCGCCCTGGTCGTTATCGGGCCCAAGAAGCTGCCCGATCTGGCCAAAGCCTTGGGGAAAGGACTGTCTGAATTCAAGAAGGCAACCTCGGAAATCAAAGAAGGTTTGAATCTGGATGAAGACCTTAAAGATGCCCGTGAGGGCCTGGTAGACGCTGTCAGCGGTCTGGATGAACCAACTGATTTAAAAAAGACGGCGGATTTAGAAAAGACAGAGGATTCAAAAGAGGAGGCGGCTGTTGACGAAAAATCGCCGAAATTTGAAGACTATGACAAAATGCTAGATGCTTATCACCAGGAAAAGGCCTCTTCCCTAACGGAAGGTGAAAAAGCCGGAAGTTTAAACGATGTGGAAGAAAAAGAGCAGCCGGAAGTTTCCGCGGAGAAAGATCGAAATGGGTAGCGAGGAAAAACAACCGTTTATCGGTCATCTAGAGGAATTACGGAAACGGCTCATCGCCTCCGCCATCGCAGTGGGCATCGGTTTTGCGGCGTCATACGCCTTTGCAGAAAGACTTTTCGGCCTCCTGGTGGCACCTCTGAAAGCGGTTATGCCCGAAGGGGATCATCTCATTTTCACCAACCTTCCCGAGATGTTTTTTACCTACTTAAAGGTCTCTCTTCTGGCGGGCGTCATGCTGGTAGCCCCCTTCATTTTCTACCAGTTATGGATGTTCATCGCACCGGGGCTTTATAAGAAAGAGAAAAAATATGTGATCCCTTTCGTGATAGCTTCCACCATCTTGTTTGTGGGGGGATCTCTCTTTGGTTATTACATTGTTTTTCCGTTCGGTTTCAAATTTTTCGTCGGGTTTTCCAACGAATATGTAAAGGCGCTGCCTTCGGTGAAGCAGTATTTTTCCTTTGCCATCAAACTTTTGTTTGCTTTCGGGATCGTTTTTGAGCTTCCCGTCGTCATTTTTTTCCTGGCAAAAATGGGCGTGGTGACCCCTCAGTTGCTCAGGAAAAAGCGTAAATATGCCATTCTGATGACGTTCGTTCTGGCTGCTATCCTAACGCCCCCGGACGTGGTAACCCAATGCATGATGGCGGGTCCTTTGATCATTCTTTATGAAATCGGCATCGTGGTCGCACACATCGCCTGGAAATCAAAAGAGAAAAGGAAAAAAGAGGCGGAGGACGACGAAGAAACGGATGAGCCTGAGCCTGAGGATGTTGAATAAACTGAGGAAACTAATAAATAGGGACTGCTCTGTTTCCGGAAATGGTCAATAACAGTGGCGCTTTCAAAGCTTCTCCTTCAGCATCAAAGCTGAAGGACCCCGTAACCCCTTCAAAGACCGGCACCTCAAGCAGGGCTTCCCGCAAATTATCCCGTGTCTGGGGTTTGTTTTCAGCGAAGATTGTTTTCAGTAGACAGATTGTATCATACCCGTTGGCCGCCAGGATTTTCGGGGATTCGCCAAAGTTGTTTTTGTAATCCGTTACGAAATCCAAGACCTTTGGATTTTCAGATTCCACCGAAAAACCTGAAGAGAAAACAGCGCCCTGGATGTAGTTCTTTGCCATCTCAATCAGTTTGGGAGAATGCCAGAGCCGGGTGCCGATCAACCGAACACCCAGAACATCATGAAACACCAGTTGCGGTGCAATCATGGCCACCCGCTGGTAGGTATCGGGGATGAAAACCGCGTCAAAGTCGATCAGGGGATCGTCTTCTTCCAACGCCTCTTCATTTCCTTCGGCGCCTTCGGCTTTGCTTTTGGCATATGTGCGTCTCCAGTCACCTGCCCTTGGGTAATAAAGGCCCACCATCTTCTTTATCTCATCTGCAAAATCCGTGACGTTGGGTGGGTAGGCTTCGACCGCAGTGACGCTGCCCCCCATTTCGTCCAGTTTATCCCAGAACAGGTTCATGCAGAAGCGCCCATAGGCGTTGTCCGGGTATAAAATACCAAACCGCTCCAACCCCAGCTGACCCATGGCCACTTCAAGAAGCGAATCGATTTCCTGCGCAGGGGTTAGAAAATTTCGAAATACCATATCCCCCGCCTTGACAATATCCCTTCGTTGGGTCAAGGCGATCATGGGGACCCCCAGTTCCTGGGCTTTTTCGGCAATGAAAGAAGCTGTTTTGCTGGAAAGAGGGCCGATGACGCCCGCGACCCTTCGCACTTTAACCAGTGCTTCAAGTTCATCCAGGGCTTTTTCCGGCTTTCCCGCCGTGTCCCTGACAATGAGCTCCATTTTTGTCCCATCCACGGAAGCACCCAACATTCCCAACGTTATGCCGTTGAGGACCTCCTGACCATAGGCGGCAAAAGGACCGCTTAAAGGGAGCAAACAACCGATACAGTATTCACAAATGGCCATTTCTTTTTCAATCTTTGCCAGGATGTCTTCTCCCCTGGTAATCCAATGGGAATCCCGACTGGATTCCATAAGCCTTCGAGCTGCCTTTTCTGCCTGGCCCAATTCATTTTGCGACAAAAAAACCAAGCTCATTTGATAATATATTTCAGGTGTGTAGCGCGCTCCCCATTCACTTTCAAGGAGATGGGAAAGAAACATGGGACCGCTCGTGGCAATCAGGTTTTTCAGTTTTTCATCCAGCTCGATTTCCTTTTTCGGATCATCCTTCCACGCTTTTTTGGCCTCAACCCACCAGAAGAAAGCCTCTTTGGTTTCCCCCATTGCGCAGGAGTCGTCACCCAGCAAAACGAGAACGTCTTTTTCCAGAAAATGTTGCTTATACCGGGCAAGCCACCCTACGGCTTCGTTGGCGGAAGCGTCATATTTCCCCAGTTGGTTGAGGATAACCGAAATCTGATATCGCACTTCGGGCATCCAGGTATAATCAGGATATGCTCTTGAGAGCTTTTCGAGAGAGGCGAGGGCCTTTTCAGGATTCTTACGCTTCAGATGGATTTCTGCCATACGCTGGAGGGCCAGGGGGGTCCGTTCGTCCCTGGGCGTCTGTTTCAGAAACATCCGGTAGTGGGTCAGCGCCTGTTGAAGGTCACCGCTTTGTTGGTATTTTTCGGCAATGGCAAATGAGTCGGAGTGAATTTCCGCCACTTTGTGGGGAACAGGTTTTCTGGGTTGGCAGGCAAATAAAAAAAGGGCCATCCCTGCTAACAAAACAGAAACGGCCCTCTTTAAAGAGATGTGGCGGATGATCACTTCTTCACTTCCTCAAAATCGGCGTCTACCACGTCATCATCGTCCTTGGGTGCATCCCCATCGGCCTCCGGACCCGGTCCCGGCTCTCCCTGGGCCTGTTCCTGGTTCGCATTGGCATAGATGGTTTCAGCCAGTTTATGGGATGCCTGGGTCAGTTCTTCCGTGAGTTTTTTGATCTCTTCCGTGTCTTCCCCTTCCAGGGATTTTTTCAGATTTTCGATGGCATGCTCGATATTTGATTTGGTATCATCGTCCAGCTTGTCGCCCACTTCCTTTACCGATTTTTCGGTGGAATAGATCAGGGAGTCGGCCATATTCCTTGCATCGATGAGTTCGCGCTTTTTCTTATCTTCCTCTGCGTGCAATTCCGCATCCTTCACGAGGTTTTCGATCTCTTCTTCGCTCAAACCGCTGGAAGCGGTAATCTGGATGGATTGTTCTTTGCCCGTCCCAAGATCCTTGGCGGAAACACTCACAATGCCATTGGCGTCAATATCGAAGGTCACTTCGATCTGAGGAACACCTCTGGGAGCCGGGGGAATTCCCACCAGTTGAAACCGACCCAGGGTTTTGTTGTAAGCGGCCATTTCCCGCTCCCCTTGAAGGACATGAATTTCCACCGCAGGCTGACTGTCGGCCGCCGTAGAAAAAGTCTGGCTCTTTTTGGTGGGAATGGTCGTATTTTTTTCAATCAGCTTGGTAAAAACACCGCCCAGGGTTTCGATTCCCAGGGAAAGCGGCGTCACATCGAGAAGCAGAACATCTTTTACTTCACCCTTCAACACTCCCCCTTGAATGCCCGCGCCTACTGCGACCACTTCATCGGGATTTACCCCCTTGTTGGGCTCTTTGCCGAAAATCTTGGCGACCTTTTCCTGGACCTTGGGCATCCGGGTCATGCCACCCACCAGGATGACATCGTTGATATCGCTGGCGGAAAGACCCGCGTCCTTCATGGCCATTCGGCAGGGTCCCACCACCTTTTCAATGAGGTCCTCAACCAGCCCTTCCAGTTTGGCGCGGGTCAGTTTGATATTCAGGTGTTTGGGACCGCTGGCATCCGCGGTGATGAAGGGAAGATTAACATCGGTTTCCATGGAACCGGAGAGTTCCGTCTTGGCCTTTTCCGCGCCTTCTTTTAGCCGCTGAAGGGCCATTTTATCGCCCCTGAGATCAATACCCTGGTCCTTTTTAAACTCATCGGCCAGATAGTCAATAATTCTCAGATCAAAATCCTCTCCACCCAGATGGGTGTCGCCATTGGTGGACTTGACTTCGAAAACCCCTTCTCCGATTTCCAGGACGGAAATGTCAAAGGTACCGCCGCCCAGATCAAAAACCGCTATTTTTCGATCGCCTTTTTTGTCCATTCCAAAGGCCAAGGATGCCGCCGTGGGCTCATTGATAATCCGCTCAACATTCAGGCCCGCAATCCGTCCGGCGTCTTTTGTGGCCTGTCGCTGGCTGTCATTAAAATACGCGGGAACGGTAATGACCGCATCGGTCACTGTTTCTCCCAGATAATTTTCCGCGGTTTCTTTCATCTTTTTGAGGATGATGGCGGATATTTCAGCGGGGCTGTAGTCCTTCCCCCTGATGCTCACGTGGGCATCACCGTTGGACGCTTTGCTGATGGTATAAGGGAGGACTTTAATGTCATTGCTGACCTCCGGGGAGTCGAACTTTCTACCGATCAACCGTTTAACCGCAAAAACCGTATTTTCTGGGTTGGTTACGGCTTGGCGTTTGGCGGTCTGCCCCACCAGTCTTTCTCCCCCCTCCGTAAAGCCCACAATAGAAGGCGTTGTCCGGCTTCCTTCGGCGTTAGCGATCACAACAGGATCTCCGCCTTCCATCACAGCTACGCATGAGTTGGTTGTTCCGAGATCTATTCCTATCGTTTTTCCCATTTACTTGCCTCCTGAGTATTTCTATTTCTTATTAACAATGACCATGGCCGGCCTGATAAGTCTCTTGTTTAATAAATATCCTTTTTGTAGTTCTCTAAGCACCGTTCCGGGCTCTGCGCCGTCATCTTCCTGTTCGGAAACGGCTTCGTGAAAATTGGGATCAAAGGTCGCGCCAACGGCCTCTACCAATTCCACACCAGCCTTCTCCAGAACGTTCATCAACCCTTTCAGCGTCAGATCAACCCCTTCACGCAAAGCTTCAATGGAATTTTCGTCTTTAGAGTGGTCCAAGGCCATTTCCAGGTTATCCGCAACGGGAAGCAGCTGCTTGGTCAGGGTTTCATTTCCGAACTTGACCAGATCCTGCTTGTCTTTCTGGAACCTTCTTTTCATATTTTCCATCTCCGCCTGTGAACGGAGATAGCTGTCCATATTTGCATCCGCCGATGCCTGTACTTCCGCTATCTTTTCAATCAACTGGTCTTTACTCATCTCCGTTAAGGGGATTTCCGTTTCATTTTGAGATTGTTCTTCCGAACCCGAATCCCCTCCCTTTTCATTTTTCGGTTCTTCGGGCAAATTTTCAGTTGATTCTTCTTCATCCGATACGTTAATCTTGGCCACGTTTCACTCCTAAAAAAACCATGCAATGAAGCTGTTTCTCATTTTCAACAATGGCGATACATTAAGCATCGGAAAAAGCTTTGTCAAGTTGCACTCTTTGAACTTTTCCGTGCAAGAAAAGGGGCTGTTTTCCATTAAGAAAAGCGAGGGGGAAAGCGGCTCTTCGGCAGGTAAAATCCGAACCATTCCATAACTGAAATTGCATTTTCGACCGACCTGCAACCATAATGATTACCGATTTTCGGAACTACGGATTTCCTTCAAAACTGAAAATTCAGGCCTTCAGCGATTGGCGTGGATCATCAGATAAACACCCAAGAAAAGAAATACGCTATTGGCCAGCCAGGCTGAGAAGAAGGGCGGTAGAACACCGGCAAACCCTAAAGTTCGGGAAAGCCCCATGATAAGCAGGTAAACAAAACAGAGAGAGATTCCGATGGAAACAGCCACCGGCGTGCCCATGCCCTTTTTCCAGAGAGCAACGGGGATGCCGATAAGCGCCATGATGAGAACAATAAAAGGGAAAGCAATCTTCATGTTCAGCTCCACAAAATACCGGGTGGCATCGTACCCCTCAAGCTTGAGTCTTTGCGCAAACCGCTTGAGCTGAACATACCCCATTTCTTCAGGCTCTACCCTATCTCGAAGAAAGCTCTCAGGATTTTCAAGGAGCCTTACGTCCAGACGTTCAAATTTTTGAAGATCGTACCCCCCGTTTTTCTCACGATTCTGGACAATACCATTTTGAATCTCCCAGATATTATTCTTCCAGATCCCCGAACGCCCGTCGATCCTTTTGGTGATTTTGAACCGGTCATCAAAAAAATAGAACGTGGGGTCCACCATCATCATTTTCTGATTTTCGAACTGCCTGATGAAATAGATGCAATTCTTGCCTTTGTACCAGATATGGTTTTGCCCGTGAAATCGGTCTGGATCCTCCTTTTTGACATCAATCCGCCATATTTCATTACACCTGGAGCTGGCATAGGGAACAACGGTTTCGGAAAACATAAACAGGGCGATGGAGAGAAACGCTGTCAGAAGGATGAGCGGTTGTGCAATCTGCCAGGTGTTGACTCCGCTGGCCTTCAACGCAACCACCTCGTTGTTTCGTTTCATGAGGCTGAACAGGATAATCACCGTGGTCAGGGTGGCAGGGGGCAGCATCTGGCTTGCGATGGCCGGGATTTTGTAGGCAAAATAAGCAATCATAACGCCTTTTGGTGCGCCGGCTTTAATGAAATCATCAATCCCGCTGGCAAAATCAATCATCAGATACAGGGCAACGAAGACCAACTGACAAACAATGAGCAGCTTGAAAAATTCCTTGAGGAGATAGCGGGTTAAGACATTCATGGGTTTAACTAATCCTTGCCCTGTGGCATCAGCAGCAGCGGCGGCGGCGTAATGGCCGAATCAGGCCATGGCTTGAGACCGGTCAGGCGAAAAAACGCCTCGTTTCCCACCATAATATTGGTACTGTTTGCGGCCACTGGCTCAAGGGTCTGCCAGTTTCGAACTTTCGGCCAGGCGCCGGGGCGGATGTTCACCAGCAGGGGGATATCAATGGCCAGACGCTTGAGGCTTTCTTCCCCTTTCAAGAAATAATCACTGTGATCTCCCTGGGAGCTGCCGTATGCCAGTTCACCTATCTCATCCACTAGGATCGTCCTTCTGCCACTGTAAAAACTCAAGGCTTGATCATAATTGCGCCATTCTGCAATCCTGATTTCAGCCGGCAAGGGGTTTGGCATGGCCTTAATGAACCCGCCGACTTTGCGGTATTTGGCCACGGATGGTACAACCATGAGCATGGCGGGAAAAAGCAGCACCATGGCAAAACCGGTGGCAAAAGGGATCAGGCGACGTTTAAAAAGGGATACCAGCAGAAGGATGCCGCCCAAAATAAGGCCCGCCTGTCCAAAACGAATGGCCGGCAACAGTTCAGCCATGCTCAACGCATCCTGCCGCATGACCATGGGCACCAGGATCCCGGCGGACACCAGAAGCAGGATGGCCAGGATGGCTGCCCCCCAGAGGACCGACCCTTTCATAAGCGCCTGGCCCCTCACGAAATGTGCCATGAGGAGCGCCATGGCGGGATATGCGGGCAAAATGTAGGGAATAAGCTTGCAGCTGCTCATGCTGAATAATCCAATCACCCCCAAAACCCAGATAACCAGAAAAAGAATGCCTTCACCCTCCCCCCTGTCTTTTCGGGGTGAACGGATAACTTCAAAGGCTTCCCGGAAGGATTTTGCGGCAGCGGGGAAGAAAAACCCCACCCACAACAGCATACCAAAGGGGAAAATGGCAACAAAAAACCAGAAGGGCTTGGCGTGTTCCTGGCTCACCAAACGGGCAAAATGCTGCACCACAATGTAAAAATGAAAAAAACCCGGATTTTCCGCACTCACAGCCCAATGCCAGGGGACCACAATGACGGCGAAGATCAGCAGGCCCGGTACCCATGCAAAGGTTAACAACGCTCGCCAGTCCCGGCGGCAGATGATAAAACCACCTGCAATCAATCCCGTCAGTGCAATGGCCGCGATTCCCTTGGTCATGACCGCCAGGCCGAGACAGGCCCAGGAAATACAATACCAAAGCCTTCTCGTTTGTTTTGGTTGCGCTTTGTAGCCCAAATACCAGGCGCCCCAGGTGGCAGTCAAAAACAGGCTGAAAACCCCGTCGATAATCGGCAGTCGCGCCAGAACCGTCGGAATCGCGCTGGTGAGATAAATCCAGGCGGCCATGACCCCGGTTGGCCCATCAAAGATTCTTTTTCCCAGCCCCATAATCAGCAGTAGGGTCAAAAACCCCGCCACCGCCGGCACCAGGCGAACAGCCCACTCCTTCTGGCCGAAAAGCGCCATGCTCCCTGCGGTGAGCCAATAGAAAAGGGGAGGTTTTTCAAAGTATTTCACATAATTAAGCCGGGGGGTTATGAAATCGCCACTTTCCAGCATTTCGCGGGGAATTTCAGCATAACGCCCTTCATCGGGGTCCAGCAGCGGATAGCTGTCCAGGCCCACAAAATACAAGAGCATGGCCGTTGCCAGCACGCCTATGGTAGACAAAACAATACTGTTTTTTTTACTGAAAAGGGTTTTTTCCCCGGCGCTGTTAACGGTCTCTCTCAACATTTTAACCGCCTTCTCCCATGCAATGCACCTCAGACCTTCTAACCAGGTTTGTGTCCAATATTTTAGTCATCATCGTGTAGACCTCCTGCGCAGTCAATTCCGTCAGACAACGGCTCTCTTCCGAACCGTCGCAACCCTTTTGGCTGCAGGGCTGGCAGGGGAGGCCTTTTTTAACCACAAGATGATCAGACCCCCGTGGGGCCCAGTTCGTCCATGATGACGGGCCGAATATACCCACGGTTGGAGTCCCCACAGCCGCGGCAATGTGCAGGGCAGCCGTATCCACCCCGATAAAGAGGCTGCATGCCTTGAGGATGGCGGGAAGCTCCCCAATGGAGGTTTCCCCCGCCAGATTATAGGGTTTTCGGTCACATATGCCAATAAGATCTTTGGCCCGTGTTCTTTCATTGGGGGCACCGGTTATGAGCAGATTGCAATGGTATTCAGCCTGGACCCGATCCAGCAGGGCTGCCATTTCAATAAGCCCCCATTCTTTGTATTTCCAGAGTGAAAATGGATGAATCGCCACCAGGGGGGGGTCCCGTGGAATTTGTGCTTTATAAAAAATGGCCTCTGCTTTTTTTCGGCGGCGCCGGGGGACCGAAATGTTCGGCCTTGGATCTGTTTCTGAAAGCCCGAAGGGCGCCATGATATTCAAGTTATGCTGGGCCGCATATTGAATGTTTTCACGGGTAGGCCTCACCAGATGGGTGAAAACCCGGTTCCGCCATAGGGTCCCGTCCTTGGCAAAGCGGGCGATCCGGGTGCGTGCCCCTGAAAGAAGGGCGATCACTGCACCCCGGGTACCCGTCCGCAGTTCAATGGCCAGGGCGCATCCATGTTTTCGAAGATCCCTTAAAAACCGGTGCTGATGGGCCAGTTCCGCCGGGATTCTTCGTCTTTGTTTGTTTATGGACAGGACATGGTGGACAAAGGGGCAATCCTCCATCAATTCCCTGGCATGTTCCCTGACACATACCACCAGGGAACGCTTTGGAAAGGCCCTTCCCAGGACCTCTATGGCGGGCAGGGTCAGCACCACGTCCCCGATATCCCCAAGCTGTATGAGCAGGATGGGACCGTTTTCTTTCGATAGTGAGGGAGTTCCTTTTAAAAGCTGTGCGGTTTCCACTTCCATCATCTAGGGGCACCCTTTGAAGTGCCATTGCAAAAGCTTTCTATAAATATTCAGTTTCCCTTTGAATCGCCTGTTTGACCCAAAGGTGAGCCCCACGGCTGAGAGGTTCAACAGGGTGTTGACCAGCAACCGGGAAATAACGAACAGGCGGACCAGGAAATAGGCCTTTTTGTGCCATTTATCAAAGAACTGATACCGGGAACGGTAAAACAGGATCCTTGCGGAAGCACCGCCGCCGACGGTTTTTCCCTGGGCATGGAAGACATGCGCCGCGGGGACAAAATAGATTTTCCATCCCGCCCGTTTCATGCGATAAGCCCAGTCCGTTTCTTCCAGAAAGAAAAAATACCGTTCATCCAGAAAACCCACCCGATCCATAGCGCTTTTCCGAACCATGATGCAGGCCCCGATACAGGAATCCACCGCTATGGGACCCCCATAGTGCTTTCTTTTGCTGGGATATTTTTGAGGGAACAAAAATCTTAGCAGGGTTTCATTGGAGACCAGGGAAAGCAGCGTGGGAAAGGGAGCAATGGAATTCTGCTTTGAACCGTCTTCATTGAGCAATTGCCCGCAGGCCATTGACGCATGCGGGGCTTCTTCCATAAAAGCAAAAAGGTTTTGGATGGCACCAGCCCTGAGACTGGCATCGGTGTTAATCAATACGGCATAACGGCCCCGCATTTTGGCAAAGGCCAGGTTGTTGGCAGCGGCAAACCCCAAGTTCCGGTCGTTTTCGATAATATGGATTTCCGGATAGGCCCCCCGTGCAGCGGCGACACTTCCGTCCGAAGACGCATTGTCCACCAGCCAGACCTCAAAATCCATGCCCTCGGCCGTTCGGTAAATGGAAGCCAGACAATGGAGCAGCAGGGCCCTGGTATTCCAGTTGACGATGACAAATGAGATATCCAAACCTAATGCTCCGGATGGTCCTTTCCTAAATGAACCGTCTTGAAATCAGGGGGTGCTTCCATGGAAAATACGGCTTCCGGAAGGGGGGCGTTAAAGGCCATCTGCTCGATGTCGATGTCCAGACCCACTTTGAGATCGGGGCCACGGAAATTCATCTGCCGGGCATAGAGAATGCCGTCATCATCGTCGAAATCAGAAAAGACAATGGTCGCATCCTGTTTGCAAAAGCATACCTTGCGTGGAAGCGGTTCCGCCGAATAGAGTTCAAAATGTTGCACCTTATTCCCCATAACATCCAGAAAAGTGAATTGATTTCCAGCCATGGATGCGATCTCCCGGTACTTGAGCAGGGCAGGAAACGCCCTTGCAAGGGACCACAGTATTGATGGGTCGAGGGGCACCGGTATGCGCCGGAAAAGGCCTTTGCTTTTCAGACTGCCCCCATAAATTCGTTTTTCATTAAAATCCAGGATATGGATTCGTTGGCCTTGTATCAAGATATGAAGCAGGGGTTTCCCCCAGGGGTGGGTGATTTCAATTTTCATTCGCCCGTAGGGGCAAGCCCCCGTGCCGCCCCCATTGTCGGTGCCCGCCCGAGGGGTCGCATCCGTGATCAACAGAATCTGAACCGCATTTTCAGAATTCCGGTTGTTGAAGGTCAGGGTGCCTGAGAAAAAAAAAGTTTCTGCCACGCGCTCCTGTGCCGCAAAGGCGGATACCAGAGCCGCAACCCTTTTTTCCTCTAAGGCGGGAGCGGGGGGATTGACGGTTAAAGGGGAACAGCATTGAAAAGCAATAAATGCCAAAGCCGTCAAAAGTGTTTTGATTCCCGAATGGATTTTGGCGAAATTCAATTTTCTGTCTTCAAACGTTCACGCACCTCGGCAATTTTTTCCTTTATCCGCTTTTCTTCCGGGTGCTCTAAGGAGAGGGCCTTTTCGTAATATTGAAGGGCCTTTTTGTATTCTTTTAACTTGTGGTAGGCATCTCCCAGGTGTTCCTGAATGGTGGGATCTTCCCCTGTCAGGGTTGCCGCCTTCAACAAGGTGGCGACGGCCTTTTCATATTGGCCTTTCTGAAAATAAACCCATCCCAGACTGTCGATAATATACCCGCTGTTGGGTTTCAATTTCATGGCTTTTTGAATCAGGAACAGGGCCTCGTCCAGCCGGACGCCCTGTTCGGCATAGGTATATCCGATGTAGTTGAGCGCATCCACATTGTCAGGATCAATTTTCAACACCTGCTGCATTTCCTGAATGCAGGCCTCTTTCCTGCCCGCCTTGTCCAACAGTACACCCAGGCGAAATCGAAGACTGACATTTTTTTCATCAGGCTTCAGCCCCTCTCTAACGGCGTGAATCGCCTCGTCATATTTTTCCTGTGCCTCATAGATGGCGGCCAGCATGAGAACCAAATCCGTGTTGTTCCGGTCCTGCGCCATTAATCGGTCCAGGATCTTCAGTGCTTCGTCGAATTTTTTTTCGAGGATGAGCAGATGTATAATGTGCATTTGGGCATTCTGGTAGTACTTTGAGTTCTGATCAATCAGTTTGAACTGTTCCAGCGCCTTGTGGCTATCTCCCTTCTCTTCATATGCGGTGGCCAGATAATATCGCGATTTGTAGTCTTTCGGCCATGCCGTAACGATCAGGTCCAGCTCAGCAATGGATTCGTCGATTTTGCCCTGCCTTAGATAAATCAGGCCCAGAACCTGCCGTTCCGGTTCGCCGGGTTTTGAATGTTTCTTGATCAATTCCACCTGGTGGGCCGCGTCACTTTTTTGACCCAGCTTCAGGTATACCTCCACGAGCCTCTCCCTGGCGGGGATGTTGTCGGGATAGAGGGAGAGCAGATCTTCATAGGCTTTGACTGCTTCCCGGTCCCGCCCGGTAATCTGGTAGAGCGTCGCCTTGTCAAACAGCGCAGGCTCCAGGGTCTTATTGAGCTTGAGCGCTTCATCCAACGATTTTTCAGCCGCTTTGTAATGCCCGGTCTCCAGGTTGATTCTACCCTGGTAATAATAAGCGATGACCAGTTCAGGATCCTGCTTGATCAGAATATCCAGCTGTATCAACGCCTTTTCGAATTGCTTTTTCCTGACCAGGATAGTGGTTAATAGAAGCCTTACCCGTTTGTTATCAGGATCCTGCTTAAGAATATTTTGGTATTCCACAATGGCGAGTTCATCTTTTCCCGTCAGTGTATACAAGTCTCCCAGCAAGGCAAGGGTGTGGATGTTTTTGGGGTCCATCCCGATGCTCTTCCGGGCATAGACCAGCGCTTCGGGGTATTCTTTGAGCCCTTTCAGCAAAATGGCCATTTTGGTATTCAAATAAACCGAATCCGGGTCATTTTGAATGGCCTTTTCCAGATGCTTCCGCGCATCCTGGTAACGGCCCTGGTTCAAAGCAACCGAGGTGAGGGCGAAATGCGCATAGGCTTTCTGGGTTGCATCCGGTTTTGCGGGACGAACCGTTTTGGGTTCGGCGGCGGCCACCACCGGATGGGTCGCCTTTTGTGGCGCCCGGCCATTCACTGTGGCGCAGCCGGTGGGGCCAATGGCAAAAAAGACCAGCAGGAACAAAAAACTCAAAAGTCTGTTGGCAGGCAACAGACCCCCAAATGCTGTGAAGGATAATTTCATAGGCGCTTGTTCAAACCGGATTCTCTGGTGAAATGAGCCGATTTCAAAACGCCCCCTTTTGCTCGATCTCTGCGTCAGACTCAAATTTTAATCCTCGAAATATTGTGCATATTCCTGTGGTTAAAATTTTCGCCCTCCTTGATCTCGAACAAAATTGAACATTTTGAAACTGGCTCAAGCGGACAGTATCATTTCAGAAAATCCGAGTATTCCTCCTCAAAGTTCGGAATCTTCTCTTTCAGCCATTTCCGAATGTTTTTGATGATCTTTTCCTGGATCTGCCGAATTCTTTCCCGGGAAATCTTGTATTTATTGCCCAGATCCTGGAGGGTCAGGGGTTTTTCAGCCAGGATTCGATTGTCAAAGATATCGGCTTCTTTTCCGGATAAAGTTTTTCGGAATTCCCGAAGGCTTTCGCTCAGCAGGTTCTTGCTCTCGTCATTGGACAGCATGTCGTCAACGGGCATTCCGGGATCAGGGAGAAAAGAGCCGTAGGATTCCCTGGAATCCTCCCCCACTGGCGCGCTGAGGGAAACTTCCCATCCGCCCAGCCGCTGCGTCATTTCAACCACCTCCGACTCCTTGACATCCAGTCTCTCAGCCAGCAGACGCGGTTCGGGGGTAAAACCCTGGGCAATAAGCTTGTCCCTTTCCTTTGCCAGGTTAAAAAACAGCTTCCTCTGGCTCTGGGTCGTTCCGATTTTCACCATTTTCCAATTATCCATTATGAACTTGAGGATATAAGCCTTGATCCAAAAAGAAGCATAATAGGAAAACTTGATGCCCCGGTAAGGGTCGAATTTTCGCACAGCCTGCAGCAGGCCAAGATTCCCCTCCTGAATGAGGTCCAGCAGGTTTTTAGTCCAGTACCGATGGAAATCCATGGCAATTTTCACAACCAGTCTCAGGTTTGACGTCACAAGCTTGAATGCCGCATCATCATCGTTATCTTCCCGGATCCTGGTGCCCAGCTCTATCTCTTCCTCACGGGTCAGCAGGTTATACTGTTTGATTTCAAGAAGATATATTTGAAGCGGGTCGTAAGGGACCAGTGCCGTATCCGAGCGCTGCACCACGGGCGCAAGATCGACGCGCTTCCGGACCGGTTTTCTACCGGGCGATTTGCCTTTTGTTTTTTTCGAACCGGTTTTGCTTTTCCCTTTTTTCATATGAAAGACCCTGCAATGGTTCACATTTCGTGAACCTGTCCGTTTCTACTGGGCGCGGGAAACGACCTTCATATATCGTTTTTTCCCTGCCCGCAACAGCAACCCGTCCTCTCCCAAATCATCCGCACTGACCTTCTGATCAAATACCGAAATTTTCTGGTTGTTCAAATAGCCGCCCCCCTGTGAAATCAGCCTGCGTGCCTCTCCCCTGCTCTTACAAAGACCGGCGGTTTCAAAGAGGATATAAGCCGGCACACCCGTTTCGAGGGCTTCAGAATCAATCTCATACCTGGGAACGGATTCGTCTGAAATCCCCTTAGTTTGTCCGAACAACCTCTCGGCCGCAGCACGGGCCTGATCCGCATTTTCTTTGCCGTGGCATAACCGGGTCGCCTCGTAAGCCAGTACTTTTTTCGCTTCCCGGATCTCCGCCCCCTCCAACTTCCGGAGCCGCTTAATTTCATCCATGTCCAGCAGTGTGAATATGGCCAGGAACCTGCCCACATCGCCATCGTCCTGGTTGATCCAATATTGATAATAGTCATAGGGCGGCGTCATTTCACCATCCAACCAGACCGCGCCTTTATGGGTTTTGCCCATTTTAATGCCCGAGCTGGTGGTCAAAAGTGGAAAGGTGAGTCCATGGACTATTTCACCCTCCAGCCGCCTTACCAAGTCGGCGCCGGCCAGGATATTGCCCCACTGATCGTTCCCCCCCATCTGAAGGCGACAATCATAATTCTTGAAAAGGTACCAGAAATCGTAGGCCTGCAACAGCATATAGTTGAATTCGATGAAGCTTAAGCCCGTCTCCATTCTCATCTTGTAACTTTCAGCGGCGAGCATCCGGTTTACACTAAAGTGCCGCCCGATATCCCGCAGAAAATCCACATACCTCAGTTCCGTCAACCAATCGGCGTTGTTGGCCATGATGGCACGGTCACCGCTGAAATCGATGAAATTGGAAAGCTGCTTTTTCAGGCCCTGAGCATTGTCGTCAATCTCTTGACGGCTCATGATCCGGCGCATCTCGGTTTTTCCGCTGGGGTCTCCTACCAGCGCCGTACCGCCACCCACCAGCACAACCGGCCGATGACCGGCATTCTGCATGTGCACCAGACTCATGATGGGCAGCAGGCTCCCCACATGGAGGCTTTTTGCCGTCGGATCAAAACCGATATAACAGGTGGTGGGTTGAGAAAGCATTTGCGAAAGCGATCCTTTGTCGGTGGATTGCTCAAAGAATCCCCTGTTTTCAAAAATTTCTAAAATATTCTCCATTTTCAATCTCTTACTGGTTTCCTTTCTTCATCCTCAGGAAGTTTGATTCGAACCACCTGCCCCTGCTTCCCGAGATTATCCATTTTTTTTCCGTTGAACTCAAGAACAATGCCGCCGGCATTGCCGATCAGCAGTTCAAACCCTTTTTCCGCTTTCCATTCGGGTTCATCCGACGGGCCAAAGACATACTCTTTCGATTTCAGGCCGTCAATTGATACCTCCATCCAGGTCCTCTCCGTCACATGACCTTTCAGCAACAAGATTGGGATTTCCGCCTCCCCACCGGCGGCAGGCATCTTCTCCAGAGGTTTATTTTCAGTGGGATCAGGGGGCGAATCCGGTACCGGCGATATGTTTTCCGGTTTTTGAGGTTTTTCCCGAATCTCAATATCCGCCGCTGAAACACCCGTGGTCAACTCCGGATCAGCTTCTAGGAGAGCACCTTTTTCATCCAAAGGTCCCATTTCCGTTTTCGGTTCTTCACCGGGTAGAATCCGCCCCTCGTTCCCAGGTGAACTTTGAGCACTGGTGGTACCTGAATCCGGGATTCCTTTTAAATCGGTTGAATACATCACCCACGCATAAAAGCCCGACACCGCAATCAGGAGCGCCAGCAAGCCGCCCACAACAAACGGCCATTTTTTCCTCTTGGGGATGGATGGCAGGGAAAATCTTTCCGCAAAATCGTCAACCTCTTCTTCCTCGCCATAGAGTTCTACAATGCGCTCCTCGTCCAGGGCCAGCGCGCGGGCGTAGGATCGTATGAAACCCTTTACCAGGGCGGGCGCGGGAAGCAGATCCCATTCTTCATTTTCAATGGCCTCCAGAAAGCGGGGACGCACACGGGTCTGCCGGGAAATCTCGGTATGGCTAAGCCCCTTTTTTTCCCTCTCCCCCTTGAGCAGCGCGCCCAGGGAAATGCCGGAAGAAAAGATCCAATCATCCGTTTCAGCATTCAATGGCTGTTGATCATCTTGCCCCATATTGAATGACCTTGCGTGTTCAAAAGATGATTTTGACGTATGCTTTTTCCCTTAAATCCTTTATCCAGGCAGAATACGCCTGATCCAGTTTTTTTCGATAAAGTGTAGACGCGATGGAATTCTTGACCTGCTCGAACGATTTTTCACCACCCTTGTCTTTTTCCACCACTTTGATAATCTGTATTCCGTTGGGCCCGATAATGGGTTTCCCCACCTCCCCGGAGGAAAGGTCTTTGACGGTAGCGGCCATTTCCTCATTGAGCTCGGAAATTTTGAACACCCCGAGGTCGCCGCCCGTGTTTACCGCCGGACCGTCGGAAAACGCTTTGGCCAGTTTGCCGAAATTTTCACCGGCTTTGATTTTCTCAATAATTCGACTGGCTTTTTCTTTCAGCGCCCGGGATTCTGCCGCATCAGCCGGGTCTTCCTGTTTTAGAAAAATCATGGCAAGATGGACTTTCCCCCGGGTGCTGAATTCGTCCCTGTGCGCATCATAATACTCTTTCAGCTCTTCCTCCCGGATGATAATCTTACTCTTGACCTCGTAATTGATCAACCGAATCCTTTCAAGCTCTGTTTTGATCATTTTTCGATATTGGCCAAACGACTGACCCTGTTCTTTCAGGGCGGCAACCAGGTCCTCCTGGGTCAGGTTGTTGTCTGTCTTGACCTTTTCGATGGCCGCGTCCACTTCTTTGGGTTGCACCTTGATTTTCATTTCGCGGATTTTTTCAACGGCAATTTTTTCTTCGATGAGCATTTCAAGAATTTTTCTGCGGGTCTCAAGGTACTGCGCCTCAGCTTTTCTTTTGAGCGCTTCAGGCCCCATACCGGTCATTTCTTTCATACGGGTATTGAGTTCGTATAATGTCACCACATCCGCATTCACAATGGCCACCACACGATTGTAGATTTCGCCACAAGCCTTTTCCGGAACAAACATATTCCCCGCCAGAAGCATGAATATGAAGATAAGAAGGGTCGTTTTTTTCATTCAGGAAAACTCCAATGTATCCAGTTCTTTTTGGTTGATTTTGACTCGGATGTCTGTACGAAGGTTTTGAAGCCATTTTCCAAAAAAAGATTCTCGCTTCTGCTGAACAAGCGCTTGCTCTATGTCGCCAATGACCTCCGAAAATACCTGGAACCCAGCGGGACGGCGGGATATGACCTCAAAAATATGATATCCGGAAGGGCCTTTCGTTACCGGGCTCAAGTCCCCGGGTGCCAATGAGAAAAGCACTTTATCCAGGGATTTATCCAAGGTGCCTTTGTTGATCCAGCCCACTTCCCCGCCGTTATCCGCCTCGGGACCTTGGGAGTGTTCCCGGGCCAGAGCAGCCAGAGATTCACCCGCACGAATTCTTGCATGGAGTTGCCTGGCCTGTTTTCGGGTTATACAGAAAACCTGCCTCAATTTCACCCTGTCAGGAGCCTTGAAACGGCTTGGAGCCGATTCAAAATAAGCCTTTATTTCTTTGTAATCGGGGGGTGCCACATCTTTTGTAACCGACTTGAAAACCTTTTCCATTACAAGCTGTTCCCTGAGCCGTTTTGCCCAGGCCGCAGGGTCTGCGGATTTTCGAAGCAACACTTGTTCAAAATGACTTTCCGAGTATCCTTCTTTGATTTCCTTCAGATGCGCCTGGAACTCCCCCTCTGAAACAACAATACCACGTTGTCTTGCGTATTCCAACATCAGGTACCGGTCTATGATATGATCAAGCAATCGACTTCTGACCTGTTTTTCACCCCGGGTTGAAATGGGCAGATCTTCGGTGGCAAAAACCATCTCCTCTTTAAGAGTATCCGCTGTTAACCACTGATCTCCCACCACCATGATCACTGGCCCGGAGTTCAAATCCCGATGATCGCAACCGGAAATCAAAAACGGGCTGACGGTCCACAGAAGCAGAAAAAAGACGCCATAAAAAGCATTCGATTTATTTTTAGAAACAGCCCGATGGTCCATTTGTTGCGTCGTATTTGATCAAAAAATAAAGCGTTGGCATACAAAAGCTTGCAACCCCTTAAAGTACCAAGGACGTGGGAAAAAGCAAGCATATTCTTCGGCTGAACGGCAAATCGGGCCATCAGGGCGTCAGCTGATCCAGGATTTGTTCAACTTTCTGGAGGTCTTTCGGAAATGTAAGCGGTCTCATATAGATTTTGAGCCTGTTGTCGGGGAGGAATCGAAATCGCTTGGGGCGCTCATTTGCCAGTTTTACCAAATGTTCTCCGTTCTGGGTACCGTCCTCCAGGAACGTAAGCGTTAGCCTGTTTTTGCCCATATCCAGTTTATTCACACGAAGCTGCTTCAAGCGCAGACGGACGGACATCAAGGCCAGCAGGTTTTCGACTTCCGGCGGCGGGTTTCCGAAACGATCGTGAATTTCCCGTATCATTTCGTCGAGCTCTGAATTGTCAATGAGCATGGAAAGCCGGCGATAAAGATTTAACCTCACGTCCGTATCCATGATGTAGTCGCCGGGCAGAAATGCCGGAATATTGATGTTAATCTCCGGGTTCACCTCGTCCTGCCACTGCTCGCCTTTTAATTCGGTGACGGCTCGTTCAATCAGTTTGAGATAGAGTTCATATCCCACCGCCGAAATATGCCCTGACTGGGAAAACCCGAGGATATTGCCGCCCCCCCTGATTTTCAAGTCATGCATGGCAAGGTGAAGTCCGGCACCCAGATTTGAAAAATCCATGAGCGCCTTCAGCCGTTTTTCCGCGTCCCTTGTGAGTGTGGAATCCCTGGAGATCAACAGGTAGGCGTAAGCTTTTTCCCTGGCACGTCCCACCCGGCCCCGCAGTTGATATATCTGGGCCAGGCCCAGGCGATCCGCCTCGTTAATGATAATGGTGTTGGCCGAAGGGATATCGAGCCCTGATTCGATGATGGTGGTACACACCAGAACATCGATTTCCCTTTTGAGGAATCGCATCATGGCGTTTTCCAGCTCCCGCGGTTTCATCTGGCCGTGGGCCACCTCAAGATTGGCCTTCGGGACCAGTTGCCTTAACTGCTCGGCCATGTGAGCAATGCTTTTGACTCTGTTGTGTACAAAAAAGGTCTGCCCGCCCCGTTCCAGTTCATTGTGAATGGCTCTTTTAATGGTCGCTTCATCATAGGGCGAAAGATAGGTTTCAATGGCCAGCCTGTCTCTGGGAGGCGTTTCGATGACGCTCAGGTCCCTCACGCCCATCATGGACATCTGGAGTGTTCTGGGAACCGGGGTGGCAGTAATGGCCAGCACATCCACCAGGGCACGATATTTCTTGAGGGCTTCTTTCTGTTTGACGCCGAAACGCTGCTCTTCATCGATAATCACCAGGCCCAGGTCGGCAAACCCCACATCTTTCTGGAGTATTCGGTGGGTCCCGATAAGGATGTTGATTTTTCCCGATCGGGCTTCCGCGACAATTTTTGTCTGTTCCCCCTTGGTTTTGAATCGGCTGAGAATCCCGACGCTGACCCCATGTGGCACCATGCGTTTCCTAAAAGTTTCAAAATGCTGCTCCGCCAGAACCGTGGTGGGCACCAGAAAAGCCACCTGTTTGCCATCGGAGGCCACCTTGAACGCGGCCCGAATGGCGATTTCCGTTTTTCCAAATCCTACGTCACCGCAGATGAGGCGGTCCATTGTGTTGTTCGATGAAAGATCCGCCAGAACATCGTCGATGGCCTTGCTCTGATCGTCGGTCTCCTCATGTTCAAATGCCGATTCGAATTCCCGGAAGTAGGGATCGGGTGGAGAAAATCTGAACCCTTTTCTGTATTTTCTGAGGGCGTACAGTTCCACCAGCTGTTTGGCGATCTTTTTGACGGAGTTTTTGGCTTTCTGTTTGGTGAGTGTCCATGCATGCCCCCCCAATTGGTCCAGTTTCGGGCCCTTTTCCTCCGCCCCGGCATACTTCTGTAGAACACTGACGCGATCGGCTGGCAGATAAAGTTTTGAATTGGCGGCATATTCAACGATGACAAAATCATGGGTGCGTTGCGCTATCTCCATGGTGGAAAGGCCCATATACCGACCGATGCCGTGTTCCTCATGAACCACCAGATCACCGGCCTTCAGCTGGCTGAAAGCGGACCACGAAAGCCCCTGGCGACGCTTTTTCTTATGGCGTCTCAGGCCGGCCCGTCTCGTGCCGAAAATCTCGTCTTCACTCACCACATAAAGACCCAGCTCCGGCCAGACAAAGCCCCGTCCCAGACGATCCAGACAAACGGTGAGTCCGCGGCCCTTCCCCATTTCATGCCAACCCTGCACCATCCGGTCCACATGTACGTCATAATTGCTGAGGATTTCCTTCAACCGGTCAGCCTGCTGCCGGGTACTGCATGTGACCACCACCCGTGCCCCCGAAGAGACCCAGGAATCGATCTTGTGGGCAAAGGGCGCCATGGAAACCCTGCCTTTGGTGGCAAGCCGGATTTCCAGATCATCCTCAATTTCAAAACGCCCTTTAATCTCCAGGGTTTTTTCGACGCCGTTGTCATGGGCTGCGTTCAGCTCAAAAAACTCAATCTTCTGGTATTCATTTGTGAGTTCATTAATTTTCCCCAAAGGGACAAAAAGGCCTTCAATGTCCGGGAAGGGTTCTCCTCTGGCTGCGGATTCCTCCCGGTATTTTTCAGTGTCCTTCCGGAATTTTTTTTCAATTTTTCGGCCATTGGGTTCTACGAAACCGGGTTCCATGAGCGTCAGAATGCTTTTTTCCGGCAAATATCCAATCAGTGTGTCAGGGCTTTCGTAGAAATGATTCAGCCAGGCTTCCTGGCCGGGAAAGCCGCTGCCTGCGCTGTAATGGCCAGGGAGCCGTCCCATGGACCTGGCCCGTTTAATGTTGTTCCGGCCCTTGGTGATCTCACAGGCAGGCAGAAGGGTCAACTCATGAAAGTCGCTTTCCGACCGCTGGCTGACAGGATCAAACTGGCGGATGGATTCCAGCCGGTCTCCCCAGAACTCGAGGCGCACCGGCAAGGGGTACAGCGGAGAAAATACATCGATCACCCCCCCCCTGATGGAGTAGTCACCCCTCTCTTCCACCATGGAACTGTGTTGATAACCATTGATTTCGAGGGTTTTGACCAGGTCTTCCCGGTCCACCTCTTCCCCCGCTTCCAGATATTCCAGAGCATCGATGAGCGCTCCTTTGGGCATGACCTTGTAGCAAATTGCTTCAAGTGAGGTGATCACCACGGGGTTCGGTTCCGTTACGAGTGCGTAAAGGGCGTTGATTCGCTCCGTGATCAGTTGGCTGTGGGGACTGAGGCCGGTTAAAGGTGACATGTCGTAGGGCGGAAACCGGTAGAGCCGCGGCGCGGCGCCATGGTTTCGGTTTTTCGTAGAACCCATGAAAAACCGGACCTCCCGGTAAAACCGTTCAGCCCGTTTTTTTTCGGGAAAAATGACCAGGCAGGGCTTGTCCAGATCTTCCAGAAAGCGGGCAAAACCATAGGCGCGGGCAGCACCTGAAAGACCCGCAACCCTCATGGCCTCGCACCCGTCCTCAACCCAATTGTTCAGATGGGCCAGGGGGTTTTTTGAACTTATTGCAATATCCGCCATGGTTCAGAGAACAGTTGATTCCAAAAGAGAAAGGGTCATGACGTCGGTATCCAGCTCGGCCACAATGCCTAAGGGGAGGGTTGTATTTTCCGGGCCGTGCCCCAGGGGAAATCCGGTGGCAACGGGAATATTCATGAATCCAAATCGTTCTTTTATCAGGTGGTCAATGGCGGCCGGTTCTCCGCAGTCTATAAACTGACCCGTGATCAGGCCTTTTATCCCTTCAAGACTCCCCGCAAGCGTCAAGTGGGTGAGCATTCTATCCAACCGGTAAAGCGCCTCTCCCCGGTCTTCAATAAACAGGATAGAACCCCCAAGGCTTGGCATAAAAGGGGTTCCCACAAGCCGACAGATGAGAGACAGGTTTCCCCCCATGATGGGTCCTGTCGCTTTACCGCCCCGAAGGGGATAACCCGCCATGGGGTTGAATGACGCCGGTAGTTCAGACGAAATCATTCGGACCAGGTTCGCCCAGGTTTTTTCGGGAAGTGATGAAAAGCCTTTCACCATGGGGCCATGAAATGTGATCAGGCCGGTCTTTTTGAAAATGGCAGTCAGAAGCGCCGTCATATCACTGTAACCCACAATGATTTTTGGGTTTTTCCGGATCAGGTCAAAATCGATCCGGTCCAGCAACCTCAGGCTGCCATATCCACCACGGGAACAGAAAACCGCTTTGATTTCGGTATTTCGGAACATGTCTTGAAGATCCGAAAGGCGATTCTCGTCGTTACCGGCCAAGTATCCCTGCCGATCGTACACATGAGGTGCCACATGAACGGTAAACCCTTTGGCTCTCAGAAAATGAAGGCCTGCTTCCAGGTCTGACGGGTCGACGGGTCCGGCCGGCGATACAACGCCCACGGCATCACCCGGTTTCAGTTTTGATGGTTTGATCATGGCACCAACTCCTCGATGGCCCTTATGGCGTAGCGGGGGTTATTTGGCGTTTTTGTTAAAGAGGATAATCAGTCCATGCAGGGTTAAGAATTCCTCAACACCTTGGATCGATTCGGAAACTTCAGAGATAAGGGGTGCCAGACCTCCCGTGGCAATGATTCCGGGACGTTCACCCGACTCTTGTATCATTCGATTTACAATACCGTCCACCAACCCGGCATACCCATAAATGATGCCGGCATTCATGCTGCCGATGGTATCCTTAGCAATCACCGAAGCGGGCTTTGAAAAAATTTCAACCCTCGGCAGTTTCGAGGCCTCCTGAAAAAGTGCTT
>JAERTK010000326.1 GCA_016844935.1 Desulfobacteraceae bacterium | reverse complement strand
GGTAAGATTCCTCTGCTCCGATGATGCATCCTATATGACCGGCCAGGTTCTTTCCGTTACTGGGGGAATGATTTCAAATGGGGGGGAATCGGGTAACAGGGGCCCTCGGGTCAAAATGGATGGTCGTTGGGATTGCGTTTTCTTTCATGGCGGTTTCCCTGGCGTGGGGCGGAGATTGGGATCGGATCCGGGAAAAAGCGATCGATATTCAAACCATCAGCGCCCGTTTCGTTCAGGAAAAACACCTGGAAATTCTGATAAAACCACTGGTATCCAAAGGGAAGTTCCATTTCAGGGCCCCCGGGTCACTGCGGTGGGAATACGTATCTCCCATTCAGAGCATCCTGCTCATGCACGACGGGAAGGTGCGCCGTTTTATGGGGAGTGAAAACGGTTTTAAGGAAGATGCGGGCCCTGGACTTCAAGGCATGGAGATGGTGCTCAAGGAGATTACCCGCTGGCTGAAGGGGGAGTTTTCCCAAAACCCCGATTATCATGCCTCTCTTAAGGGGGATAACAAAATTGTGATGGTGCCGAAGAACAAGGCATTCGCGAAAATCATTCAAAAAATTGAAATCCTCCTTTCGGATCGGCCCGGCGTCATTGAAACGGTCACCATCTATGAAGGGAAAAACTCTTTTACGAAGATCCGCTTTCGGGATGTGGACATTAACGGGGAATTGGCGGATACGCTTTTTGAATCCATTCCGTAGGGGAGCCTGGTGAAACCGGAAATGACAAGGTACAAGACCCCAATCCCCATTTTTTTCCTGTTAGGGGTGTTGTTCTTGACGGCCTGTTCCGGCATGCCCCGCATCATTCCCGTCGGTACCCCCTTGATTCCAAAAACCCTGAAGACTTGCGAGACTGTGTTCCCCGAAGGCAGATGGCAGTTTGTCCATGTCATTGAGGCAACGCTGCCGGGAGGTCCAAAATCTCAATTGATGGGTGTCACCGAGGTGTCATCCAACCCGGAACGGATTCATGCGGTTATGATGACCATTGAGGGCCTTGTGCTCTTCGATGGTTTGGTGCTCTTTGACGGTCTGGAAGATGGTAAATTGACCATCAATCGGGGTGTTGCGCCTTTTGATTCCATTGGCTTTGCCAAAGGATTAATGGATGACATCCGGTTGATGTTCCTTAAACCCGCGGGCGCACCCATGGGTGCGGGCATCACTGACCATGGGTTCGACATATGCCGGTACCCGGTTTCAGGCGATACGGCCATCGATGTGATGGTTCGTCCGGGTCGCATGTTTGAAATTCGGGAATACAGAAATGAACAATTGTCTCGAAAGGTTGTTGCCGAACTTAACGCGAGATCCATCCCCGAAAAAATGACTTTTACGGCATACGAACTCGCCAGCTATCACTTGAATCTGCGACTGATCGGTGCGGAACAGATAACCGATTAACAGGATCCTCTATGAAATTTAAACTCATCTATCCCAAATGGGCGAAGCTGGAAAAACAGACGGAGTTTCATCTGCCGCCCCATGGCCCCGTTGTTTTTGCCGCGGCCCTTCCCGACCATGTGGCAGTGGAATTTATCGATGAAAACCTGGAAGAGATCCCCTTTGATGATCCGGTTGATTTTGTGGGCATCTCCATGATGCTGACCATCCAGGTAAAAAGGGGTTGGGAGATTGCCGATGCTTATCGAAAAAGGGGCGTTAAGGTCATCTTCGGCGGTATTGCCACCATGCTGCATGCGGAAGAAACCCTTGAGCACGGAGACGCGGTTTTCCTGGGAGAAGCGGAAGGGCGCATGGGAAAGGTTTTTTCGGATTTTTCAAAAGGGGATCTGCAGCCTGTGTATGATTATCTCAACGATCGTCCTCCCATCGAAATGGTGGGAACCGCACGGCGGGATATCCTGAACCGGGATTTATACAATTACAGGGGGGTCCAGATGGTGGACCTGGTGCATGCCTCAAGGGGATGTCGTTTTCATTGCTACCCTTGCGCCGTGGCCTACCTGGGGGGGCAGGTGTTCAGACCCCGCCCCATTGAAAAGGCCATTGCCGAAATGGAAAGCATCGACAACAACCGGCTGTTTATTGTGGATAACTCCCTGGCCCAGGACACCCAATGGGAGATGGATCTGTTCCGGGAGATGATACCGCTTAAGAAGAAATGGTGCAGCCACCCCATTGAAGATAAACCTGAAGTCCTGGATCTGGCGGCCCGGGCCGGGGCCTGGTATGTGTACCAGGCGGTTTTTGACACCTCCGACTACATCCGGGAGCGGATCAGGCGATACCACGATCATGGCATTCTGGTGGAAGGGACCATCCTTCTGGGTCTGGACCACCACACGGAGGACTACATTAAAAAACTAGTCGATTTTCTCCTCGAGATCGATCTGGACCTGGCGGAATTCACCATCCTCACCCCGTTTCCCCACACCAAAGCGTTCCAGGACCTTAATAAGCAGGAACGCATCTTTTCCCACAACTGGAATGATTATTCGGCGGACCGGGTCGTCTATCAACCGAAACACATGTCCCCAGAGAGGTTGCAGGAACTGTTCTATGATGCCTGGGACACCTTTTATGCGGATGAAAGCCAACAAATGAAGATGTTCAAAGTGCTTCAGAAAGTGGTCGAACGGGAAAAGCGGGACAACACCTTCAGGCCCAGAAAGCGTGCGTTGGCGAAACAGGCCTTTGGCAGGAAGTCGTGAAGGGGATGATGAATTGAAAAAATATTTCTGAATAACCCCAATCAGATATACGCCAGGGCCTCAATTAGCATTTTCGAGCGCTTTCGCTTTGCCATATAGATGCCGCTTTAAATAGTACTGTTTTCCCGCATTCAGAAACTGTTTGTTTCCGGGTGAAATTGCAATGGCCCTCAGGAGCGCCTTTTCCGCCTCCGAATCTTTCCCCAGGTAGTCAAGAAGCATGCCCAGATTATAGTGGACCCTGGCATGGTCCGGCATGCCTTGGGCGGCTACGGCCAGAAAATCGGCGGACTCTTCCCATTTCTTCATCTCCGCCAGCAGTAGCCCCAGGGAATACGCCGCCTGGTATTGTTGCGGGTGGGCCGCAACCACTTGTCTTAGCAGTTGTTCGGCCTTGTCTTTTTCGCCCACCTGGTTATAGAGCATGGCCAGGTTGACCTTGGCCGGATAGAACAGGTTGTCAATGGCAATGGCAGCCTGATAATTGTGGATGGCTTCTTTGGGCCTTTCCAGTGCCAAATCCAGAATCGCCAGGTTGAAGCGGCCGTAGGCGAAATCAGCCGCATACGCCATGGAATCCCTGAATTCATCAAGCGCTTCCTCAAATGTCTCCCGGTCCGCTTCTTTCACATGGGAGGCCGGTTCCCCCGCCAGTCTGCGGCCCGCTTCAATACGCACCGCCTTCACCGGGTCGTAGAGCAGCGGTACCAGCTGTCTGGCCATATTTTCCGCGCTGTCTGTCGGTAATCCGTTCACCGCCACCTGGCGGATCAGGGCTTCTTCATCCATCAGGGCCAGTTCAAAGGCGCGTCGGGTATCGCGGGCGGGATAACCGGTGAGAAGGGAGAGGGCCGTGGCCCTCACAATCACCGGGTAAAGGGGGTCACCGGCAATATCCGTCAACGCCTGCTTTGCCCCGGAGGATCCTTTTCGACCGTCTGCCAGAACGGTTCCATAGTGACGCCTGCGCCCGGGTCCGTACCACTTGGTGATGGCATCGTCGGACCATTGGTTTGATTTGTCGAAATGACACCGGTTGCAGGCATTGGGTACCTGGAGGGTGGAGCTTAAATCTGGCCTCGGGATCCGAAGGCTGTGGTCCGGCCGATAGTCAATGCCCATGTAGTTGCGGCCGGGCATGTGACACTCAATACAAAGGGCGCCGGTACCCACTTCAAATGCGACTGTCCCGTCCTTGTTGCGAACGGGTTCGCCTTGTTCTCCCGCATTCTTGTGAAAGTGATGGGCTTTGGTATCGTATTCGGCTGCGCGATGGCACTGCAGGCAGAGGGCATTTCCTTCTTTCAGCAGTTTCAGGCTGTGCACATCATGGCAGTCATTGCAAGCCACCTCCCGGTGATACATTTTGCTCTGGGTAAATGACCCGTACACATAGACTTCATCCAGGATCTGGCCGTCCGGGTAGTACAGTCCCTGCTCCAACCGGCTGGGCAGCAAACTGTCCAGAAGGTCCGGTTCGGAATGGGTGTAATCCCCCAGGGCTGCCCGCCTGGCGTGGCAGGGTGCGCACAGCTCCACCATTTCCCTGGCTTCAAGGCCCGAAGTCTTGACGGTGAGATCAAAGTTATTAACGCTGGCCCGTCCCATCTCGGGGGTTTCCGCCCATGCCACATGCCGGGAACCGGGGCCGTGGCAGGCCTCGCAGCCCACATTGATCTCGGACCAGCTGGTGTCATAGGTATCAGTTTGGATATTGTAATTCTTCTTGAGATTGGTGGAGTGGCACTCGGCGCACATGCCGTTCCAGTTTTGTCCCGCATTGGTCCAGTAAAGCCAGTCATCGGGGTCTGAAATGTCAGGAAACAAATGGTACCATTTCTTTTCCCGGTCGTTCCAGGTGATGGGAAGGCATTGAAGGCGGCCCCCCGGAAAAGGGACCAGGTACTGCTGAAGCGGATACCAGCCGAAGGTGTGGGTGATCTGGAAATGTCCCATTTTGCCGTCCGGCCCTTTTGTCTCAACGAAAAACTGACCGTCCTTTCTGGTGAAGCGGGATGTATCGCCGTTAAAAACAAACACCGCATCATTAAAATCGCCCAGGACCGTCAGGTCGTTGGCCACGTGCATGGCGTGATCGTGGTGAGACCCCAGCCACTTGTCAAATTCGTTCTTGTGGCAGTCCCGGCACTTGATGCTGCCCACGAATTGCGCAGCGTCCCTTGGGGGCGGTTTTCCATCAGATGATTTCAGGATCGTGTCTCTCAGCAGATAAACGGGCAAAGAGAGCACGATCACCAGGGTGGCGATAATGCCGGTTAATTTCCAAAAAAACATACTTTTTTTCATCAGCTGTCAACCACTGGCTGTGTCACGGGTACACCACCTGTGCCGAATCAAAACATCCCCGTTTAATGGCCCGGCCCATATCCACATGGATCACATTGTTCTTTATGGACACCGAATACATGTCAAGGGCCCGGGGTGCCGGCGGACGGGTCACCTCTCCTCGAATATCAAATGCCGAACCGTGACAGGGGCATTCAAATCTTGCGGCTTCAGAGATCCACGGGACCGTGCACCCCAGATGCGTGCATTTTCGTGAAAGGGCTAGAAAGCCGCCGTCCGAAAGACGGGCCAGATAGAACTTTTCTTTCACAAAGGCCGTAACTGTATTGACCGGGAATTTGTCCACGGGCCCGGCCGTAACCATTGGACCCGCTCCGGTTTCAGATGCCCGTTTGCGGCCGGGACGCAGGAAGGCGATGACCAGTGCGCCGATCTCAAGGAGCGCCAGAAAACCGAGGCCCGCCCAGAGCTTGCTTAAAAATGACCGCCTTGTGACTTCCGGCCGGGATGATGCAGGTTTGGAGTTCATTTGGTTTTTCAATATCACATTCCTCCCCAGGGCCACATGAGGCGCATCCCGGACCCCCGGAACCATATGCCTGTTACGGTAAAGACAAGGAACGCGGTCAGCAGAAACAGGACAAAATTCTGAACGGTTTCATTGCGATCGGCTGAAAAAAGACGCTTTATTATCAGGCAAAATCCTGACATGACCATCACGCACAACACCAACGGAATCGCTCCGCCGCTCAGTGTTGCCTGGACGTTCAATGCGCCGGCGGGTGAAGGCTGAAACCGGGCCTGGATCAAAATGCCCACAACGGTCACGGGTACCGCGAACAGAATGGTGATCCAGGCCATTTTGCGTCCTTTGGCGGAGATCAGCCAGATGCCTGAAGGGTTTTCCGGATAATGAAAGTACGGCAGCGTGAAAATGAAGAAAAGCGCCGAAAGGGGAATGACCAACAGCGCAAACAGGGGGTGAAAATGAAGGAGCAGTTCTTGAATGCCCATGAAATACCATGGCGCTTTGGTGGGGTTGGGGCTTAACCCCGGATTGGCTTTCTCCATCAGGGGCGCTTCAAAAAGAATGGAAAGGACCAGGATTACCGCAACAACGGCCAGGGCAACGGTCAGCTCGCGGAGCAACAGGTGGGGGATGGTGGGAACCCTTCTTTCCTGGTTTTCCCCGGGGCTGTCCGGCTTTCGGGGGATGACCACGCCCCCGGCTTTCCTGACACGCCAGAAATGGAACAGCAGCAGCGAGACGAGCAGTACCGGCAGCACCGCCGTGTGAATGGCGTAAAAATTGGAGAGGGTGGCCGGGCCCATTTCCACACCGCCTTGAATCATTTCCTGGAGCCAGCGTCCCGCAAAGGGAAGATACTCCAGCATTCCCACGCTGATGGTGACCGCCCAGTATGAAAGCTGATCCCAGGGAAGGAGATACCCGGTAAAGTTGGAGAGCAGCAACAGCAGAAAGATACAGAGCCCGACGACCCAGTTGAACCGGCGGGGGGCGTGGAAGGCCCCGGTCAGAAATACCCGGATGAAATGAAGGAACACCACCATCAAAACCAAGTTGGCGCTCCAGTAATGGATGTTCCGTACGAGCCCGCCAAAAAGGACCTCATTTTTCAAATAAAGGACAGACTGATACGCTTTTTCGGGAGATGGGAGGTAATAGAACTTCAGAAGCAGACCGGTCCCCATCAACAGCATGACCAGAACGGTCGCCATACCGCCCAACCCCCAGGTGTGCGTGAATTTGAGGGTCCCTTCCGGAATAGTGCGCGGCCGGAAATGAAGTACGAAGGTATTCAGGTAATGTGCGTATGGTTTTGGGTTCCGGTGGCCAGCCTTTGATTTCATGGGAATGAAATGATAAGCCTTTGCTTTTCTAAAAGTCAACGATAAAAAGGGTCGGATTGCGGGCCGGGATATAGGGATCATGTGCAACAACCAAATCTTAGATGATCGCATGACCTGGGCGGCAGGGGCCTTCCTGATCACAGGGTCTTTTAGTAATATCAGAGATTTAAATGATCAATTGAGTGACGCCCTCGGAACGGCCCTTACCGCACGAATCACAGATCTTCCCGGGTATGAAGACGATGGTCAGACGCTGCTCCACCTGGGGTTTTCCTACAGCCTCCAGTTTAGGGATAAAGAGAGAGCCGAATCAGATCTGAAGCTAAGAACACACCCCGAGTCCCGCGTCACCGAAACAGGTGCTCGTCAACACCGGGGCGTTTCCAACGGAAAGCGTGGATCTCTCGGCCGGTGAAGTGGGAAGCGTCCAGTGGCAATAAATGGACAATACCCTTTGGTGGGGGGATCGGTAAGGTTGGCATAGAAACACAAAATTCGAGCAGATCAGATGAAGATATCAGGAGTATTTTGGTAGCTTAAATTTCGTGAAAATCGGTCTGGACATGGGGCCCACTTTAATATTAGAAAAGTAAAATGGATAATGAAATTTTCAGGAAATTAGAGGAGTGGTTGGGGATTATATTAGGGTTTCTTATCCTCCTGCTATTCCCTGCCGGGATCGTCCTTGCCGAAAAACCGACCCCTGACCCAGAGCTTCCATTTTATGAACGGTTCCAAAAAAATCTGGAAACCGGGGTAACGGATCCGTTCGGTTTTCATTATTATTTCAGGGACGGTTTTCGTACGGGAGGCCCCTACGGACATTTTAAGATGAAGATAGGCGGAGAAGCGAGGCTCGACGGGGGGTATATGGGTGCCAATGATGTGCTCAAAAGAGCCTTCACGGACCTTCCGGGGTGGAAAGGGAATTTCCGGGAGTTGAAGATTCGTCTGTCGGGAAGCCTGTATGAAAACTGGAAATTCCAGTTCGATATGGACTTTGCCAATGTGCGGCAGATCAAGGACATCTGGATCAGCTACGGGAAAATTCCGTTTTTGGGTACGGCCAAGCTCGGCCATACGAAGGAGCCTTTCTCCCTGGAGGGATTCATGAGCAATTCCAACCGCACCTTTATGGAAATGGCCCTTCCGGTGGAGGCGTTTTTTCCGGGCCGCAACATCGGTATTCTGTGCCAGAACTCGGTCCTGGATGAACGACTGACATGGGCAGCCGGCTATTTTCTGATCACCGGTTCTTTCAGTGATGTGAATGATGCCACCGACTATTTGTCCGAGGCCTTTGGTTCTGCCGTTTCCTTCAGGGTGACGGGCCTTCCCCGTTATGAGGATGACGGAAAAAAACTCCTTCACCTGGGTTTTTCTTACAGCCACCAGTTTCGGAACGATACCCGGGAAAATTCACAGTTGAAGGTGCGGGCCCATCCCGAATCGCGCCTCACCAACGACACTTTTGTAAACACGGGACAATTTTTCACGGAGGCAGTGGATCTTTTCGGTTATGAGGCGGCCATGGTTCGAGGACCCTTGTCTGTTCAAGGCGAACTGTTCCAGCAGTTCGCTGATGCGGAATCGGTGGGGGATCCGGGATTCTGGGGTTTTTATGTGTACGGGAGCTACGTTCTCACCGGTGAACATCGATCATACGACCGGTCAAAGGGGATTTTTAAGGGTGTGGTGCCCACACATTCGTTCCATTTCACGGGAGGTGGATGGGGGGCCCTGGAGGCGGCCCTACGCTTTTCCTATGTGGATCTCAGCAGCAAAGGCATTCAGGGGGGAAAGGAGATAGATCTGACCGCCGGCCTCAACTGGTACCTGAACGGGAACACCCGTATCATGTTCAATTATGTCCATGCCAGGGTGATGGATCGCGATGACCCTCCCATCGATGGGGGAAATGCCAACATATTTCAGGTGCGGTTTCAGTATGTGCTCTGATCTGAACTTTTCGACGGTTAGGTTTAGGCGAATCGCTTTGCCATGCCTGAATCCCGGTTATTGAATCCCTCAGCGTGTTTTGGCTCTTAGGGTGGCAATTCTATCAGCTAACTTGTCCCCCGATTTGGCCTTCGATTTCCCAAGGATTCGGCGGATCAGCAATTCAGCACAGTATTTTGTGTTTTCCGGACTGAAAATGGTTGCCTCATCCATAAAATACCGTTGAAACAGGACTTCCGCCGCTTTTCCAAGTGATTCTGGAGATTTGGATGTCACATAATCGGTGATCCAGTCCAGTTCACGGCGCGATCCTGCCATGAATTTCGCCGCCGCGTCCCCGCCGTAGGCGCCGCAGTGGCCCGGGCAGATCCATCTCGGGTTCAGCGCGCAGAGTGTTTCAAAGGTTTTCACATAATCGTCGTAATCCACATAGAAATTGGAAACGAATTTGTCCGGGGGCAGATGAAATCCCAGGGAATCGGAGCAAAACAGAATCTTCCCCCGGGGTTCCCAGAGTGCGATGCCGCCGCGGCAATGTCCCGGCGCATCCAGGATATGGAGGGACAATCCGCCAGGATCCAGAATATCTTCGGGTGAAATGATTTCTTCAACGGCAAAAGGGAGTGAAGTGGATTGAGGTGTGTCGGGGTCGACAGCCTTAAAATCAACAAGGCGGTTCGAGGTGTAAGAATCTTCCCGGGTGAAAAAGTCGATTATTTTTTTTCTGGAAAGCAGATCCCTGGCTTCTGATACGCCGGTGATCTTGATTTGAGGAAAGGCGCTTTTGATCAGGGGCGCACCCATGACATGGTCCGCATGGGTATGGGTGAGGATCAGATATTTGAGGCTTGAGGGGTTAATTTCAAGGCGTTTAAGCTGGTCTATGACCTGCGGTGCCGTTATGGACAGGCCCGCCTCCACCAGAACGGAAAAACGATCCCCTTTAACCAGGTAGAGGGAGACATAGTGATTTCCGAGCAGAAAAACCCTGTCTGTCAGTTGCTTTGGGTAGGCTATTTGCTTGTGGTAGGTTATTTGCGGGGTCATGGCAATTCTTCAGCGGTTTGCGGTGATGATCAGAAAAAAGCGCTTCCCCACCAAAGCGGCAGGGAAGCGCCTGAGAACTGGTACAGACAAGCGATCGCGAATCAACCCACCGCTGCCTGTTGTTTTGAAGCTTCCTCCGATTCAGGGTCCACAGTATAACAGGTAAGACAACAAGAGAGACAACGTTGGCTTTCCGTTAGTGCCTGTTCTTCGGTCAGGACCTGATCCACTTCCACAAACGATTTGATCCGTTCATCTGCGGGCAGTTCCTCCATGGGAGACCTGGGTTTTTTGACGATGCCGAGCACATGGTCGAAGTCGGATTCAGGAATGAGATCCTCTCCCATATGCTCCATGGGTCCGGCCTTGACTTCTTCGCCCATCACATATTGATGGATCGATCTGGCGGCCCTTCTGCCGCCGCCGATGGCGGTGACCACCAGGGCCGGGCCTGTGGCCGAATCACCTCCTGCAAAGAGGTAGGGGATACTGGATTGGAGGGTTTTGGGATCGGCGTCAACCGTGCTCCAGCGGGTGGTTTTCAGTTCGGCCAGACGTTTCTGATCCCGTTCCACAAATGACATGTCGGGCGCCTGTCCGATGGCGGTAATGATCATATCGGTCTGCAGGCGGGTTTCGGAGCCTTCGATGGGGACGGGACGACGTCTGCCGCTGGCATCCGGTTCGCCCAGTTCCATT
>JAERTK010000325.1 GCA_016844935.1 Desulfobacteraceae bacterium | reverse complement strand
CAAAACCAGCAATTCTAAAAAAATGGGAGCAAAGCACCAACTGCCAGTATAACTTTGCGACAGGAGGGGCCATCAGATTGGGATAATTTTCCCAAAACCTGTGATATGGCGAGTTACAAGATTTACGTGCTTCAGGGCTGGCCGAGGTGGAGATTCCTTGACAAAGGTGATTTCCATACTCAACATCAAGTGACCAACAACCTATGACGAGCGAAAGATGATGGACGAAACCAAACCCGACCCCACCTACGTGGTGGGCATTGACCTGGGCACCACCAACAGTGTCGTGGCCTATACCGAGGCCGGGGTGGACGATGACACCCAACCCCATATCCGAATTTTCAAAATCCCGCAACTGGTGGCCGCGGGCAGCCTGGGGGAGAGCAGCGTGCTGCCTTCTTTCCTGCTGCTGCCGGGGTCACATGATGTGCCTGAAGGGGGGCTGGCCCTGCCATGGGACCCCCAAAGCCATACGGCGGTGGGAACCTTCGCCCGGGACCGGGGCGCTGAAATTCCCACGCGCATGATCTCGTCGGCCAAATCATGGCTCTGCCATACGGGCGTGGACCGGAACAAACCGATCCTTCCATGGGAAGGCCCTGACGACCGGGGAAAGCTCTCCCCGGTTGAAGCGTCAGCGGCGATCCTCGCGCATATCCGCAGAAGCTGGAATCATGCCATGGCCGGGGAGAACCCTGGGCTGCGCCTGGAACACCAGGAGATCTTCCTGACGGTGCCCGCTTCATTTGATGCGGTGGCCAGAAATCTTACTGTGGAAGCGGCGGAAATGGCAGGACTGACCAACACCACCCTGCTGGAGGAACCCCAGGCCGCGTTTTATGCCTGGATCGACAGAACCCGAGACGAGTGGCGGAACAAGGTCCAGGTCGGTGATCTGATCATGGTGGCCGATGTGGGCGG
Source organism: Desulfobacteraceae bacterium (assembly GCA_016844935.1). Classification (GTDB taxonomy): domain Bacteria; phylum Desulfobacterota; class DSM-4660; order Desulfatiglandales; family Desulfatiglandaceae; genus NaphS2. The sequence goes on along the minus strand of JAERTK010000325.1, from coordinate 8,514 downwards.
CGGCACCACAGACCTGAGCCTCATCAAAGTCACCGAAGCCGATGGAGAATTGGGTCTGGAGCGGGTTTCCGTGGGAAAACACCTCCTGGTGGGCGGCGACAACATGGACCTTGCCCTGGCTTATGCCGTGGCCGGCAACATGGCCGCCGAGGGCAGGAAACTGGATGCCTACCAGATGCGGGGGCTTTGCCACGGCTGTAGATCGGCCAAGGAGCATCTTTTCTCCAATAACGACGCGGAATCCCACACCATCACCATCCTGGGCCGGGGAAGCCGGCTCATCGGTGGCGCCATCAAAACCGAATTGACCCGAAACCAGGTTGAATCGGTCCTGAAAGAGGGGTTCTTTCCAGCGTGCGACCGAAATGTCCGTCCCCTGGAGGCACGTCGGACCGGAATGCGGGAAATGGGGCTTTCCTATGCCTCGGATCCGGCCATTACCCACCACCTGGCCCGCTTTCTGAGCCAGCAGGATACACCTGAATCAGCCCTCCACACCTTTACCTGCCCCAGCGCCATCCTGTTCAACGGCGGCGTTATGAAAGCCTTGGGGTTGAGGAAAAAAGTACTGGAGGTCATATCTTCCTGGACCGCCCAAGCCGGCTGTCCTTCACCCAGGGAAGTTGAAAACAGCGATTTCGACCTGGCGGTGGCACGGGGTGCGGCCTACTATGGCCTGGCCAGACGGGGACGGGGGATCCGTATTCGCGGGGGTCTTGCCAAAACCTATTACATCGGCGTGGAAGCTTCCATGCCGGCGGTACCGGGAGTGCCCACCCCGGTCAAAGCCCTGTGTGTGGCGTCATTCGGTATGGAGGAAGGCTCGGATGCGACCCTCCCGGGCAAAGAGTTCGGGCTGGTGGTGGGGGAACCGGTGAAGTTTGATTTTCTGGGGTCCAATACCCGGCGTCATGATGCCATCGGCACGGTGGCGGAGGACTGGGAGGGAGAAATAGAGCCCATCACCACCCTTGAAACCCGCCTGGAAGGCGAAACCGGCGCCATTGTTCCGGTCACCCTGGAAACCCGCGTAACGGAAGTGGGGACCCTTGATCTGTGGTGTGTATCACGGGAGGATCAGAAAAAATTCAAGCTGGAATTCAATGTGAGAGAAAAAGAGAATGAATAACCCATGAAATATATCATCGGAATAGATCTGGGCACCACCAATTCCGCCGTCACCTATATCGACCTCGATGCCAACAAAGAAAGATCCAGGCCGGTCATTCAGCATTTTGAAATCCCGCAACTCACAGGACCGGGTGAGATATCCAATGCCAAGGTGTTGCCTTCCTTTCTTTACCTGCCAGGGCGACACGAATTTCCGGACGATGCCCTGACCCTGCCCTGGAACAGCGGAGATGAAGACAATTTTGTGGGGATACTGGCCCGGGAACAAGGCGCGAAATCTCCCAAGCGGATGATCTCATCGGCCAAATCATGGCTTTGCCATGAAAAAGTGGATCGCCATGCCCAAGTCCTCCCCTGGGGGGCAGATGACACGGACGAAAAACGCTCCCCCATCACGGTTACATCCGCCTATTTGAAACATATCAAAGACGCGTGGAACCGCCACATAGGTGAGGATGAAAGCGATCACCTTGAAAACCAGAGCGTGGTCATTACCGTTCCCGCTTCTTTCGATGAGGTGGCCCGGGACCTGACCGTTGAAGCGGCCGTTATGGCCGGCATCCCCAACATCACCCTCCTTGAAGAACCCCTGGCGGCTTTTTACAGCTGGCTCAACGTCAATGAACAAAAATGGGATCAACAAGTGGTCCCCGGGGAATTGATCCTCATCTGCGATGTGGGCGGCGGCACCACGGATTTCACCCTCATCACCCTGCTGGAAAGGGAGGGAAAGCCTGTATTTGAAAGAATTGCCGTGGGAGATCACCTGATTCTGGGTGGCGACAACATGGACCTGGCCCTGGCCCACCTTTCGGAGGGCCGGATGCAGGGCGAAGGGAAGAAGAAATTAAGCATGGGTCGCTGGCAGTCCCTGTGCAACCAATGCCGCCAGGCCAAGGAAGATATCCTGGGAAAGCTCGAAAATGAGAAAACCATCACCCTCATCGGTGAAGGCCGCAAACTCATTGCCGACACCAAAACCACCAGGCTCAATGGTTCCGACGTGGAAACGGTCATTGTGGACGGATTCTTTCCACTGGTCTCACCTGAAGAATCCCTTGACCTGAAACCCAGGCAGGGCATGACGGAGTTCGGTCTTCCCTATGCCCAGGACCCCGCCATCACGCGACATTTGATCCGGTTTTTGGAACAACATCGGGAGGACCTGAAGGAAACCCTTAATCGGGATTCCATTGAACCGGACTTGATCATGTTTAACGGCGCGGCCCTCAAGCCGGCCATCCTTCAGGATCGGATCCGGGCCGCAGTCTCAACACGGTTTCACGGCGCGGAGGATTCCCCGCCACGGGTGCTGAAAAACCCGGACCTGGATATCGCCGTGGCCCTGGGCGCATCCTATTACGGACGGGTTCGCAAAGGATTCGGCGTCCAAGTGGACAGCGGCAGCGCAAGAGGGTATTATTTGGGGGTTCATCTGTCCGAAAAATCCTCTCCTGGCGAAAAAAACGATCATCACGACCCTGACATGGCCATCTGCCTGGTGGAACGGGGCATGCCCGAAGGAACCCAAAACGAACTCCATGACAAACAGTTTTCCGTCCTGGCCAACCAGCCGGTGCGATTTCACCTGTACAGCTCCAGTTTTCGATCAGGCGATACGGTGGGTGACGTCATCCCCGTGGACGAAACCCTGACCACCCTCCCGCCCCTTCAGACGGTGATCAAATTCGGAAAAAAGGCCAAGGGAGGCCTCTCCATCCCCGTTAAAATGGCGGCCCATTATACGGAAATGGGCACCCTGGCCCTGTGGTGCCAGTCACTCAAAACCCCTCACCGGTGGCGTTTCCAGTTCCAGCTGCGCACCCTGGAACAACCCGTTGACGTGTCGGACAGGGAGGTCTTCGAAGAATCCCTTGTAAATGAGAGCCTTTCACGGATCCATGAAACCTTCTCGGGCAAAACGGCAGATGCCCCGCCGGCAAGCCTCATCAAGAAAATCACGAAAGCGATCAACGCACCCAAGGAGAAATGGCCCCTGGAATTTATCCGCCGAATGGCCGATGAACTCATGAATCTCGCCGCATCCCGAAAACTGAGCATCGAACACGAAAGCCGGTGGCTCAACCTCACGGGCTTCTGCCTGAGACCCGGATTCGGGGATGCGCTGGATGAACACCGCACCCAGAAATTGTGGAAATCTTTCCATGACGGGCCGTTTCATACCAAGAATGCCCAAGTGAGATCCGAATGGTGGGTCTTGTGGCGCCGAATCGCGGGAGGCCTTTCGACCAGCCAGCAACGCCAGATATTCCTCAAAATTTCCACTCAGGTAAAACCGGGGAAAGGCGGCAAGAAACCGAATCTGGCACCCCAGGAAGAAATGGAATTATGGATGACCCTGGCCAATCTGGAACGGATCTCAACGGAGGACAAGGCCGCCAGGGGAAAACAGCTGCTCAAAAACCTTCACCCCAAGAAATCGAGGCCCCAGCACTGGTGGTCCCTCTCAAGGATCGGCGCACGGGAACCCCTTTACGGGCCCATCGACCGGGTCCTTTCCCCAGGGATAGTGACCGCCTGGATCAAAACCATTCTGTCTCAATCCTGGAAGAAACCCCAGCCCGTGGGCATGGCGCTCACCCGGATGGCACGGCTCACCGGGGACCGGAAACGGGACCTGGACCCCGAGGTCATTAAGGACATTATCGACTGGTTGAACCCCCATGAATGGGCGGCCCCGCACCTTGCCGTTCTCAGGGAAGTGGTGCCCCTGGCCCGCCGGGAAGAAAACCAGATGTTCGGGGAATCGCTACCATCGGGGATTCATTTGCGGGTGGAATAAACAGAGACAAAAATGGTTCTTTAAATTCCTCCGACAAAAATCCGAATTTTGAAGCCGCTAATTCAGGAACATTAGATGAAAATCTTAATGGTTATAGTGACATTGGGGATTCTGGCAACCACCGTTATTTTCATGGATGGGTCTCCATATGTTGACTCCGATGGATGGGGCTATTATCACGCCGCAAAGAGCCTCGTAAAGAACGGAAATTTTGTTGCGCTAGAGAAGTCAGAATATTTCGACTATTCAATGAACCGAGTTTATTACCGTCAGGGTAAATTTGTAAATAGGTACGCCCCAGGACATGCACTGATCGCTTTCCCTGCACTGCTGGTTGCTAGCTTTTTTGATCAGGGCTCAATACATACAAATTATTTTAAAGCCTACAATGGACATTCGCTCTGGGACGGTGTGGCGCTCCTGCTACTGAACGTCCTCCTCACAATTTTCAGTTTCTTTTTTGTCTATAAGATACTGGCCATATTCGAAATCCGCCCATTGCTCAAGCTGGTTGGTTCAGGAATTCCTTTTCTTGTTTCCTTTTACTACACCTATGCCATTGAAGAAATAGGATTTTCTCACGTTTCGGAAGTGTTTGCAATATCAGGTGTATTGTTTTGCACCTTGAGGACGCTGTATTTAAGACATAAAACCGCCGTCATCCTTCGATTTTGTGCTTTATGGAGTGTATTTTTCGGTTTGGCCGTACTTGTTCGGCCCACCAATGGAATCATTCTGCTCCCATGGCTGGCATTCTATATCTACGGGCTTTTTCACGTCTGTTCTAAATCTGAACTTCTTAGATCACTAGCCTTGATCGGGACCATAGGCTCGGCTTTTTTGGCCGTTTACCTTTATTACAACTGGTCCTCATATGGAGCCCCTTTAGCGCATGGCTATATGTCTAATGTTGGGGGTTCTGGCTTTACCTTCGAAAAGTTTTTCTTGTTGCGAATACTTTTCTCCGGATGCAGGGGATGGATTGTTTACTCTCCTGCTGTCCTATTTTCCATTCTTGGCTTGATTCTTTCAGCGAGAAACCTTGGACAAAAGGAAAAGTTTTTTTTCAAACTCGAAAAATATTTCTCTCTTCTTTCATTGCTATCAATCTGTCTCAATTTATTAATCTACAGTTTTTGGCGTGGTTGGTGGGCAGGCAATAGCGCGGGTCAAAGATACTTTATTCTTCTGACCCCGTTCCTTGCTATTGGATTTGCAGGGTGGCTGAAGCATTTTAGTCGTTATAGAAAATGGTTCAGAATTTTCTTAGTTTCCGCATTAACCGCATGCGTTTTATACTCTTTGACATTGACGTTCCTCTTACGGGTGTCCAGTGGGCCCACTATGGCCAGATATATCGAAACTAAGAATATTTACCCGGAGGTACCCCATACCGATGAATATACTGTTTGGGATATTTTCAGATACCACTATATTTTAGTCAATACCTCAGGTTCTGTTTCTGAATATTTGGACAAACTGATGGCTGGTTACAAAAATGGTCGCAGTATATTCACACTTTTTACAAACCTTTCTGAACCCATCGTAAAAATTGAACCTACTGCCGACGGAACATTGCTTTTGCACATTCATCCCAGGCCCAACGGGCACCCTGCCAATTCGGATCTCATTATTACAATTAAATCGAGTGAATTTTTTCATGCATACCGCCTAAGTGAAATAGATTTTACCACATATGAGGTAATCGAAACTCAATGCGATAAAACTGGGTGCTCTTTCACCAGCACCAATTCGACTGCACCCAAAACCAAAAGACTCGAATCAAAAAACCCGTCTGCTCAAAAGTTTATCAACCTAAAAAATGGTCTTTCAGTGAGCTTAAAATATACCCATGATAGAATCAAATTTCCTGACTTCCGTTTATACTAATTCAAATTTATCCTTTCGACAGTGCCATATGACAAATTTGAAACAACATTTCGATGAAATAGCACCCAAAAGGCGGGCATGGAAAAAACGTAATTATTATTACCACGAGTCTATTGAAACTTTTTTCCGTTTTCTTGTTCCTGAAAACAAAAAAATTCTTGAACTGGGATCAGGAACTGGAGAACTTCTGGCCGCTTTAAAGCCTTCACATGGAGTGGGAATAGATATCAGCGCCGAAATGACGACGCTCGCGAAAGATGCATTTCCCAATATTGATTTCAGACAGGGGAATGCAGAAGACCCTTTAACCTGGGGTGTTAAAGAAAAATTTGACTACATCATTATGTCCGACCTTGTCGGTCACCTGGATGATATTCAGAAAACCTTTGAAAATTTAAAGGCTTTCTGTTCCAATCATACAAGGATCGTTGTTTCCTATTACAATTTCTTGTGGGAACCCGCTTTGAAATTTGCCGAGCGCTTCAACATGAAAACCCCTACGAGAACAGGAAACTGGCTTTCTCCTGAGGATATTCAAAACCTATTTTTTCTTTCGGGATTTGACACCATTAAAGAGGAAAGAAGACTTCTATTCCCAAAAAAAGTTCCGTTTCTGCATAAAATCATCGATTTTATCGGGAGCCTACCCTTGATTAACAGGCTCTGCCTCATCAATTACTTTGTTGCAAGGCCACTCGAACAAAAACCGGTACCTGAAACGAGCGTTTCAGTTGTAATCCCGTGCAAGAATGAAAAGGGCAACATAGAAAATGCGGTAAGAAGGCTTCCTGATCTGGGTTCTCATACCGAAATTATTTTCATTGATGGTCATTCTACGGATGGAACCCCTGATGAAATACAAAGGGTTACGGGCCTTTTTCCAGATAAAGACATTAAATTTCTTGTTCAGGAAGGCAGGGGTAAGGGAGACGCCGTGCGCAAGGCATTTGAGCACGCCCAGGCGGACATTCTCATGATTCTGGATGCGGATCTCACTGTACCTCCTGGGGAAATGCCCAAGTTTTACAATGCTCTGGCATCAGGAAAAGGAGAGTTTATAAACGGTTCCAGGCTTGTCTATCCAATGGAAGAAGAAGCCATGCGATTTCTGAATATGCTGGGAAACAAGTTTTTCAGTCTTGCGTTTTCATGGCTCTTGAGCCAGAAAATCAAAGACACCCTTTGCGGAACGAAAGTTCTAAGCCGTGAAAACTATATGGCAATTGCTGCAAATCGGCACTATTTCGGTGATTTTGATCCTTTTGGTGATTTTGACCTTCTTTTCGGAGCTTCGAAACTCAATCTAAAAATAGTCGAAATACCAATACGCTACAGAGCAAGGCAGTATGGCTCAACACAGATAAGCCGTTTCAAACACGGAGTTCTGCTGCTGAAAATGTGTTTCTTTGCCGTAAGAAAAATGAAGATATTTTAACGACTTTCAATAAAAGACCTCTCCGCCAGGGGAAAACAGCTACTCAAAAAACTTCACCCCTCAAAAAACCCGCCTCCAGCATTGGTGGTCCCTGTCCAGGTTCCGTAGATGTTCGGGGAATCCCTCCCCTCGGGGATACATTTGCGGGTGGAATAGACCAAAATTTAATTGACGGACCCCTTCTTTTGATAGGCATTTCGTATCATAGCCATGATCAGTCGCGCATAATAATGGACCTTTTCCCGTGTCCGCCAGTACCCTTCGGCGCCCTTGGTAAACCCCAGCTGCAGTGAGTGGTACAAGGATAAGACGCCTTCGTTCCCCCCATAGTAGGTTTTCCCTTTCCCCACAAACCCTGCCGAATGGGCATCGCTTCCACCCGTAACGGCAACACTCACATGCTCCTTCCGCATGGCGTCAATGGCGGCGATGTTGTACTTCACCCCGGAACCGGGCACCGCGTTGGTACACTCGATGGCATCAAAAGGAACGCTCTTAATCAAATCTCCGCATCCCAGTTGAACCCCCAGCACTTTGTTCAGCCATGGGGGTGAATATGGATGATGCGCCACGGCAATCCCGCCGGCCCGGTGGATAAGGTCCACGGTCTCAGCAGCGCTCAAATCTTCGGGAAACTTTCTCATGACAAAGAGCCCCCCGATGTGCCCTTCGGAAGACGACACCTCGATCCCGGGAACCACCGCCAGGGGCAGACGCCGGTCATGAACTCGCCGCCTGGCCTCCATGGCTCCAGCGATCACGTCATGGTCGGTGATGGCGATGGCGTCCAGCCCCCTGTCCAGGGCCTGATCCAGCACCTTGTCCAGATCGTCACCGTCAGACCACTGGGTGTGCATGTGGAGGTCTGCCACGTTCTGCAGCACAATCCGGTCCTTCTCTTTAATTCCCACAAGGCGCAAGCGAGGCAGATAATACCGCTCATAATCGGTGGGCTGCCACTGGTCCAGGTGTTCCACCCGTTTTAAATCCTCGACCGCGTTTTCCTCGTAGCGCTGGAGGGCTTCAAAATCCGCCTCATACTGCTTCAAATCAAAATCGATCTTTTCCATGGATAGTACACTCCATACCGGTAATCATTTCAAAATCATCATAGCGATTCACATTCCGATACTCAAGAATTAATCATTATGGAGGAAATTTAATACTGCGGTTTTCCGCAGCCTGGGGCCGCCGAATTTCGGCATCCTTGCCAACCAAAGGTATAACGTGCAGAAAAAACCATTCGACCAGGTAA
>JAERTK010000324.1 GCA_016844935.1 Desulfobacteraceae bacterium | reverse complement strand
ATTTAATACGCTCGGATTTAAAATCGGAAGTAGATCGTGTACCTTCGGCAAGCCTGCATGAATTAATCGTCCTGGCTTGATATGATCGGCCCATCGATAACAATTCCAATGTGAGGAGCCGATGCCTAAAACAGAATTAACAAACGAACAGAGTACAGAGCTGGAGAGAGCAAAACAGCTTTTTTCTGGCTGGCGTAAGACCAAGAGGGGGCGAGAGCGCATTCCAGATAACCTATGGAGTGCAGCTGCAGATTTATTTCATACCTGGGGATTGGGTATCAATAAAATAGCCCACAGCTTGAGACTGAACTATACAGCCCTCAAAATAAAAATCCATGAAACCCCCTCAGTTGACGTAAAAGCCATTGATAATACCGAATCAACCCCCACTTTTATTGAAGTAGAGCCTCCGCCGCACATTAGCTCTGATTGTGTTATAGAAATGGAGAAACAATCCGGCGTAAAAATGCGCATGTGCTTCAGAGGTAGAGCAGACCCGGCAGTGATCAGCCTTGGCAGGTATTTTCTGGAGGAACACCCGTGATACAGATTACACCGCATATGAAAATTCTGCTGGCTGTTGAGCCCGCGGACTTCCGTAAAGGAATTGATGGGCTTGCTGTATTGTGCCGGAAGATCCTGCAGAAGGACCCCTTTTCAGGATACCTGTTTGTTTTTATCAACAAGAGACGAACAGCCATTAAAATTCTTTGTTATGATTCTCAAGGGTTCTGGCTTTGTCAAAAACGCCTTTCCAAAGGCCGTTTCAACTGGTGGCCGGCAAAGGAGCCATCTCCCGAACGAATCCTGGATGCCCATGAACTTCAGATGCTGCTATGGAATGGCGATCCGTTCCATACCAAAGCAGCTCCTGCATGGAGGAAGCTGTCGGCATAATTTTTACAATCCAAGGCATTTTTTCCGTGCGTTCCGCTTTTTAATCTGCTATAGAGTGCTGTCATGGACAATGACATCGTACTCAAATACCGCGGTAGAAGCGCAACCAGAGCTGATATTGCATTTATCAACCGGTTGATCTCTGATAACCCGACAGCAAGCCGCCGTGCTCTGTCACAGATGCTGTGCCGGGAGTGGAACTGGGTTCAGGATAACGGCAGTCTTCGGGATATGATTGCCCGGGGGTTCATGCTTGAGCTTCACAGAAACGGGCATATCACCCTTCCTGCCAGGAAACAGAATCCCAGCAATCCATTTTTAAACCGGAAAAAGCCTGAACGACCGGTCATAGACCAGACTCCGGTCAAGTCGGATCTTAAGAATTTAGCCGATCTTGAGATCGTCTTGGTGAAAAATACGTCCCATGAACCGTTATTCAATGGCCTGATTGAACATTACCATTATCTGGGGTATTGCCATCCTGTTGGAGAGCAGCTGAAGTACATGGCGTTTGCCGGCAACAGGCCGGTGGCCTGTTTCTCATGGTCCTCGGCTCCCCTGCATATCGGCGCCAGGGATCGCTACATCGACTGGAAAAAAGAACACCGGGATCATAATCTTCGGTACATCGCCTATAATAGCAGGTTCCTTATCCTGCCCTGGTTCCAGGTGCCGCATTTGGCATCGTTTCTTTTAGGGTATATGGCCAGGAACCTGGCCCGGGACTGGGAGAGTGTTTACTGCCATCCCGTCTATTACCTTGAGACGTTCGTTGATACACAGTTGTTTGCCGGAACATGCTACAAGGCGGCTAACTGGAAGTATCTTGGAGATACCACCGGACGGGGAAAGCATGAAAAAAGGCAAATAAAAACACGCTCCATCAAAGCGGTCTGGGGTTACCCACTGATCAAAAACTTTCGACGACAGCTGACAAGGCTCCCCGATGGAACCGATTCGTCTGACAGTTGATGAAATTGACGCCCTGGTAGAGCGGGCGGAATCCGGCAGTCTCCAGGAAGGCGATGCCGATACTATCAGGGCCATGGCCGACGCCGTCAAGACGTTGAGCCAGGCAGTCAATGATAAAGCTGTCTCCATCAAAAAGTTGTTGGCCATGGTGTTCGGGGCAAAGACGGAGAAAAAGAAAAACGTTCTCAAAACCGGAGCCTCCCGATCACGTAATCAGGACAAACCCGCAAGCAAAGGGCATGGACGAAAGTCTTCCGATGAATTTACCGGAGCGGACAAGGCCTCCATCACCCATGAATCCCTTAATCATAAAGATCCGTGCCCGTTGTGCCCCAAAGGGATTGTCTATCGGCAGAAGCAACCCGGTCGCGTCATCTGCTTTACAGGTCATGCGCCGATACAGGCCACTGTTTATGAATTGGAAAAACTCCGGTGCAATCTTTGTGGAAAGGTCTTTACGGCACAGGCTCCGGGTAATAAAACCGGCAGGCATTATGATGCCAGTGCCATGGCAATGATGGCTATCTTCAGGTACGGCTATGGGTTCCCATGGAATCGCCTGGAACAGCTTCAGGCAGACATGGGCATACCACTTGCCGCCACAACCCAGTGGGACAAAGCGGAAGCTGCGGCAGACCTCATTCATCCGGTCTTTCGTGAGCTGGCCCATCAGGCGGCCCAGGGAGATATTATTCATAATGATGATACCACCATGAAAATCCTGTCTCTGATAGGCGAGAACAAGGGCCGGACCGCTAAGGACCGAACCGGGATTTTTACTACGGGCATCCTCTCACGCATCAGCGATGGCCGCCAGATCGCCCTGTTCTGCACCGGTAGAAATCACGCAGGTGAAAACATCGCCGAACTCTATGGGAAAAGAGATGCCGGCCGGCCTCCGCCGGTGCAGATGTGTGATGCCTTATCCCGCAACACTGCTGATGAGTTTAAGGCTATTGTCTGCAATTGCCTGACGCACGCCCGCAGGGGCTTTGTTGATGAGATTGAAAATTTTCCTGAAGAAGTCACCTATGTTATTGAGGCGCTCGCACAGGTTTATCACATTGACGCCAAGGCAAAAAAACGGGCAATGACTCCAGAGCAGCGCCTGTCCTATCATAAAGAGCACAGCAAGGCGCTGATGACAGTTCTGAAGTCCTGGCTGGACCGTCAGGTAGGTGATCATCTGGTGGAACCGAACTCCGGACTCGGCAAAGCAATTATGTATATGATCAATCACTGGCCGAAGCTGACACAATTTTTAAAGGTACCGGGAGCCCCTTTGGACAATAATGCCTGTGAACGAATTTTGAAACGCTGTATCCAGCATCGGAAGAACTCACTGTTTTATCGGACTGAGCATGGCGCTTTTATCGGGGATATGTTCATGAGCTTGATTCATACCTGCGCCCTGAATCATGTCAACCCCTTGCATTATCTGATCACATTGCTGGAAAACTCTTCGCCACTGTTTAAAGACCCGTCTATATGGTTGCCGTGGAATTATAAGCTCAATGCTTTTTAAATCGCTTTACAATTCTGCTGAAGGGGAATGCATCCCAGCCAGTTGTTGTCTTTGGTGAAAAAAATACAGTTGTGCATGCTTGCCGAAGGTACACGTTTTAGTGCGACCATATACATATGCACCAGCATAGATCGGGTTATCCAGTATCCTCGATATGGTATTCGTAGAGGGCAGTTTCCACTCAATGCTGCGCTCTCCCTTGCCATTTGAAACTGCAGGTACTTCTATCCTTTCATTCAAAAACCATTTATATACCAGGCGCATCGTACCATATTCTCGGAACTTACTGAATACTAAATCTATCGTCTCCTGAATTCTCTTATCTGGGTTTTTCTTCAGTTGATTAGCATTGGTCTTTATATAGGCTGCCGGTAGGGTAAGATACAACTCTCCGCGTTTCGCCTTCTGTTGTATTGCCGCTTGAGAACGTTCTCTCAAT
>JAERTK010000323.1 GCA_016844935.1 Desulfobacteraceae bacterium | reverse complement strand
ATAGTAGGATACCTCCACTTTTGTAAAATCATATACTTTACAGATTGATAACTGATGGATTTTTAAATCTATAATTAAGAAGGGTTGTGTTATGCCAACTGCCATTTGCGGTCATAGCTTTTGACGTTAGGGAAAAAGACTGAAAAAATCAAGCATTCTCTGTTTCCTCGGCCTTGAGTCCACCATAGGCTTCCACGTGCCTAATCGCATAGCTCTAACGCTTTAAGTTTTTCGTGGAATCGGTCCTCCAAATGGGACAGGTAGGAGCGCCAGGAAGGGTTTGCCCTGAGGTTCGGTATTATGGCGGACCCGGATACACCGAGCGACTTCAATGTTTCTATCTGAGCCTCTGCCCTTTTGCTGTGCTCTTTTTTCTGTTGCTCCTGAAATTCATCAATCTGGTCCAGAAGCGGTTTAATATCGCATTCCAGGAGTTGATCCAACATCTCAAAAAGAGATTGATTGTCCCCTTCCACCGTCATGGCGTTGAGACATGCCTCCCGCAGTTCTTTTTTTGCAGCAGGCTGTCGTTCCTCATCAAAGGATGCCATTTCAGCTTTGAGCTGTTGGATTGAGAGAATGCCGTCCAGGGTTTTCTGGAAGAAGCCTTTAACCCGGCCCTGAACTTCCTTCTCTGCAAAATCCTTTTTGTCTTCGTCCGTCACGGTCAGGCCTTTGGCCTTTTCCATGATGATGTCGAGGGTGCTTCTGATCTCTGCCATATTTTGATCTCCTGTGGGTAACCGTTTCAGGGTTTTCAGATTGATAAGCGGTTCAATCCCAGTTGTGCCATCACAAGGTCATGCAGCCTGGGCCTGAAAGCCCTGATGGCCGTATTTTGTCTCGATGGGTGGATTCGGTTGGTTAATAAGATCACCGTCACGTCATGGTGAAGGTCCATCCACAGGGATGTCCCCGTAAACCCCAGATGCCCCACGGAATTGGGTGAGAAGTAGCGCCCGGCACTTGAACCAACCGGGGAAGGGGTATCCCACCCGAGGGCCCAGGTGCTGCCGGGTGTAAGATGCTGCTTTTCAAAAAAAGCCCTGACGGTTTTCGGTTGAAGATAATCGTCCCGCAGTCCGTGAAAATGCTCCCTCAAAAGATTGGCCAGGCCATAAACCCCATGGGCCGTGCCAAAGAGGCCGGCGTGTCCCGAGTAACCGCCCAGGGCCCAGGCGTTTTCGTCGTGCACCTCTCCCTGAAGGACCCGTTTACGCCAGGGGCATTCTTCTGTTGCGGCGAATTCGGTTCTATTTTGCATGGGACCTGTTTTGCCAAAATAGAGTGCTTTTTTGAGTGAGAGCGGGGCGAGGAAGTGCTGATTGAGAAACCGGGGCAGGGGATCTCCCGTAACGTTTCTAACGACCCACTCAAGGATCATGAACCCCAGGTCGCTGTACAAAGAGCGCCTCCCGGGGGAATACAAAAGGGGCATTTTCAACAGTTTTTCCCTTAACAGGATCTTTCTTTCCTGGGGTTTTTCGTCCGAAATCTCGAGATAAAAGGGCATCCAGTCCGGAAAACCGGCACAATGGGCCAGAAGATGCCCCATGGTCATGGCCGCCTTGTCGGGGGGAACGGGGATTGGCAGCAATTCTTCCAGGGTTTGACCCGGCTTGACGGCGCCCCCATCAACCAGTTTCATGATGGAGAGAGTGGTGGCCAGGGGTTTGGTCAGAGAGGCCAGGTCAAAGGGTGTGTCCACCTCCATGGGGAGCGGCTCGGGCAGCAGGGCGCGGTTCCCGGCCTGTTCCAGAAAAACGATTTCGTTTTTCCGGGCAACCAGCAGCACGGCACCGGGATAAACCCCTTCATGGGCGCCTTTTTTCAGGAGGTCTCTAACGGCTGACATAATCCATGTGGGCGATAATGGCAGGTGTCCCTGCCGTGAGCGGTTTCATGGCAGCTTGTCAATCTCCCTCTGTACAATATTCATGTGAGATGCAATTTTGGGATTCAAGGGGGATTGGGGGTAATTCTCGACCAGGGTTTTAAGGATTTTGTAAGATGTCTCAAGGAGTCCTTTTTTTTCCCCGGGATCTTTGGTTTTTTTGGCTTTTAGAAAAAGTTCCGCGGCCCGGTTTCGTTCACGGTTTATGAGGTTTTCAATGGCACGGTCTTTGAGATGGGCTGCCTCGGCATTCAATCCCTGGGTTCTACCCAGCGCTTCCAGGGTAGTGATGGTCCCTTTGTAGTTTTCTTTTTCAAATAATTTCTTGGCGGCCTCGTAAGTCTCTTTCTGGTAAGCGGTTTTGACCTTCACACTTTCTTCGTACGCGATTTCCGCTTCCTCCATGTTGTTGAGCGCCCTGTCGATCAGCTCGGTTTCGGGCCCTTCCTCCTTTTCGGCCTTTTCTTTTAACAGCAGTTGCCTGGCCTCTGAGAATTCATGGTTTCGGGCCAACGCGTCGACCTTTTCCTTGAGCGATACCATATGGGGTTGCATTTCCTGAGGGGACGTGCCTTCCGGGGGTTGAAACATGGAACGAAATGGCTGATCCGGTTCCACCGGCGTTTGCTCGATGCGCCCGGCGAGATCATTGATCATGGCAGCCCGGTCATCCTGGGTATGGGAAATTTTTTCCAATGCCTTGAGCGCTTGGGTCCGTTGCCCCAGCGCCAGTTGCCATCGGATAATGTTCCCTCTAAATTGCACCGCGTCCGGGGCTTTTTCCATTCTTCCGGCCATCTCCGATCCGATCTCGATGGCTTCTTCCAGCATGCCGTCTCTTGCCAGGGAGAGGGCGAAGAGGTTGCCGATTTCGGGGGTCAGTTCATTTGGATAGCTTGTTTGCATTGCCAGGCAGCGTTTTATGACGCCTCGGTAATTTTCATCCGCATAGAGATCCAGTATTTCATTTTTTCTCCCAATGAAACTGGCAAAAGAAGTTTCACTCTCTGCTGTTTGACCTGCTTTTTCAAAGTAGGTGTTTT
>JAERTK010000322.1 GCA_016844935.1 Desulfobacteraceae bacterium | reverse complement strand
GAGATCGGTGATCGTTAAGTCCAAGCCTATTACCCCTTCAACCTACTGCGAAAAACGATCCAAAAAGCTTCTGGGTACCTATGACACACTTCAAAATGGGACTTGCTATTTGCGCCCGAGCTTATGTCGAATATCCAGTGCGGCTGGGTCTCAATTTTTCTTGACACAGGCGGTTATGGGTATACATGCCGGGCAAATGCGGGGGCGGAGCGTTCCAGCGTTCCGATTTCGGAATCGGCAGGGTCGTCCACATAATTGTAACTTCCCTTTCGGATGTTAAAGAAAAAGAGCTCGGGCAGGCTGTAAAGCGTCCCTTTTAGGCCGGCCAGGGACAAATCACCGCCGTCCACTGGCAGGGTAAAAATGCCCAGAGCCGCGGCAATCAGGCCATAAGCCCCGTTTAGGGCCCCATAAACCGGACGAATCCAGACCACGTCATCGGTAAAAAAAAGAAAAGGCGTATCCCCAGCCGCACCGGGGTAGAGGGTGGATGTGAGTGTGTTGCACTCACGAAAATAGAGGCCCGTGTTTTCGGGTTCATTCTGGCCTTTTCGCAACAACATCCGCTTTCTGTAACCGGGCAGCATATGAACTTCAGTGATCCGAAAACGGTCTTTCACAAGGCCAAACAGGCGGGAAGGGATGAAACTAAGATTTCCACCCGGCACGATTTCCCCCCCCAGGGCTTTTGTGACCCGGTCCTGGCTTTTAAACGGGGCATTGATGCTCCGAATGAGTTCGGTGGCACAGTTGTTGTCGATGAGGTCGTAGGGGTAGCAGCGCTTTAGTTGAGCACTGTATATGTCCTGGTTCAGGCGGGCCTCATTCAGTAACTGGTTCAGGGTCTGTTGTGAAAGTTCGGGAACGGGCAGGGGGACCGCTCCGGACCGGGATGGTATGAGCCTGCCGTAGGCGACACGAAGGGCGTTACCGGTCAAACGCCCCTTTTCTAGTTCGGCAAAACGCCCGGCACCTTCCTCCAACCGGTTGTAGGCCCGTTCATCCAGGGCCCGGTTATCCAAAGATGGCCCGGCAAAGGCATTGCGGCGTATATCCCAGTACTTTCGCCAAGCACGATCAGCGAGTTTTTCTGTTACCGTTGGGTCTCCCGCCAATGTTTTGGGGGCCACGGATTTGGCGGACTCCGGAAAAGGGTCCAGCAGATAGAGCCTGTTTTGTTTGAGGGACTCCATGACCGCCTGATATCTGGCATTGGCCAACAGCAAAGGGTATCCCCAATCAGGCCGGCTGGAGGTCGCCAGACGGATCACGGATGATTTGAGGGTTTCAGCATAGGCTGAAAGTTTGTTCCGCTCATTTCGTGTCAAGCCCTGTCTGTCGCCTGGACGAACGAAATGATCCATATCCATCAGTTCCAGCTTTTGGACGGGCAATGCGCCATTTAAAACGTTTAGGGCGGTGTGTTTAAGCCGATTTTCAGCATATTTTTTTGAAAAGCCTGTCATCGCCGGGGGATAGACATCGCGGGCGATCTTATGGGGTGTTACTTTGGAGGCCACAAGCGGAATCTTTGAAAGTCTGTGGTCCAGGGTTTCCATGGCACGTTCTAAATAATCTTCGCCATAGGTATTGATAACGGCCGACTTCAGCAGGGTACTGAACTTATTGGAAGGGGCATCCAGGGAAAAGAGCCCCGCACCGTTGACGGACATCCGGAAATGCTCCCGGCTCAGATCTTTTAAAAGTACTGTGTCCCCAGATAGCTCGTCCAGGCGTGCCATATGGGCTTTCTGGGTCAGATAGTATCGGTCCAGGTACTCCTTGAGTAATTGAAGATCAGGGTTTTCTATATGGATGTGGGCCACATAAAGGGTTCGGTTTTCCAGATCGTTATAGATATACCGGAAATAGGGCCATTGTTCCCGAACCAGTTTGAAAAGCCCGTCGGGGAAATATTGGAAGTGATAGACGGTGTTATGGATGCGCAGCGCACTGTGACCGCCGCTTGAGCCCCCCACGTTGGCATCAATGTAAATGAATTGAAAAAGCGGTGAAGGGGTTGAAGACCCTCTTTCGGCCAGAACCGGCCGAAAGAGAAAAAGTTGCTGAAAGAAAATGAGCCCGATAAAAAAGGTGTGAAAAACAGATCTTGAGGATACGCGCATGTTCCTGTTTCGTTAGCCCTCTGTGCCTCCGCACCAATGTGGATCAGGGCTGGTAACTTTCAAGGATGAGGACAAGGGCATTTTTCTCTTTGGCTGCCAGGGCGGGAATGAAATAAACACTCTTGACGTCATCCCGGGCGATACCAGCCCTTCTGAGACCGGTGCCGATGGCATTGTATGTGGCCGTATCCCGTTCCCAGTCGGTGATGCCGTTTCTTTCGGCAATGCTGCCCAGTTCCCGCAGGTAAGCCTGCGCATCATCGCCTTTTGCGGCGCTGGTTGTATATGCGGCGACATCACCCATAAAGGTTCTTTTTGCATCTTTCGGATCTGTTTCTGAGCCCCCCGAAGAGGCTGAACTGGATTTACTCGAGTCACTGGATGCGCCGCTGGAATGGGAAAACGAACACCCGGCCAGAAGGGCCAGAACGCTCAGAAGGGCGATGGTATTTTTCAGTGCGTGTTGCATACAAAAACTCCTTTTCTTTTTTAGTGGACGGTTGTTTTCAGGTGATGGTCGTTTCTAGCACAGAAATTGAGAAAATGTCAATTTTCGAGATCCGGAAAAGCGAAAGAAAAAGTATCGATGATTTCGGCTTGGGAGAGGCCTTCTTTGACGGCGTGTTTTGAAAGCCTGTGACGGGCCAGAAACAATTTTTTCCGCTCGGCCGGCAAGAGGTCATCATGGAGCATCTTCAGGTTATCGTTCCTGTACATGGGGCAGGAATGTTCAAGGTCACTGAAAACCCCCTTGATATAAGCCATGACGTCCGATGATGCCATGGTGCGGTGCTGCCACTCATCCATGTAACCGGTCAATCCATACTTCTTACGCATTTCGGGCTCATAAACGGGACTAAGCGGCGCCAGGCTGAATGGAAAAAGCGCCCATGAAAGCGTTCCCGGAAGCTCGGGGAACTCAATGCGCTTTATGAACTTCAGCGTATTTTTGACGGTCTTGGTGGTCTCTCCGGGGAAACCGAACAGAAAATAGCATGATGTATCAATTCCTGCGGCCAGGAGCCGTTTCACCACTCTGGCGTAAAGTTGGGGGTTGGCCTTTTTGTTCATATTCGCCAGTATTTGTGGATCGGCTGATTCAAGACCCAAGAGCACTTCAATGCAGCCGGATTCCTTCAGCAGTTCAAAATCAACGCCTTCCAGTGCGGTTGCTCGAACCATGGTCATCCATTTGATGGGAATGCTCTCCTGAATGATGCGGCGGGAAAGGGCGTTGAGATTACCCTTGCCATGTCTGAAATTGTCATCTGTGAAACGGACAAAGCGGACCCCGCGTGCCGAAATTGCTTTGAGCTCTTTCACCAGCCTGTCCAGATCCTTGATGAACATGAGCCTGCGGTCTTTGGTGAAGTTGCAGAAAGCACACTTGAAGGGACAACCCTTGCTGGTCTGTAACGGTATCACCCCTGGTTTGAAAATTTTTTCGGGGAGTGATTCCCATGCAATGGATGAATTCAGGTTGTCGAAAATAGTGTCTTTTTGTTCTGAAAAAGAATATTTTTTTCCATCAAAACGGACCGTGTTGGGCAGGTCATCCACCGGGCGGTTGAGGCGGATTCGCCGTAAGGCCTTAAGCAGGATATCTTCGCCCTGAAGGCCCGTGATGCATAAATCGATCCGGGGTTGCTCATTGTTGAAAAAGAGGAAATCATTTCGGGCCAGGTGGGTCTCATAGTCAGGATCACTTGACCGTTGCAGCATGCGGTAGGACAGGTTTACAAAGGGTCCCCCGGCGATGATGAAAATATCCGGTGCCAGGTCTCGAATATTTTCAACAAGTCTTTTAAGCGTCTGCCTGTTTCGGATAAAGGTGGTGGAGATGACCACCGCGCGAGGGTCCTCCGCAAGCATTTCAGTGAAACTTGCCTTGTCTTTGAAGAAGCGGTCGATCAGTTTAACCTGAAGGCCGCCTTTCAGCAGGTAGCTGAGCAGGTAGATACCGTTTAAACGGTATGCGGCGCCCCAGTTCATGGTGCCGCTCCCATCAACGGGGGGAACAACCCGCCCCTTGTTTTCCAGGTAGTTTTTTATAACCTGTATGGTGGCAACTTTACCGTCCAGGCGCAAACGCTCATGGATGATATCAGCCGAACCCATATCGCCGGCTTCAGCAATAATGATGGCATCGAGAGACAATGGGGTGGTTTCTCCTAGGAATGGCTTTCGGGACTTTGAAGGGCCAAAAGGGTACTCTGGCAAACGAGCGTGAAGCGGGGAAGCTTTTCAATGGGTGCCTGGCCCGCGGTATGGGGTCTTCTTGGGAATTGAACCAGCTTCATGGTTTCCCCGCATCCGTCTGGGGTGTGCCTTTCAGACCGATTTCCTCAGCCACTTCCGTCATTCCCGAAAGGGTATCTCTGATGAGTTCAGAAATTTCAACGCCCAGCATTTGAGCGCCTTTTTCTATAATGGAACGGTCGACGCCTGCGGCGAATCGTTTGTCTTTCCATTTTTTCTTGACGGATTTGGGTTTGACATCCAGGATGCTCTTTGAGGGTCGGATCAGGGCGGTTGCGGCGACCAGACCCGTCAGTTCGTCAATGGCGTAGAGGATTTTTTCAAGTTCCGTTACGGGCTCCACATGGGAGCAGATGCCCCATCCATGGCTGACCACGGCCCTGATATATTCTTCGGGCCAATGCCTCGATTCGAGAATTTCTTTACTTCTCAGGCAGTGTTGTTGGGGGAATTTTTCATAGTCCAGGTCATGTACCAGGCCGATGATGCCCCACTTATCTTCATCTTCGCCCCGTTTCCTGGCGAAGTAACGCATGACGCCCTCAACGGCCAGGGCATGTTTGATGAGGCTTTCACTTTTATTGTATTCCCGAAGCAGTGCGAGCGCTTCTTCCCGGGTGGGTGTTTGCGAGTTCATGGCGTTATCTCCCGGTTTTTTCGAGACCCGGAAATGCTTTTTTCCAGCGTTTTCCAGGGTTGTCAAAAATGACGTCTTCCGCCTCGAAGGATTCGGAATCAAAATTTCCGCCACGCCATTGCATCATGGTTTCATATTCCTTATGGTCGGGATTATTGATAATTTCAAGAAAATCATGATAGCCATAGACGCCGCCGCAATCCTCTGGAGGGCAGGCGCGGGCGCCCGAAATGCAGAGAGGGTACAAAACCCCTTTCTCTTTAAGCAAAATTCCTTCGAATAAAATATCGTGCTCCCAATCGTCACCGAAATCATAAACATATTCAGCAGTTCTGCCCGGGTCCACGAAAAAATCCTCAATATTTTCTTCCCACCCTGGCCGTATTTCGGGCTGATCTTCAAAATAGTCATCGGGCGGTATGCCGATGTTAGTCAGTTTTTTTGCCCTCGGTTTCTTGATCCTGAACAAATGCTGGTGGTAGTCGAGCCACCCCATGACGTCCTGTATGGCCACGTGCAGGTCCCAGAACGAGGCGGTGGAAGGTACTTGAATCCTTCTCCAGATGGGAGGTTCGATTTCTTTGAGGGTAATTTTCAATTGAAAGACGATGTTTTTTTTCTTCATGAGCCTGATCCCTTTGCTTTTCAAATGGGAAAAAATAAGATCCCCATTCCCATATTTTGAACTGTTTGACAGGTGGAATTGTGCCACAGAATCCAATTAAAGTCCATAGGTAAAACTACGAAAGATTTTCATTCTTTAGGGGGTTTCACTTATTGAAAATATGGGAAAATTTTGATACATTAACACTATAGTGTGGAATTTTTTCTCGCAGGATTTTTTTGCTGTCTCTTGGAATGATCGTTAAACATAAGTAATTATTGAGTAGTATGAGTCGTATTTCTGGATTTACCCCTATGAAGAGGGCTGCTCCATGAAATTTATTTTGAATAAAAGAACATCTCAATGGCTGGTTTTGGTTATTTTTTTTTGTTTCGCCCAAAACATATATGGGGCTGAGGGTGATAAAAAGAGCGCGGAACCGCTACCTGAAAAGCCATTCCCATTGACCCTTGTCAACGCGGTTATGTGCGAGGACTTGAAGAACCTGGAACCCGACAATGAAATGGTCGTTTTCAGCGTGGCACATGGATCTGTGATCTGTTTCACAGCCTTTGATCCGGTGCCGGAAAAAACGGTTGTCCACCACAACTGGTTTAAACGTGACCAGTCCGAGAAAAAATTGAAGCTGACCCTTAAACCGCCCAAGTGGTCCAGTTTCAGCAAAATAAAAATTCGAAACATGGATGTGGGACCCTGGCGAGTGGAAATAACGGACTCTGAGGGGAAAATTTTTAAAACCCTGCGGTTCAGCGTTACGGAGTAGTTAGGTGTTGCAGAAATTTCTGATCTTTATATCCAGCATCCGATGGCAGGACTTCATCGACATCGCGTTTAACAGCTATATCCTGTTTCGCCTTTATGCGCTTTTTCGAGGAACGGATGCCTTCAGAGTGCTTTTGGGGATTGCGTTCCTATGGATTCTGCAAAGATTGGCCGTCTCCCTGGGGCTCATTCTGACCAGCTGGATGATGGAGGGCATTATCGCCGTTGCCGCCCTGATTGTCATTGTGGTTTTCAGAAATGAAATCAGATCCGTTTTCCGTGCACGAAACATCTGGGCAATTCTCTGGGGGTTGCCCCGGAGGCCCACAAAAACCCCTGTGGAAATTATTACGGAAAGTACCTTTAAACTGGCCAAGAGACGTATCGGTGCCCTTATGGTGCTGCCCGGAAAAGAGGATCTGGAGGAGTTTGTTCAGCAGGGAATTCCATGGGACGGCCGCGTTTCCACGGAGATGATTGAAAGCATCTTCTGGCCCAACAACCCGGTTCATGACGGCGCGGCCGTGATTGTAGAAGACCGGATTTCGGAAGTGGGGGTTATTCTTCCCCTTTCCCATCGAAAGGATTTACCCAGTGCTTATGGAACCCGTCACAGGGCAGCTGCGGGATTGTCTGAAACCACCGACGCCATGGTGATTGCCGTATCCGAGGAGCGGGGTGCCATTACCATAACCCGAGGTGTGGATGTGTTGACCATTGATGGAAAATGGCAGTTGGTCAATGCCCTCAGGGAACATCTGGGAATTCGGGAAAATCAGAGCCAGTTTTTGAAAAGAAGGAAAATTGAATTGAGGATTGCCGCCCTGGTGTCGCTGTTGATCGTATTCGGCGTCTGGTTCAGCATCAGCCGGGGGCTCGATGCCATTAAGACCTTTGACATTCCCGTGGAGTATGCCAACCAGAACCCCCATATGGAAATGTTAAATACCTCCGCAACTTCTGTTCGACTGTTTCTCCGGGGATCGAGGGCGCTTTTGAAATCCATCCGCCCCGAACAGGTCCGGGTGAAGATGGATCTGAGCAAAGCCGTTTCGGGAACCAACACATTTGCCATTACCAACGATAATCTTTCCATTCCTCCCGGACTTTCCCTGAAAGAGGTAAGACCCATGGTGGTGGATGTGAACCTGGATACACGGTCCAAAAAAATGTTGCCCGTACAGGCGGATTGGGTGGGAAAACTGCCTTCGGAGTTGCTTCTGGTGAGAGCCGAGGCCGAACCCTCGAAGGTTGAGCTCAGCGGTCCCAAAACGATCCTCGACGGCATGCAGACACTTTATACCACCAGCATTCCCTTAAACGACATCAAGGGTTCAGGGGAGGTGGAGGCAAAACTGGTTATTCCTTCCGCTTTCCTGAATCTGGAAGCGGGATTTAAGGACACGGTTGAAGTGGACTATGAGGTGAGAAAAAGGGAATAGGGATGGCAGAGAGGCGTTTATTTTTATTGTGGTGTAAAGGATTGGTAATATTTATTGCCTGCCTCGTTTTGGGTGCCCTCTGTGGATGCGCAACCCCCACCCCACCCGGAAATCTGGACAACCTCTGCGAAATTTTCAGGGAAAATGAGGACTGGTACGAAGACGCGGCGGAGTCCCGAGAAAGATGGGGGATTCCGATTCCGGTCATGATGGCCATTTTGCACCAGGAATCAAAATATGTTTCCGATGCCAAACCGCCTCGAACCACCTGCCTGTGGATTTTTCCAGGGCCAAGGCCTTCCTCTGCCTATGGATATGCACAGGTATTGGATGGGACCTGGGAAGAGTACCAGGAAAGCACGGACAATTCCTGGGCTGACCGGGATGATTTTGGTGACGCCATCGATTTTGTGGGATGGTATTGTTCTCTGAGTGTTAAAAAGTGTGGCATCTCCAAAAACAATGCGCGAAATCTTTACCTGGCCTATCATGAAGGTCGCGGCGGCTATAATCGGAAAACCTATGCCAAAAAGGCATGGCTGATGAAGGTGGCAGACAGGGTCCAGAAAAGGGCCGTGAGATATGGAGGGCAACTGGCAGCCTGCGAAAATGAGTTCAGGGACAGCGGTTGTTGTTTATGGCCGTTTTGATTCCGTCTTTTTTGCTTCAGGGATTTGAGTGCGGCCATTGAAGCAGGGCCTCCGCTTTTTTCTGTGCGGCCCGAATGGCCCTTTCCACCCGGCGACAGTATTCGGGTATTATTGAGTTGTCGATTTTCTTGGGAAAATAGAGAGGTTTGTCAACCCATACCACCTGGCGGGAAAAGGGCAAGGGAAGATAGGCCCGGTTCCAGGATTTCTTAAAAACAAATCTGTTTGATCCTGCCACCCCCACCGGATACAGCGGAACCCCTGATTTTTGTACTACCCTGACAATTCCCGGCTTGCAAACGCCGCGGGGGCCCTGTGGGCCATCCACTGCAAGCACCACCGCATGACCCTTCCTGACGGCCTTGATGAGCGCCAGAAGTCCCCCTACGGCGCCTCGAGTGGATGACCCCCGGGTTACGCCATATCCCAGCGCTGTGGCCCCTTTTGCCATGATGGCCCCGTCTTTTGAATGGCTCACCAGAATGGTGGGGCCGATGTGGCCGAAACGGGGGATGAGCGCCAGTTCATCCCCATGCCAGTGTGCGATGCCGCAGGGCCCCTTTGTGGTTTGTTCTACGCCCACGGTCTTCGTTCGAACCAGTCTGGACATTAACCTGAGTGTGATGGCCGCCCACACGGGCCAGTGTTCGTCCAGCCGGTCTTTAAAATAGGTTATAGTCATCAAGATTGAACCGTGAGCCGTTGCTACGTTTCTTTAGGGAACAGCATTTTCCCTGAAACCCCCAAGTCATATCCTGCCAGATCATCACCCAGCTTCTTGAAGGATGGTTCGCTCAAAAAGCTCAGGAATTGCTGCACGCCCTTGTCGAAAAACCGGTCCTTGAGAATCAGCAGATCAAAGCTCTCCCATTTTATGGGAACAAAATCCAGGTCCAGAAGTTCGGCCACAGCCCGGATGCAGGGGCCGGCCTGTGCACGGCCGGAAAGTATTTCCAGCCCCAGGTCAAGATGACGTGATACTTCTCGGGTGTAGCCGTCAACCTCATTCCCTTCGATTCCGGCTTTTGTCAGCTCTTCGTCTAGAAGCAGGCGGGTTCCGGTCCCCAGAGGGCGGTTGATGATTTTGATGCCGGCTCCGTTGAGATCCGCCACTGAGCGGATATTTCTGGGGTTGCCTTTTTCAATCAGGAGGCCCTGTTCCCTCCGGCAGAAATTGATGATGCCGGGCATCTGGCCCAGCTCATCTATGGCGAACCCGAAGTTGTATTCTTCTCCGTCTTTCTGGATCAAATGGCTGGAAGCAATATGGCAATGATTTCGCCTGAGAGCCCGAATGCCCCCGAGGCTTCCCATGTTGCCGAATGCCACCATTTCTTCGGGTTGGAGCTGGTTGATCAAGGAGATGGCCCGGTCCAGAAGAATGTCGTTGCTGCCGGCAATGATCAATAGGCCGTCATAGGGTGGCAGTGGATCCGGCTGTTTGGGGAAGTTGATTGTTTGGGCTTCCAGCCATTGTTCCACCAGATGGCGGGGAAAAAGCCATTTGCCCGTGGCTTTGGTGGCTGGAAGGTTCTTTTCGGCAATCAGTGTATAAACCATTTTTTCGTTGATGCTCAAAAATTGCGCCAACTCCCGGGTGCTCAACAGTGTTCTTTCTCCCATTGGAATTTCCCCTCCCGTTTTGACTGCTTTGATTTCAATAAACCATGTATGCCCTTATAAGTCAATCGGCAATGCCTTAAGGTTGCTATTAGATATTATTGGTAATTTATATTCTTATATATATGAATTATATCTATATGTAAAAAAAAGATTGACAAAAACTTACTATAAACGTTAAAAAACGCCTGCCTTTTTTCTAGTAAACGCATTGGGCCTTTTTTTTGCTAATGCTTAAGCCAAATGTGACATAAGTATCAGGTATGGGAATTATGAAATTTTTCTTGTTGAAGCGCTTGCCTGGAAGAATGGCAGTCGTCTTTTTATTCTTGCTGTTTGTTGGTTCAAACGGCGTTTGTAACGCTGAAACTGAGGCGCTCGAGCAGCTGTTGGACCTGCTCCGGAAAAATGGTGCCATCAGTCATGAACAGGCTGGGAAAATTAAGGCGACACTGGCCAAAGACCGAAAGGTCCTGGTCGATCGTGAGCAGGCGGTGGCAAAGAGAGAGAAAGCGTTACTTCAAAGGGAACAGGCGATTAAAGAGAGGGCGGAAGCCCTATCTCTCAGTCGAGACCGTATTGTTCAAGAGGTGAACAGACCGTCTGATGCACCGGTTCCCGAAGAAAGGACAGAAATAAAAATTGCGAAATCTGAAGTAGAAACGCCCATTCAGAAAGCTTTTGGAGAAAAGAAGGCATTTCCTTTGGAAGCCGTATTCGATAATGGTTTTTACCTGCGGTCGAGGGAAAAAGATCTTTTTGAATTACGCATTGGCGGCCTGCTTCAGGTGGATTATCGCTATTTCAGCTATGACAGTGATGCGGATCCAGCCAAAAACAGATTTGACATTCGCAGGGCCCGACTCCTGCTCACGGGCCATCTTTATGATCGGTTTTTCTATAAATTTCAGTACCAGTTTGAGGGCGCCGGAGGACGCAGGCTATTGGATGCCTATGTGGATACCCGTGTCCTTCCCTTTATTTCCTTTCGAGTCGGTCAGTTTAAAGAACCTTTCAGTCTTCAGCAGCAAACCGCCAACCAAAACATGCCTTTTTCGGGCCGGTCCATGGGGATATTTCTGGTGCCATGGCGGGATGTGGGACTCATGGCCCATGCGTCGTTCTGGAAGGACCGAATTTACTACGGTGTGGGAATTTTTAACGGCGATGGTCCCGATGACACCGTGGGAGGAGACTCTGATTCTCCGGAATTTACGGGACGTATTGTTTATGCGCCTTTCAAAAATATGGGATTTTCTCTGTGGGACGGGTTTCAAGTGGGGGGATCCTACAGTTATGCCAAAGTAGATCGAAATAATGTGAAAGTGAGTGTGGAGACGGGCGGTTTGACCACATATTTTGATGTGAATTCGGCGGCAAAATTCAACATTATTCGTGATGTGAATGCCCGTATCCGTTACGGAGCAGAAATGGCATGGGCTTGCGGTCCTTTGCTCCTGTGGGGTGAATACATCAATTTGCGGTTCTCGGATGTGAAAACCAGTGATGCTCAGTTCCATATCAATTTGAAAGACTACTACGGAGCGCTTACGTGGATGGTTACCGGAGAGAAACCTAGGATCAAAGGCGGTAAAATTCAGGCGATCCGACCGCTTCGAAATCTGTGGCAGGGAGGGTGGGGGGCATTGGGTCTGGCGTTTCGTTATGATCATTTTGACGGAGGTGATTCAGCTTATGAGTACCTTATTGAGCCGGGGAACTCAGTTCGGGAGGCAACCGCTTATACCATCGCTTTCAACTGGTATCTTAATCCCTATATTCGGTTGCTCTTAAACCTAACGAGAACAAATTTTGACCGCCCCCTGTTGATTGAAAAGGATTCACTCACCGGGGAAGCCATTTACAGCGACCGGGAGGATGTGGTTACGGGTCGTTTTCAGCTTCAATTTTAGCCGGATTCAATGGAGGGAAAAATCATATATTCTTAACTTAAGGAGGAAGGAATGAAGATGAAAAAGTTTGCAGTAGTTACGGGGGCCGTGTTCATGGTCATGTTGACGGTATCGGTGGTTTTATCTGCCTACCATCATGAAGGGGAGAATGATTCTCAGCATTTTGTGGCGCAATATCCAGATAAGGCGGGTACAAAGCTGGACCATTGCGCCCTCTGCCATACCGGCGGGCAGTATGAAAAAAAGACGGACAAGTGGGTCAGCCTCGGGAGCTGTCAGTGGTGCCATTACAGCTACGGATATGATGGCAGCGGCAACATTATCGACACATTAAATTCTTATGGAAAGGATTATCTCGTCAACGGGCGGAATCAGAGTGCCATCGCCGCCATTGCGGACATGGATTCGGACGGAGACGGATACAGCAATACCGCAGAGATTACAGCGGTTAGATATCCCGGTAATGCGAATGATGACCCAACCAAGGTGCCAGCCCCCAGCCGCGTTTATACCAAGGCGCAACTGGAAGCCATGACGCAACACACCCAGTTCCTGCTCATGAATACTGCACGGTCTGGCGATTTTTACGCACAGTACACCGGTGTTCCCATGGAGGATTTGCTGAAGGATGCCGGTATTTTGAGTTCCGCTTCGGGTATAACGGTTTTTGCACCGGACGGGTGGTCCGACTATCACCCCCTGGACATTGATGCTGATCCTGAACTGTACCATGTGAACGGTGTTTATCCAGAAGCCTATTATCAATATAATGAACAAGCGGACACCGCTTTGAATACCACGGATGGCTGGTGTGATTACGGCGCCCCTTCTGGTGCTGGGCGGAGCCATCTGGACAGTATCGTGAATGCAAACGGCCTGAAAATGCTTCTGGCCTTCAACCGCGAAGGTCAGGATCTGGAACCGGGCATACTGGGGGATGACAACAGACTTTCTGGAGAAGGTCCGTTTCGGGTGGTGCCGCCTCAAAAAACACCCTCTCCCCCAGACCAGAGCAGCAACGCCGCCAATCAGGACGTGGTCTGGCCATACGATTACGATTGGGATCACAATGCCGGATCCGCCACCCGCTCTGCCACCATCATCCGGGTTGAACCTCTGCCAGAAGGAACCACGGATATCGATCTTCTGGAAGCCGGATGGGAGTATGTGGACGAGGGAAAGATTATTGTTTACGGCGCAATTGCCGATACCAATCCGCCCATTCCGGATATCAAGGTCAATGGCCAGGATGGTCCGTTGACGGTTTCTAAAGAGGATGCTGTTTCTGTTACCGTTGAGCTTGCCGCAGGCAGCCGGATCGGCCAGATGGCGGACTGGTGGGTTGCCGCGTATGAGCCTGCCATGGGATGGGCCAGTTATGTTCACCCAATGGGCTGGTTGATGCAATTGACCCCCTGTCTACAGCTTAAGTTGGTTGACGTTTCCCCCGCTGTGAATGTTTATAGTGGGACGCTGGATGTGGGCATGTATATTTTTTATTTCGCTGTCGACAGTAATTCAGACGGTAACCCGCAGGGCACCTATCTTGATTCGTGTACGGTGACTGTTCAGTAATCCGAATACCCGGAACGGTTAGCTAAAAAAGGCAGGGTCGAAAACGGCCCTGCCTTTTTTGTTCATGGTATTTCCAAGATGTCTGGATTGTGATATGGATACATCTGAGGAAGTTCTGATTCGAAAAACGGGGGAATGACAATGAGCGGATTTGAACTGGGTGGTCTGAATAAGAACAGTACCATCGCGGCACAGCGACGGCGGGGAGAGGGGAAGCAGAATAGGTTTGATACGCCGGAATTCAGGGAAGCCAATCGCATCACCCTGGATGTGACCTACATGCTGGAGGCGCCGGGTGCGGGTTCAATTGCCATGGAGAAGATTGAATCTTTGATCCCGGAGGTGCTCAAGGCCCGCGAAATGCTTCGGAGGGGAGAAGGCGATATCTATGACCGCGGCGTTCTCATGACCGGTTGGCAAAACCTTCCCGTTGACCTAACGAAGGAACATCTGGAAAATATTCAATCCGTTGCACAAGCGTTGAGTACGGAGGTGGATGCCTTCGTTTCCCTGGGTATTGGCGGGTCTTATCTGGGGATTGATGCCACATTCCGAGCGTTGACACATACCTATTTCAATCAGTTGACCAGGGCTGAAAGGGGAGGGTCCCCCGAAATTTATTTCCTGGGGCAGAACATGGATCCCGACTATTTCAGGGATACCCTGGACATGCTGCGTGGGAAAAGGGTGGGGATCAATGTGATTTCCAAATCCGGGACCACCACCGAAACCGCCATTGCATTCCGAATTATGCGAAAAATGATGGAAGAAAGCTTCGGCGCCCATGCGGATCAATTGATCCTGGTGACCACAGACAAGGAAAAAGGCGCCCTGCGAACACTGGCAGATGAGAAAGGTTACCGAACTTTTGAGGTCCCGGATGATGTGGGGGGAAGATTTTCGGTGTTGAGCGATGTGGGTCTTGTGGGCCTGGCCATGGCCCACATCGATATCACCGAATTTGTGGCCGGTTTTCATGCCATGAGGGAAATTTCTTCGGAAAATGATTTCTGGAAGAATCCCGCGTTGGTCCATGCTGCCATGAGACACGCCGCGTGGTGCGCCGGGAAAAAGATCGAAGTGGTCGCCTCCAATTCCACGGGCCTGTACTGGGTTGCCAGATGGATGGAGCAGCTTTTCCCTGAAAGCGAAGGCCACGAGGGGCACGGAATGTGGGTCTCGCCTTCCCTGTATTCCGAAAAGCTGCACGCCAATGGACAAATGGTCCAGCAGGGCGAACGGAACATCATGGAAACATTCCTGGCCTTAAGGGAACATGACAACCGGGTGTCGATTCCCCGAACGGACAATAATCTGGATGGCCTGGATTTTTTGGTCAAACGGGAAATGGACATGAATCATGTGAATCAAATGGTCGTGGAAGGGCCCGCTTATGCCCATTATCAGGGGGGCGTTCCCAATATGACCATTGAAATCCCTCAAAGGAATGCATTTAATCTGGGGCAGCTGTACTATATGATGGAAGAGTCGGTTTCCGTCAGCGGTTACCTTCTGGGGCACAATCCCTTTGTTCAGCCCGGTGTGGAAGCCTATAAACGGGCCATGTTCGCCCTGGTGGGAAAACCCGGATTTGAGCAGGAAGCACAACAAATGGAGAGTCAACTGAAAACGATGAAACGTATCAGGGTATAGAGGGGGTGTAGGGAGATATCATGACACTGGATCAGCCGATGGTTCTGGCCACAAAAAACAGCGGTAAAATATCAGAGTTTCAAGAATTGTTCAGGGATTCGGGCATTGAACTTAAGACCCTGGGTGATTTTGGCCCCATTCCGCCGGTCATTGAGGACGGCCATACCTTTGAAGAGAACGCGCTCAAAAAAGCGCAATTCACAGCAAGGGTACTGGGGATACCCGCCATCGCCGATGACTCAGGCCTGACGGTGAAAGCGCTTCAGGGTGCTCCCGGCGTATATTCCGCCCGGTATGCCGGAGAGAATGCGGACGACAAATCCAATAACCGCAAATTGCTGGGTGAAATGGAAGATATCAAGGATAGAACGGCAGCCTTTGTATGCGTGCTGGCCCTCGCGGTGCCAAGGGGACCGGCGCTGATTTATGAAGGAACCTGTGAAGGGGTGATTGCGAGAAGCCCGGAGGGCCGCGGAGGGTTTGGGTATGACCCGCTTTTTTACTATCCACCGCTTCAAAAAACCTTCGCACAACTAGGCAGTAAAGAAAAAAACGGCATCAGCCACCGGGGAAAAGCCATTGAAGAATTGCGCGGGGAATTGGACAGGGTGATCATCTGGTTGAAACAACGCCTTTCGGAAGAACCTTTCTAGAAATCTGTAACCTTTTTCTTACCGTGGTCTCTCTATTGACAAAGGGAATATCGTGTATATTCTAGATTATAATACAAAGAATAATGGAACAAAAGGAGGAGATATGCTGGAAATAACCGAAAAAGCAAGCGAGATGATCAAAGACTTCCTGAAGGACAGGGAAGAGATCCCGGCTATCCGGATCATGATGTCCCAAGGTGGGTGAAGCGGCCCGTCACTGGGAATGGCTCTGGATGAGTCAAAAGAAGACGATCAGGAATTTGATGACAGGGGTATCAAGTTCGTTGTTGAAAACTCACTCTATGACCGGGTAAAACCCATAAAGGTGGATTATGTGACCTCCGCCATGGGCTCCGGTTTCAACATTGCGTCAAACATGCCGGTGCAGCCCTCTTCATGTGGTTCTTCCTGCAGTTGTTAGTGAAAACCGGTCGAAAATAAAGCATCCTCTGATTGATGTGCCCCCGGGTACGTTTCATGACGAGGATGTTTTTTTTGATATGCCTAAAAAGCGCCCAGTTGGCAGGCGTTAATTCTAATGCCCAAGCGTTCACAGGCGGACGAAACTGCCATCTTTGTCAAACCCGATTCTTTGGCAATTCCCCATGCCTTTTCGCAGGACAACCGGTTGTCTGCGAGTCCTTTCTGAATGCAGGTTCCCAGTGCCTCGGAAACCATTTCAGCCGGTTTTACAATCCGCTTATCCGGCTCATATCCAAATAGCCCCATTTGACACTTACTAAGACGCAGTTCCAGCAGATCCGCTGTTTTTCCCACAAGTCCGGGTGTCACATCCAGTTCTGATGCAACCTTAAAAGCGACTGCGCAGGGAAGTGCCCCATCTGATGCCTGCTGTTTCAGTGCCTCAATAACACGGGGATCGGTTTCACTGTCTGAGGGGTGCTTTCGGGCAAAATACCCATCTTTATCTTCCGACATGTTGTTTCCTCCTGCCTTTTTTGTTCCCTAATACCACAGCAACTGGAAAAAATGCAACGAAATGCTTCTTTATGGCGGCCTACCCCTTTACACCCATCTGGAATTGCGGTATCACTTTGCTAGTTAACGAGGAGGGAATCTTGATTAAAGACAATGTAAAACGAATTCAAGTGGAATTGCCTGAAGGGGTTCAACTGGTTGGTGCCGCCAAGACCCGGTCAGCAGAAGAGGTTATTGAGGCCATTGAAGCGGGCCTTACCATCATCGGGCACAATTATGTTCAGGAAGCGGAGAGACTTTTCCATGCGGTTTCCCACCCGGTGAAATGGCACATGATCGGCCATTTGCAGTCCAACAAGGCCAAGAAGGCGGCAGCCATCTTCGATATGGTTGAAACTGTAGATTCCATGAAACTGGCCAAAGCCATTGACAGGGCGTGTAAAGGGTTAAATAAAACAATGCCGATCCTGTTGGAGATCAACAGCGGCGAAGAGGTCCAGAAGGCGGGGGTTATGCCGGAAAATGCCGCCCAGCTGCTTCAGGAGATATCCACCCTGTCCCATGTGAAAATCAGAGGGCTCATGACCATGGGGCCTTTTACCGGTGACCCTGAGGAGGCGCGTCCCTACTTTCGAAAGACCAAAATGCTTTTTGATGAGCTCAACGCTTTGAATCTTGACAGGGTGGAACTGTCGCTACTTTCCATGGGCATGTCCAATTCCTATGAGATCGCCATTGAGGAAGGCGCCAATTTGGTGAGAATCGGCACCAAACTTTTTGGAGAACGCGTTTAGGGTGCATCATAAATATTATGATGTGAAATGACGTCCATTGCCGAGGTCCTAATTTTTTCATGAGAAACAGGGCGAACAAGCTGATCTCCGAAGGAATGCGGTTTTTTGGAGAGGATCTCTGGAGAATCCGCCTCGATGCCATTCCCTGGTGGAAAGCAGCTTACATCCGCCCTTTGCGGGTAGCGCTGCTTGGCTTTCGCGCTTTTAACGAAGACCAGTGCATGTTCAGAGCGTCTGCCCTGACGTTTTATTCACTTCTGTCCATTGTCCCTGTTCTGGCAATGGCGTTTGGCATTGCCAAGGGGTTTGGGTTTCAAGAAACCTTGGAGCGCCAGCTCCAGGAAAGCTTCTACGGCCATGAAGAAATTATTGAAAACGTCACCGTATTCGCCAATTCCCTGCTTGAGAGCACCAAGGGTGGCTTGGTCGCGGGGGTGGGGGTCCTGGTTCTGTTCTGGACCGTGATCCGCGTTCTGGGAAATATTGAAAGTGCGTTCAATCACATTTTGAATTTTCCAAAATCCAGGAGTCTGGGACGGAAAGTCAGCGATTATATGGCGACCATGTTCATCTGTACGATCCTGCTGATCTCGTCCAGTGCACTCACCGTTGTCATTAAAAGTCAGGTGACAACCGCGGTTCAGTCTTTTTCTATTTTGGGGTCCGTGAGTCCGGCCATTTTCTTTGTCATGAAGCTGCTGCCCTATTGTGCCATATGGCTTCTGTTTACGTTCCTCTACATGTTTTTGCCCAATGGAAAAGTCAGTTGGAAATTCGGTTTGCCGGCCGCCATTGCAGCCGGCACCCTGTTTCAGTTGTTTCAGTGGGCCTATGTCTCATTTCAGTTCGGCGTAACCAAATACAATGCCATTTACGGTAGTTTCGCGGCGCTTCCCCTGTTTCTTGTCTGGTTGCAGATCAGCTGGTTGATTGTGCTGTTTGGTGCGGAATTGCTGTTTTCCATCAAAAACGAAAGGGATTATGAGTTCGCGCCGGATTTTTCCCGGATCAGTTACCGGTTAAAAAAGACTGTGATGCTGCAGGTGGTTCACTTCCTCGTGAAACGTTTTTGCCGAGGTGCTCCGCCGGTCACCGAAGCTCACATGGCCGAAGCGCTCAAGATTCCAAGATCCCTTCTGCAACAGATTTTGATGGAGGCAAAAGCCGCCGGCATCGTGTCGGAAATCTGCCCTGACGAAGGTGGTGCGCGGGCTTATCAACCGGCACAGGATGTGGACCTGTTCACCGTAAAGTATGTCGTCGATAAGGTGGAACAGCAGGGTGTCAACCATGTCCCCGTGCTTTCAGGCCTCGATTTTGAAAATATCAAGGAGAGTCTGGATGGATTGGATCGTTTCACAGAAAATGCTTCAACAAATGTATTGTTAAAGGAGATCTGATTTACACCTTCGGTGAGGAAAGGGAAATGGATAAAGAAATGATTCTTGTGGTGGACGATGATACTGCCACCGTCGATATCCTCGAAGAGGCCCTCGGTTCGTTCGGCTACAATTGCCGAACATCAAATAACGGCTTTAAGGCACTTGAATTGATGAAAAAAGAGCTCTTTGCCGCAGCCATTTGCGATATCCGAATGCCGGGGATGGACGGGCTTGAGGTGATGACGGAGGCACGTAAGATTGCCCCGGGTGTACCTTTCATTGTCATTACCGGTTTTGTTGAGGAATATGTCTATGATCAAGTTATCGAAGCGGGGGCTACTGATTTTATCCGGAAACCCCTAAGACTTGGCGAGCTCAAAATCAAGCTTGACCGTGTCCTGAGCGAACGTTTGCTGCAAAAAAAGAACAGGACGCTGCTCAAAAAAGCGAATTCTCTCAATGATCGATTGACCGGTCTTCTCATTATGGCCAGAGAGCTCAGCCTGGAGTTGGATTTCGAAAATCTATTTCCCCTGATTATCAAGAAAGTCACCGAGGCCATGGGTGCCGAAAGAACCAGTCTTTATCTGATTGATTGGAATCGCGGTGAAATCTGGACCAAGGTCGCTGAACATTTTAAGAAGATTCGCCTTCCCATAGGCAAGGGAATCAGCGGTCGTGTGGCAGAGACCGGCGACACCATCAATGTGGCTGACGCCTGGAACCTTCCCTATTTTGACAGAAGTTTTGACCAGGACTCTAACTTTCGCACGCGTGCCGTGCTCTGCATGCCCATCTCAAACCGTCAG
Source organism: Desulfobacteraceae bacterium (assembly GCA_016844935.1). Lineage (GTDB taxonomy): Bacteria > Desulfobacterota > DSM-4660 > Desulfatiglandales > Desulfatiglandaceae > NaphS2. Next base: position 22,425 of record JAERTK010000322.1, on the reverse strand, counting down.
GGCGATCGGATCGCGGTCATTCAGGTGATCAACAAGGTCGGAGGGTTGCGCTTTGGTAAAGACGATCTGCAGATATTGAAGGGGCTTTCCGGTTTTGTTGCCATTGCCCTTGAAAATTCATTTCTCATTGAGGAACTGGAGGCGTCTTTTGAGGGGGCCATACGGACTCTGGCGGCAACTGTTGATGCCAGGCACCCCCTGACAGCGGGCCATTCTCAGCGCGTGACGGAGTACGCGCTTGCCATTGCCGGGGAAATGAAACTGGATGAAGATGCACTGAAAGAGATCAATTATGCCGGTTTGCTGCATGATATCGGGAAGATCGGCATAAAGGACTCCGTATTGCTTAAAAGCGGCCCATTTACCGCTGAAGAACGGGCTGCCATGAACGAGCATACCACAAAAACCCTTGCGATCCTGGAAAAATTCCATTTTTCAAAAAAATTGAGAGATGTTCCCATTCTGGCAACCTATCACCACGAAAAAGTAAACGGAAAGGGCTACCCTTTTGGCTTAACCGGGAATGAACTGCCGCTGGCATCGAAGATTCTGGCTGCGGCGGATGTTTTTGATGCGTTGACGTCACGCCGGGATTATCCCAAGTATGTTGGAAATGAGGGCATGGGATTTGAGCCCATGCCCTTTGGAAAGGTCATCGGCATATTCAAAGCGGACCGGGGGAGCCATTTTGATCCCGGGGTCATAGATGCTTTTTTCAGGTGTATGCCCGAAATACTACGCCGTCATCGTGGAAAGCATTTTTCTCCCGAGTACGTCGATGGGGCCATTTCTTTGCTTGAAGCCGAAATCTGATAGGGCTTCCCGCATGTTTTTTATAGCTCCCTGCGGGTTCCATTAAGCGAAAAGTCCGAGACAATGATGTGTGGCTGTGATGTTTGAAGGTGATGAAAAAATAGAATGGGCATGTATCAGTCTGAAAAGACGGCGAAAGAGTTGGAAACCCTGATTCTTGAAGTGGTGGCGTTGCAGAAAGATTCTGTTGAGATCGTATGCGCCCACTGCAAGTCCCCCTGCTGCGAGCGGGTGGACCATCTTTTCGGCGAAAAAGATGTCCTTTTTCTAAAATTGTCGGGAAGAAAAAAAAGATGGCGAAAAAACGGTACCCGTAAGAAAGGTTGCCGTCTCCTGGGGCCTTTTGGTTGCACCCTGGGGCCGGGATCAAGACCGTTTATATGCCATCATTACATCTGTCCTGATCTGGAAGCGGAAATATTACGTTCAGAAGCAGGGGTTCTTCCGCTGTTGCAGGAAAAATTCAAAATCATTGATACGTTGCGGAGCCAAATGTGGGCAGAGTATCTTGATGATTTACTAAGGAGGCAAAAAGGATGATCGAGAATGCATCATTAGAGGAAAAGTTCCAGCGTGCCACGGGCGTTGTTTGCAAACAGGGGCTGTTCCCCTTTCCGGTGAACGATACCAGCGTTTCAATCATCAAGCATGTGGTCGGGGAGAATGAGGATGAACTTGATTTAATTTTGGCATTCCAGCAGAAAGCGTCCCAGACCCTGGATGAGTTGACAGCGTCAAGTGGCGTTTCCAGTGAAAGGGTCCGGCGCATGGCCCATACGTTGGCCCGGAAGGGGTTGATTTTCAACCAGCCCAGCAGTTCAGGGGTCATGGTCTATCGCCTGCTTCCCCTTATGAATGTGGGATTGCTGGAATATAAATTCATGGGTGAATTGACAGGGGATGATGCTGAAAAGGAGCTCGCATCTCTGTTTGAAAAACTTATGAAGACAGTTCGTGACAATCTTCAGCGTAACTATGAGCAGCTGCTCCCTCAGTTCAAAATGGCGCCGGCCATTGACCGGACAGTGGCGTCAACTGTCGGGGAGGACGGCAGAACCGTCCGGGTCGTTCGTGTGGATAAAGTTGTGGAGACACCCGAGGAGTTTATCCTGCCGAGCCAGAGCGTGGAGGAGGTCATTGATAAATTTGATGATATTGCTGTGGGGCACTGTTTCTGCCGTCAGCGGCGTAAGGTTCTGGGGGATGGTTGCGACACGGAAGCGCCCACGTTGAATTGCTTTACTTTCGGAAAATCGGCGCGACACACCACCGCCCAGGGGTTTGCCAGAAAAGTGACGAAGGAAGAAGCCCTCAAGATCATGAAGGAAGCTGAGGCGGCGGGCCTGGTGCATAAGGCCTACCACCCCGCTTCCAATGAATCGAAACCTGAAACAAGCATCTGCAACTGCTGCAAAGATTGCTGCGATGCCATCCGCTCGTGGCGCGAAGGCGCTCTACCCCTGATCAATTCCACCTATTACGTGTCGGTCATTGACGATGACCTGTGCACAGGGTGTGGAACGTGTGTGGATCTCTGTCCCACGGATGCCATCAGGTTGAATGCGGAAACCCTGGCAGAAAGGGAAGCGGATGTGTGTCTGGGTTGCGGTGTCTGTGCGCGATTCTGCCCTGAGGAGGCCATTTTCTTAAAGGAGGGGTTACGAAAAGTATTTATCCCTCCCCCGAGGTTGCGTGAGACCCAGCCGTCCGGGGGGCTAAGTTAACACTCCGGTTCAACACAAGTGGTTTGAAAGTGAGGACAATGGTGAAGAGAAATAATCCCGATTCCCAGACACAAGCATTGCTGGCCCGTTTGGCAGCGGAAGGCGGTGCCCCCGTCTATGAGCTTTCGCCATCCCAGGCAAGGGCCAGCCGAAACCCCTTTTTCGCCGCGGTGGGCGGCCCGCCCCCCCACCTTTCCAAGGTAGAGGACCGCACCATTCCAGGACCGGCAGGAGATATGCCCGTTCGTATTTACACCCCGGAGCAGGGGTTTGATGATGTGGCGGGGTACCCTCTTCTGGTTTATTTTCACGGGGGTGGATGGGTGTTGGGTAACCTTGACACCCATGATAGCCTTTGCAGGTCCCTTGCCAATTCCGGAGGCTGCGTAGTGGTATCTGTGGATTATCGACTGGCCCCGGAAAACCGGTTCCCCGCAGCATTGGAGGATGCTTACGGGGCGGTATGCTGGGTATCTGAAAATGCGCGTCATCTGAAGGGAGATGCATCACGTCTGCTGGTGGGAGGAGACAGTGCCGGCGGGAATCTTGCGGCGGTTTCCTGCCTGATGGCAAGGGATGAGGCCGGTCCGGATCTCTTGCACCAGCTTCTCTTATATCCGGTAATGGACCTTTCCGACTTTCATAAAAAGTCCTATGATGCCCACGGCGAGGGATATTTATTGACGGCTCAGAGCATGGCTTACTACCGGGACCAGTATTTGAGAGATGAGGGGGATCGTAAAAACCCTTACGCTTCGCCACTTCTGGCAGAGGACCTTTCCGGCCTCCCCCCGGCAACGGTGGTGTCTGCGGAGCTGGACGTTTTGACGGATGAGGGAAAGGCATATGCGGACAGGCTCATTAACGCCGGTGTACCCACGAACTATTTGTGCTACGATGGCATGATTCACCCCTTCTTAAACTTTCTGGAAACTGTGGATCGGGCAGGGGATGCGGTGCTTGAAATCGGGAAGCTGCTGCGAAGGTCATATTGAAGACTGGATTCGGGCGGGAACCGCTTTCCAGGGAGCCCATTAAGCCTCAAATGACATGCCGTTTTCCTGTGCGAACTCCAAAAAACTTTTCCGCTCCGGCAATTGGAATGGAATGTCATCCATGTTCCCGGGGATGGGTAGTTGTCCGTATGTGTGACAAGCCGCTACGGCTGCATGAATATGTTCCGGTGGGGTTTCCGCGGGAATGTGGTTGAGATGTATCATGCAACGCCCGTCCCTGGCCATCTCATGGAGGTAAAGTTTGAGGCGCGCCACAATTGCTTCTATGGGTCCGTCCCGAAGGAGTTTTGCATCCACTCCCGCGGTTACGCTTGCGTTATGCTTATGGGCAAACGTCTTCACCCGCCCGGGCCCGATTTCATAAAGGTCCGGATCCAATACGCTCAAGGATCCGGGGCTGCATTGAAGTTTTTGAGAAAAAAACCGGCCGGGATTATCGGTTTTCGCATCGCCCCAGTTCCCCCGTGTCAGCAGCCGGTCGCCCAGTCTCTCCCGCAATCTCTCGGTGTATGAGACAACATATTCGTCCATCATATCCAGTGTGATCATAGGCGGAGAAGCCCAGGCATCGCGTCCGTCCAGTATCAGCTCGGGATCGCCGATCTCGTTTCGCATGGTTTCTAAGAAGGGGGCGATGACGTCATCGCAAAGAAATTTGAAAAGGTCATGAACAAAACCAGGATTTTCGGCCATGTCAAAGATGAGATTTTCATACCCCCTTATGTTGACGGCCAGACTGAAAGGGGAGGTAAAGTAGACCCGTTCAAGCTTGCCCGTCATTTCCAAATAATGTCTATTCACCTCCAGGAGCCAGGGCATTCGACCCGACTTATAAGGGTCGGGTGCTTTCATGCGGTACAGGTCTGAAGTTGTTTTGATTAATGGGTTGGTCCGGTCCACATCGGGTATCCCGTCGGGGTGATAAACAACCGTTTGCCCCAGGGCTTCGGCCTCGATGTTGTAAACATCCCAAAAATTAATCGGCGTATCAAACCCATAGTACTTTGTAACTGCGAGTTGTACCCACGCGAAAGTCAAGGCATCGGTAAAGAAACGCTCTGATGAGACGCGGGCCAGGTTGGCTGAATGGTCGTTGCTCTGAGCTCCGATGGTAATGTGATGGATTTCTGTGGGATTTTTCATGTTTTCCTCATGGGGGGTGGTATTTTTTTCCTGGCCCCTGATTCCCTCTTTGTGCGAAAGTATAAGAAAATTGGTCTTGCACGTCAAAAGAAATCCGATTGCATGATGTTGTGTGGTCATATGACAGCTGAAATTGAAGAAGTTGGATAGGTATATCAAATTGATATTTGATTTCTGTCAGGAAGCCCATTGTTTTGAAGACATCTATGCAAAGGTAATGCCTGTTGAAGAGGCTGCTCGGGAGTCCGCTGCGGTTGATCTCAGGATTACATCCATGAATCAAAAAGACAGGGAGGTTATTGATCGGTGGATAACAGAAGGGTCCTCATAAACCTGCATTCCCGTAAGTACAACCGTTTCGGTGGGCGCTCTAACCTGTGTCGGACAGGCGGCAGGGGTCGAGGGTGGGCTATGCCCCTTATGTGTTTTTGCTTATGGTGGACCTCATCGGTTTTGGCGACCCCGGCCTGGTCGGGCCCTGTGGTAGACCATCATCTATATGCGGAATTGCTGAAGGAGCATGTACAAGATGGGTTTGTAGACTATCAGGGCTTCAAAAATGATGAGGCCAAACTAGATCTCTATCTCAAGGTATTGGCGGCGGTGGACCCAAAGAGGTTATCTTATAATGAGCAGTTTGCATTTTACATCAATGCCTATAACGCATGGACCATAAAACTTATCTTGGGTGCATATCCCGGGGTAAAATCAATCAAAGATCTGGGGAGTTTTTTTAAAAGCCCCTGGGAGAAGAAGATCGCCCGTTTGGATGGAAAGGTGATGTCACTGGACAACATTGAGCACCGTATTCTCCGCCCCCGCTTTAAGGACCCGCGGATTCATTTCGCTGTCAACTGTGCGTCCAAGAGTTGCCCGCCACTGATGGGGGAACCCTACCGGGGTGACGTTCTGGACCAGCAGCTTACGAAGATGACCGGAGCTTTCATCAATGATCCCGGGGTGAACCGCCTTGAAGGGAACACGCTTAATGTGAGCCGCATTTTTAAGTGGTATGCCGAGGATTTTAACGATGACATCATGGGGTTCTTTGTGAAACACACCAAAGGGGAAACCCTTGAGATGTTGAAGAAAAACCAGCCGGAAATTGAAGTTGATTACCTTGACTACGACTGGTCTTTAAACGGCAAGTAGCACCGTTTTTCATGTTGGTTGTGCATGCACGTGCGAAAAAACACCGACTTTAAGGAAGGAGAACAACCATGGCGACCTACGACTATGATATGGGTATTGTCGGTGGGGGCGCGGCGGGTCTGACAGTGGCTTCCGGTGCGGCGCAGTTGGGTGCGAAAACGCTCCTGGTGGAAAAAGAGGGAAAGCTGGGGGGTGATTGTCTTCATTTCGGATGTGTGCCCAGCAAAACACTGATTCGAACAGCCCAAGTGTACCATACCATGAGAAATGCTCAGTCGTTCGGGCTCCCGCCCGTGGAAATGCCGGCAGTGGATTTTAAAAGGGTCCGAGAGAGAATTCAATCGGTGGTCTCAACCATCCAGAAACACGATTCGGAGGAAAGATTCTGCAGCCTTGGCGCCAAAGTGGCATTCGGCGACCCCACCTTCTCTGATGAACACAGCGTTCAATTGAACGGGCAGACTGTTTCCGCAAAAAACTGGGTCATTGCCACCGGTTCGTCACCGGGGGTCCCTCCCATCGAAGGTCTGGAGAAGACCCCCTATCTGACCAACAGGGAAATTTTTTCCCTGGAGCGTCTTCCTGAATCCATGATTATTCTGGGCGCAGGACCCATTGCGGTGGAGATGGCCCAGGCGTTCTCCCGCCTCGGAACAGCCGTATTCGTAGTTCAGCGGGGTGCCCAGATCCTGAGCAGGGAAGACAGGGATATGGCCGAAGGGGTCATGCAGGTCCTTGCGGCGGAAGGCATTACCTTCTATTTAAATACGTCCATTATTGACGTGAAAGATTTGGGGAGTCGCAGGGAAGTCCGTTTCAAAGATAGCGCAGGAAAAATCAATTCCCTCAGGGCCGAACAGATTCTCGTTGCCATGGGCCGCAGTCCCAATGTAGAAGGCCTTAATCTTTATGGCATCGGCATTGAACGGGACCGCAAAGGTATCAAAGTGGATGCTCGGCTGCGAACTGTTCAGAAACACATTTTTGCGGCAGGTGATGTGACCGGCACCTTTCAGTTCACTCACGCCGCCGGTTACGAAGGGGGTATTGTGGTGGGGAACGCCATTTTTCATCTTCCCAGGAAAACCGATTATACACTTTTGCCATGGTGTACCTATACGGATCCGGAGCTTGCCGGTGTGGGGATGAATGAAAAGGAGGCCAGGGCAGCCGGGGTTCAATATTCGGTTTTTGTGGAGGCTTTTAAAGACAACGACAGGAGTCTCGCTGAAGGGGGGGGCGTTGGAAAAATCAAAATGATTCTGGGGCCGGACGAAAAGCCCATAGGGGTTCAAATCCTCGGGCCCAAGGCGGGGGAACTGTTGAATGAATGGGTTGCCGTCCTGAATGGAAAGGTGAAGCTTTCCACCCTGGCTTCCGCCGTCCATCCTTACCCGACCCTCGGGGAGATCAACAAACGGGTGGCCGGTGCCTACCTTTCACCAAAGATTTTTTCCCGTAAAGTCAAGACGGGACTCAAGTTTTTTTTTCATCTGAAAGGCAGAGCGTGCGGGGAAGAGGGAAATGTCCGTGAACTGTAGGGGTGGTATGGAACATAAAGGCGGAAATTGTGCGAAATGGCTTGCCCTGTGCGTCATGGGTGTGATGGTTTTGTTGGGGGAGGTTGCAGATGCGAAAACCATTGAGCCGGCCCGGATTCCCGACCTGGTGGAATCACTGAAAATTCCCCCCGGCCAGAATTTCTGCGGTGAACCGGTCCCCATGAACAATCCGGATGTGAGACACCGGTTCGAGCGGGAACTGTTGCTGGCCCTCTGGAACCGGCCCCAGGTAATCCTCTGGTTGAAACGGGCGGGTCGTTATCTGCCCCATATGGAAAAGATTCTTAAGAAAAACGGGCTGCCCGATGACTTAAAGTACGTGGCCGTCGCCGAAAGCGCCCTGAGACCCCATGCGGGTTCCAGCCGGGGTGCCATCGGGTTCTGGCAGTTCGTGAGGGCCACCGGGCGAAAATATAGTCTTGTCATTAACGATCGGATCGACCAGAGACGGAACCTGTTTGCATCCACACGGGCTGCTGCCCGCTATTTCAAAACCCTTCACCGGGAACTGGGGTCATGGACCCTGGCTGCGGCCGCCTACAACATGGGAGAAAAGGGCCTTTTGGGCGAGATATTGGCGCAGGACACCATGAATTATTACGATCTCTATCTTCCCCTTGAAACGCAGCATTTCCTGTTTCGTATTCTGGCCATCAAACTTATTTTTTCGGACCCGGAAAAGTACGGGTTCAATCTAACGGAAAAAGACCGTTATCCGCTTCTTTCCTTTGACCGGGTTCGGGTGAAATGTACCTTTGAAACCCCCATTAATGTCGTGGCAAAGGCGGCAAAGACCCGTTTTAAGGTGATCAAGGACCTCAACCCGGAAATAAGGGGGCACTACCTAGCAAAAGGGGAGCATGAACTCCTCATCCCGAAAGGGTCGCTTTCGGGTTTTCAAAGGCGGTTTTCCAGATTGCTGAAAGCCTATGCCAAAGACCGCAAAGGCCGCATCTATGTGGTGAAACCGGGAGACAACCTCTCCACCATCGCGCGCCGCCACAACGTCCCGGTCACGGCATTGATCATCTGGAATCGCATAAATTCGCGAGATCCCATTCAACCGGGACAAACGCTGGTTGTCCATCCCGGAGATTGATTTCTCAGATCCTTAAATCCTGGCTCAGGGAGGCGATGAGGGCCTCAAGGGCTCTTTTCTGAGTCTTCTGCTGGGTTTTAAGGGATTTTTCCCGCTGTTCGATTTCTCCCAGCCGGGTTTCCTGGTTGCCAAGCTGCTGGATGTAGCGGCTTCGAAGCCCTTTTTCTTCAGCGGTCTGACCCAGACCCTTGAGGTTTGCGCGGAGCCTTTTCTGGTCGCTGAATATCTGTTGCCTTTCCCCTCTAACGGTTTTCAATTCATTTTCAATGCGGGCCAATTCGGCTTTGACGGCAACCATCTTTTCCATCTGTTTGAGGGTTTTATGGTCCAGGTATTTTTGGCGGGCAAAGATGAGGATGTTGTCAGGGGTCAGGTTGCTGATGGCGATGCTTTCCCATACGTCTCTGATTTCCTTAACCGTAAAGGCGGTCTGGGTGCCGCCGGGCACCTCAACCTTAAAACGGAGATAATTATCGGTGGTCTCAAGGGGTTTTTTCGGGTGCAACAATTTCCAGTTGCTGTGGTAGGGGTGTTCGATGACCACGGTTTTTGAATGGGCGTTCTTGTTGTTGAGGGTGTAGGCCTTGGTTTCAATGATCCCCCTGTGCAGGCGCATGAGCCCTCGGTTGATCACCACCCGGTCCACCGGTTCGGTGGTACTTCCTTTTTTTGTGTTCACATGGAGGCCCAGGTCAACCGCATAGGTGATGTAGCGCTGTTCATCCGGTTTGAGGCTCTCCATGAAGGCTTCCCCCGCATAGGTTCCTCCCTTGAACACGGTCAAGGGACCCCCTTCGAGGGTGAGCCCCGTGGTATTCTTGAGCTTGACACCTGCCAGTGGATTTTGTTTTCGAGTTTTTTCGTTGTACAGATCCACGGCCCGGCCTTCGATGTTTTTTGAAACAATGGGAACCAGGGCCGAACGATTTTGTTCTATGGTGACGGGGTGGTCGATCCGGTATTCAAACATGTCGCCCACTTCCCGGGTGACGGTTCGAGCCTTCAATTCCCGTATGCTTCGTCCCATGTCCAGCTCTTTGGAATATTTTCGGGCCACGGCCTTTTTACGGATGGTTCCGGCGCTGGCCCTGGGACTTTCAGGCGCTGCCATCAACATTCGGTTTTCGCTCACGACAGCTTCAGGTACCGTCGGGGCTACAGCATCTTCATCATCCATCTTGAGTTCGGGGCGTTTTTTAAATCGGGGTGCATAAAGTTCCTGGATAAATGAGACGGGCAAGCCGCTCACCAGGGAAAGCTGCACGCCTTGCCAGTCTTCCCCGCTCACATTGTCGACGATGGCCCACCCTTGCAGGAAAGGTTTGTCTTCTTTTTTTGACTCCGGAACCACAATACGGTAGGTGGCTTTCCATACCGGTACTTCCGTAATATAGCTCACCAGAAGTTCCTGGGGCCCCTCTCCTGTGGGTGTTATGGTCACGGTTTTTCCATCCTTTTGATGCTTTTGAAACAGGATGGAGAGATATCGGCCCAGGTCTTTATTGAGCTTTTCGTCAAGCAGTTTTATTCCGGTGATTTCACTGGTGTCGAAAGTGCGCAGTTGACTGTTTGAGACCATGATGGTTAGAAAAAACCGCGGTACCATCCACTTTTCAGTCTGGGTATTGCGTTTTTCTACCCCCATGATGGTTCCTGTTACAGACGTGTTACCGCTCAACACAGCCACTTCACTCCCTTGAAGCTGCCTGAGGATCTGGGGCAGTCCCTGTCCCTTCTGCAGGTGAAAATTGAATTCATCCAGTTTCTGGCCTGCGGTTTTGGAATTGTCATAAGTGATGCTGCTGACCTGCCCGCCATTTAAATTGATCACGGTAAGGCTTTTGAGTAAATCGTTCATCTGGTCTCGTTTTACATAGAGGTGGCAGCCTTTTCCAGGGGGAATGGTTCCTTGAAGCTGAAAATAACCCACACCGGTGTTGAACAAAGCCACTTTTTTTAAAGGCAACCTTTCCGCCTGAGTGCCCATTTCCCGGTCCATCCCAGCGGCGCCGGCGGCAGGCATTTGAAGGAAGAAACAGGCCATAAAAAATAGGGTCCATAGAGACTGCTTGTGTTGCTTCATGATTTCACTCCTTTCTTGAAAAATTCCCTATTTAAAGTTTAGCACAAGCAGAAGTCTTTTTTCAACGCGCTTTTCCGTTCCTGTTCTCCCATTGGATTTGCCTGTAAGGGTATGTTGACACCCATAAATCGTTTTCCTATAATCGCGAAAAAATTGGGATGAGTGATTTCTTTGTTTCAGCAATACAGCAGGGGAGAATTGATTTGATGATGAAATGTTGCCATAACTCCAAAGAATCGGTATCAGGCGGGCGGAAAGCGCTTACAAAATATTATATCCTAAAGGGTTTATTTGTTCTCGTTGCCGCAGTTCTGCTGTTGCAGACGGCAAATCCGTGCCAGGCGGATGAAGTGGTTATGAAAAACGGCGATCGCATTCAAGGAACGGTGGTTTCCTTGAGCCAGGGGAAGCTGGTGTTTAAAACCAGCTATGCAGGAAAAATCAACATCAGCTGGGATCAGGTGGCAAAGCTCACCACCGACGAGCCCATGGAGGTATCCCTGGGGGATGATAAAACCGCAACAGGCAAATTGACCACCTCCCAGTCCGGGGACCTGGTGTTAAAGCCCGAAGAAGGTGCACCGCCGCCGCCCCTGAAACTGGCACAGGTCAAGACAATGGAACGGCCAAAGCCTCCAGCCACCTGGGATTACACCGGTAATGTGAACGCCGGGGCCAGCAAGGAGACCGGGAATACCAATACTGAAAAATACAGCTTCATCGGTAACCTGAAGATTTTTAAGATGCCCCATGTCTTGAAATTTTATGCGTATTACAAAAAAGAGTTTAACAAGGACAAGTTGAGCAAGGACCAGGGGCTGGGGTCGGGTACCTATGAACGGTTTCTGACCAAGAAATGGTTCCTTTGGGGCGGGGCTGTCGCCCAGATGGACAAATTCCAGTCTTTGGATCTGCGGGCCAACGCGGCTGTGGGGCCCGGGTATCAGATCTGGCATTCAAATCAGAAGAATCTTTCCCTCAAGCTGGGGCCGGGTTACACCTACGAAAAATATACTAAAAAGATGAAAAATTTCGGCGGCGCTGACGAGCGGCAGTATTTTTCAGCTTACTGGGTGCTGGACTTTGACATGTGGTTTTTCCAGAAGCTGTTTCAGGTGTTTCACCACGACGATATTCTCTATGATATTGAAAACGCCGGGAATTGGATCGCCCGGACACGAACAGGGATTCGCGTTCCCCTGGTGTCACACCTTTTCAGCGCCTTTCAATTCGATTACGATTGGACCAACCAGCCGGCGGACGGCAAGGAAAAATATGACCAATCCTGGACGTTCACCATCGGCTGGCAGTTTTAGCAGGATAAAATGTAGTTCGGGAGAAAACCCATGGGGCAGCCCCTGCAAAACCGGCTATCCGCTTGTATCATCTGCCACAATGAAGAAAAAAACATCAAACGGTGTTTGGATAGCCTGAAATGGGTCCAGGACATTATTGTGGTGGATTCCATGAGTACGGACGGGACCGTTGAAATTGCAAAGGCATACACGGACCGGATTTTTCAAAGGGAGTGGCCGGGATACGCGGCTCAGAAGAATTATGCGCTTTCAAAGGCGGAAACGGATTGGGTTTTGAGTCTTGATGCGGATGAAGCGGTTTCAAAAGCATTGAGTGATGAAATATCGACCGAAATAGCCAAGCCGGACGCTCTGGACGGCTACCGGATCCCCCGGCTCTCTTTTTACCAGGGGCGCTGGATCAATCACAGCGGGTATTACCCGGACCGCCAATTAAGACTTTTCAGGCGGGAAAAAGGGCGCTGGGTGGGCGGAAGGGTCCATGAACGGATGGAGATCGACGGGCATGCGGGGGATCTTAAACGGGATCTCTATCATTACCCCTATGGGGGGGTGATTTCGGGACAATTGAAAACCATTAACGATTTTTCCACCCTGCTTGCAAGAGACATGTACGACCGGGGAAAGCGCTTTCGTCTCATGCTTCTGTTTTCCCGCCCCTTTTTCAAATTCCTGGAGGTCTACCTGGTGAAGAGAGGGTTTATGGATGGCCTGGCCGGTTTCATCATCGCCTATTCCGACGCTTACGCCATGTTTGTCCGGTACGTGAAACTCAGGGAAATTGAAAAAGGCATCCAACCGGTCGGGAGACCGAAAGTATGACGGTGGTCAACATACCTGAAAATAATTCAACCCGGTTCACTTTTTCGAAGGTACTGAGCGGAGGCCTAATATGCCTGATGGGGATTTTCATATTTTTTAACCCCTTTCCCCATACCACGAGCATTCAGGAGATCAGCTTCTATCTTTCGGTCTTCCTGGTTGTTCTGGGGCTGGCCGCCGGAAAAGTCCCATTTTCCTTTAAATCCCCCCTTTCCCTGCCCCTCATACTGTTTACCTTTTGGGCCGGTCTGGGGCTCTTTTTTGCCCTGGATCAGGAAAACAGCCTTCATGATTTCTATTCCCATCTGTTGAAATACCTGATGCTCTATTACGTGCTGATTAATGTATTTAATTCAGAGAAGCGGCTCGAGTGGTTGTCGTGGATCATTATCATCTCGGCGACGGTATTCTGTGTGGGGGCCCTGGGTTATGAGTATCTGATTCTGGGAGAAAATGAAGACTCAGCACGGTTTGGTGTTCGGTTTGTTCAGAACCCCACCAATCTGATGGGCGTCATTACCCTCTTTGCGGCCATCCTTTCAGTTCATCACCTGGCGGAGAAAGGGCGAAGTTGGCCGTATCGCAGTCTTTTTGCATTTTGCCTGCTGGTATTGCTGTTGGTTACGGTGCTGACCCAGTCGAGAAGCAATTTTGTGGCCATGGCAATGGTGGCGGTCATTCTGCTTTCAAAATACAAGAAGGTGTTGCTGGCATTCGTTGTTCTATTTGTGCTTATTATCTGCATCACCCCCATGAAAGACAGGTTTTTTTTAACTGAATCCAAGATCAGCGGGAAGGCCAGCATTCTTCATCGGATCAGCATTGCCTATATTTCCTGTGAAATTATAAAGGATTATCCCATATTCGGAACAGGTTTCGGCATAAAGACCTTTCAAAATCGAAAAGTGATTGATCCGAAAGCCTACAATGCGCGGCTTCCGAAAAAGTACAGGATGGATGAGTGGGCGCAAAGGTTTCCGCATCTGAAGGCATATGAAGAGCAGCTTTCAAAGAATTCCGGGACAGATGCTGGATCCCCGAAAGAATCTGGAATCGTCGAGTATCTTTTTAAACGTCCTCACAATATGTTCTTAATTATCGGGGTGCGAATGGGGCTTGTGGGGCTGCTGTTTTTTCTCTACCTGTGGTTCGTTGCGGGGAAGATGTGCTGGAAAACCATGCGGCATGGAAAGAATGCTTTTTTAAAGGGGTGGGGTCATTGTGTAACGGCGGCCTTTGTCATGTTCCTGGTCAAGGGATCCCTGGATCCCATTTTCACGCACCTGACGGAAGTGGCCCTTTTTACCATTCTCGCCATGATCACCATCGTATGGAAACTGAACCAGACCCAGCCCGATGCCCTCCGTGAAGGGTCATAACCATCAGGTCATGGTTTTTTCAGGCCGTTTTTGCAGAAAACCGGAATTTCTTCTCGATTAAAATATTGGATATTGGGGCCCTCCTGCCAACGTCGATCCGCGATGGCCGGCGGGTGCCACAGATGCAGGACTTTGGCGTATCGGACGGCCGAACGGCAATGAATGCCGGCCCGAACCAGACGGATGCCCAAGTCTTCATCTTCACCACCCCATCCTACAAAATTTTCATCATAACCGTTTATCCGTTCCAGGTCTTTTTTGTGAATGGAGTAATGGCTGCCCAGGCTCTGACTTTTTGGGTTTTTCAGGCGCAATCGTATCAGGATTGTGCGCTTTATGGTTCTGCGATGTCTTTTAAGGATTTCTCGATTGGACATTTCTCCATCCAGTTTTCTTAAAAGACTTATGGTAACGGAGGACTTCAGGATTTCCGTGGTTGACGGTTCATCCAGGTACTTAAACCCTCCGGCCACAGCTTTACCGGGTCTTGCTGCCTGCAAATGTTCAGCTATGGTATCCGGTAACACCAGGAAATCACAATCAAGGAAGATCAGGTAGTCCCCACGGGCTTGTCGAATGCCATTGTTTCGAGAAGCCGCAAGACGAAACCCTTCATTGGGCTGCCATGCGTGGGTTATGGGGAAATCGTATCTTTTTATGTGCTCTCTAAAGGCCTCAACCGTTTTGGGGGAAGATCCGTCATCTGCTACAACCACCTCATCAAAAGCGCTTGCGCACAACGACAGTGATTCAAGGCAGCACTTCAAATGATCCAGCCTTTCATAAAAAGAAATAATGATGCTAACCATGCCCGTTTACCGCCGCATTAAGAAAAAGCCAGAAGTTTCCTGAATTTGTACAGTTGGTGATTCAAAGCTGCTCTTGTGGTTCTTTTGTAGGCGGGCAGCAGAATTCCAATGGGTTTCAGGTCTTCCTGGGGCTGTTCGTGTATAAGCCGGGACAAGTGTGGAAACAGTTGGTACCGGTTAAGCACCCGATCCCGGGCCTCTTTGAGCGCTGGAATTCGCTTTTCCCAATTGTCCCGCTCCAGAACGGTCTTAACCGATTCAAATGCCTCCCGGGGGGAATCAATATTGATTCTGATAAAAGATCCTGGAGGAAAATAATCTTCCAGGTTGGTGCAGCCATGGTAAATGGGAACCGACCAGGAGAGAAAACAATCCGCTATTTTCTCCGTCCAGTAGTCGGGGCTGCTGCTGTTTTCGATGGCCAGGGAATATTTGTAGGGGGCGAGCCCGTCCCATTTATCTTCGATAAATTGAACCGCTCTTCCAAACAGATCAACGTCCAGGGACCCGTCCCGTTGGATATATTTGAGAAAAGCCCATCTTTTCCGGTGCCCGGGTAGATCCCTGGCGTTGCCCACCACCCACGACAGGCTTTTGGGTTTGGGGGGCATCTTTAAGCGAGTCAGCTCGTCAAAAGTTTTGTTTACATGCCAGGGGATGGCCGGTTGAGAAACAGAAAATTTTGTTTGGTTTGAGGGGGGGGCATGGTGGGATAACACCTGCGAAAAGTTCTCCAGCCCCTCAACCATCCAGTCCGTGTGCCCTTTCATGTACGGTTCCTGCATGAGGCACCAGACATTTTCGAGGGGACAGTGGGCACGTGTCTCCGTTTTCATTTTGTTGTTGAGCACCACCAGAAAATCGCAGGTCGGCTCAGGGCTCAGGATGAACCGCATCCCTTCCCAGACTCCTTTTCCGCCCGGGGTCTGTCGGAGGAGGTCGGGCCAGTCCCAGTCTTTTACGATGCCGACGGTGATCATGGTTGTCTCATAAAAAGAGCCTAGAGTTCATCAATATGCTCTCGGTAAAAGCGCTCATTGGGGTATTGCTCCGGACCTTCATCCACCATTTCCATGGGCACGTCAAACATCCCCTTGATGCCTTTGGAAGCTGCTGCATATTTTTTTTCATGCACAAATCGTCGGTTGAAAAGGCTGTATTTGCTTCCGGAATGGCATTTTATGTTTTCCGGCTGCTGGTTAAGTGTTTCCTGTGCGTAGTTTTTGAATCCCCTGATTTTGTAGGTGGCCATGGGGGCGCCAAACTCACGGATGTATCGCCAGGTCATGTCCCCATCTTCCTCACCGATACCCAGGAGCCGTTCATCGAAATACCCCAGGCGTGCCATTTCTTCTTTTCGGGCAACGAAATGGGACCAGGACCGGTTGATGAGAAATGAACGCCCCCCATTTTTCTTGAGTATGCTGCCAATTTGCGCCATGAATTTTCCGTCGGTGATCAGGGTGTCGTCGTTGAGCATGAGTACGAATTGACCGGATGCGTGGATGAGGATGGTGTTCCAGAGTTTTGAAAGGCTCCTGAATGCGGGAAAAAAGATGGGAAAGGTGTTTGGATGCCTGGATAGGAATTCCAGCATACGCTTCCGGTAAGCCTCTCCAAATTCTTGATCGTGTTCGCCGTTAATGGCCACCACGATTTCCGCATCCATCTCAAAAGATCTGATTTTCGTCAACAGCGGCACAAAATAGTCTTCAAATCGTCTTTCAAAGGTAGCAATTCCGATGGAGATCTGAAAAGAGGCATCTTTTTCTTTAAAAGGGACAAACATTGAACTCTCAACTAAACGGGTTCGCGATGTTCGAGACTATAGGGAAAAGCCATTCGTTCTGTCAACGCCAAAGGCAGCGATCAAACAAGTATCCCATCAGATACGAATTTTCTGACTTTTCGTTTCCCTTGACTCACACCCCCGATTCCAGTAGTTTCAAGCATCAAAATTGCTGGTAGTCTGATTGCCAGACATGCTCAGGATGGAGAATGATTATGCCGGGATCAGTCCGGAAGGGGGAGCAAAAAACGCTTAAAAAGCCTGTGCGGGGCACCATCGGATGGGTCTCCCTGGCCATGATCAACCTGGCCATTATCTACAGTGTCAGGGGGCTTCCCCTCATGGCGGAGGAAGGCTTTCGTGCCATTTCGTTCATGGCGGTTTCAGCCGTCATTTTTCTGATCCCCATTTCACTGGTGACAGCCGAACTTTCTTCCACCTGGCCACCCAAGGGAGACGGCGGTGTCTACATCTGGGTCAATGAAGCCCTCGGGCAGCGGTGGGCCTTCCTGGCTATCTGGCTCCAATGGAGCGAAAACGTCATCTGGTTCCCCACGGTACTCTCTTTTATTGCGGCAACCCTGGCGTATGCCTTTTCACCCCAACTGGCTGAAAATAAGCTCTATACCCTGACGGTGGTGTTGGTGGTTTACTGGGGGGGGACTTTCGCCAACCTGCGCGGATTAAAGACCTCCGCCTGGATCAGCACCCTGGGGGTGGTGAGCACACTGATTACCACGGGCCTGATCGTTGTTCTTGGATTCAACTGGATTATTGCCGGCAATGCTTCGCAGATTCACTTTTCCATGGCCTCATTGGTTCCGGATTTCACCCGCATGGACAGTCTCGTGTTCCTGGCGGGTGCGCTGGTCATCGTTTCGGGCATCGAGGTTTCAGCAGCCCATGCATCGCAGGTGAAAAATCCCAAACGGTCTTTTCCCAAAGCCATTTTCCTTTCCGTTTTCGTTTCCATTGCCTCCATTGTTCTGGGGTCTCTGGCCATCGCCTTCGTGGTGCCCCAGAAGGAAATCAGTCTGGTGGCGGGGCTCATGGAAGCGTTTGACAAATTTTTTGCGGTATATCATCTGGGCTGGCTCGTGCCCGTAGTGGCGTTGCTCATCGTGGTGGGCTCCCTGGGGGAAGTATCGGCCTGGATACTGGGGCCCAGTAAGGGTCTCTTGGTATCGGCTCGGCATGGTCTTCTTCCGCCCATCCTCCAGCGAAAACTCCATGGCGATGTGCCCGTGAACATCCTGTTTCTTCAAGCCCTGGTGGTCACGGGTCTGGTGTTTGTATTTTTGCTGATGCCCACCGTGAGCAGTGCTTACTGGATCCTCACCGCCCTTACGGCCCAGCTTTATCTGATCATGTACCTGCTCATGTTCCTGTCCGCCCTTGTCCTGAGATACAAGCGGCCGGATACTCCCCGGCCTTATCGAATTCCCGGGGGAAATTTCGGCATGTGGGCGGTGGCCTTGCTGGGCCTTCTGGGGGGTGTGTTTACCCTGTTCATCGGATTCTTTCCCCCCTCTCAATTGGAGACAGGGAGCCTTCTGTTTTATGAATCATTTCTGGTTTTGGGGATTCTGGTGATGTGCGGTGCGGCCTTTTTGATATACGGCCTGAGAAAGCCCGGCTGGATACAGACCGCCCAAAAGGACGAAGAACAAAAGGATTGATGCGTCGGTTTTGATGCCGGGGATGGGAAACGGTTTTTCGGACCGTCGTGTCTAAAAAAATAGCCTATGAAGAACAAGATAAGGGAATGGATAAGACGGTATCTGCTGGCCGATATCTTGAGCACCGTGTTGAGTCTGCTTACGGCATGGGTCATTCACCGGACAACCGGGGACAATGTGCTGGCGGCCTTCGTGGGGTCCGCCATGGCATCTATCAGTTTTTACGGCATAATGGCTTATGTTGATGTCAGAAAAAGCCTGAAACATCATCGAAAGCATGACCTCCGTTATGGTTTCGCTGCTTATTTCAAGGACCTGCGAAATCTGATTGTTGAATTCGGCCCCTCGGAAATCCTGGATGTGCTGGCGGTTCGGCCCTTCTTCATGTACCTTATGCCCAAAATCATGGGGGAATTCTTGCTGGGGACCTTTGTGGGGAAGATGATCGCCGATATTGTTTTTTTCATTCCCGCGGTCATCATGTACGAGGTTAGAAAAAAACATTTGAGCGACTGAATTTCGCTGAAAATTCAGAAGCCGGAATGAGGAAAGACCTTCTGAATTCCGGCTTCTGGTTCTTTTGCGCTATTTATCGAAAGGCCCCCAGGGCGCCTGGGACCAGTCCTCTCCTGTCACGATGTCGGGTCTGAGCATCTCGATGGGGTTGCTGCCCTGCTGACGTTCCAGGTCCTGGTAGTGACTAAATTCTCTTTCATCCCCAACGTAAAAGCACTGGCAATTGGCCGCGTCCGCATAGATAAAGTAGAGTTTTCCATGTCGCTTGTGCCGGCTGATACGTTGTTGACCCAAGGTTTTCAAATGGGCCAGCTTCTGGGGTGTGTCGGCCACATGTTTTTGAAAGCCGGCCTTCGTGAGCAGCCCTTCCACATCCAAAACCTCATTTTTTTGAAGTGCGGCGCATCCTGCCAGCATCAGGGCAATGGTCACAACGCCAACCAAAGGAATCAACCAAACCTGGATTTTCTTCATCATACCAACCTCCTTAATTTTGGGTTTACGGCAAAAGTCTTGTTGAGGTGCTTCCTGTTTTCTTGTCCACGGTCCTATTCTCTCAGCAGGAATCTATGATTATGGGTGAGGTTAGAAAAAACGGTCAGAGGTGTCAAGCGAAAGGACGGATCACTCAAATTTTCATCTTGACTTATGCGTCATAAGGAGAGACGGTTGTTAGAATTATATCGGCCAGGAAGGCGGACGGAGATGAAGAAAGTGAGTACTGGAGGCGTAGACGATGAGAGCCTATTACGATTTTTCCAAAATGAAAGGGCGAAAAAATCCCTATATCAAGCATTTGAAACAACCTGTAACGATGC
Organism: Desulfobacteraceae bacterium; assembly: GCA_016844935.1. Taxonomy (GTDB): domain Bacteria; phylum Desulfobacterota; class DSM-4660; order Desulfatiglandales; family Desulfatiglandaceae; genus NaphS2. The sequence goes on along the minus strand of JAERTK010000322.1, from coordinate 2,705 downwards.
GGTTGGACCGTAATACTGTTTCCTATTTCAAGTCCATGTCGGAGGAAACAGGTATTCCTTATCAGAGCCTCATCAATCTTTATCTTCGTGATTGCGCGGTTCATCACCGAAAATTGCACATGAAGTGGCATCCTGAAAACGCTGAACAAAGCGTTTGAGTCCCGCTTTAGCAAGATTAACCATGGGAATATATGGAAAACAAAAAATTACCTGGAATGCTTAGAAAATATTTCTGGGATTGCAACTTTGAAGATCTTACAATGGCGCAGTATCCCATTTTCATATCAGAAAGGATACTAAACCTTGGCGATGTCGGCTCTCTCAGATGGCTGTTTTCTGAAATTGACAAAGAGTTTCTAATTAATCTTGTTAATAAAAGCGGAAATCTCAACAAGAAGACGAAAAACTATTGGAACCTCATGCTATGCCAATAAAGCTTTACACCGAAATCTTCCCCAAACAGCAACAACTGTTGTTTGATACTCTCTCAGAACAGGACTGGATACGTCCTTTCTATCTGGCAGGTGGTACCGCTTTAGCCCTGCAACTCGGGCACAGACGGTCAATCGATTTCGATTTCTTTATAGAGGGGGACTTTGATGCAGCGCGAATCATTCAACAGCTTAGGAAAATTGGAAAATTTGAACTATTTGACCGTTCGGAAGGTACACTGAATGGCAGCGTAAACGACGTTCAGGTCTCGTTTTTTGGTTATGAGTACCCATTATTGGATGCTTTACACAGGCATATGAAAATTACAATAGCCGATATGCTTGATATTGCGCTCATGAAACTCGAAGCCATATCCGGGAGAGGCAGCAAGAAAGATTTTATTGATTTGTTTTTTTTGCTTAAATATTTCTCTATTCCACGGTTATTTGAGAAATACCCCCAGAAATATGGCATTGAAATCAGTAACCATTACCATTTATTGAAGTCGTTGGTCTATTTTGAAGATGCCGAGCACCAACCTATGCCCAGGATGTTACAGAATGCATCATGGGAAGACGTCAAGAAAAAGATTGTTTTTGAAGTCACCAAAGCCCAAAGGAGAAATGGATTCCCTGTCTGAGAGCGCCTCCGATTTTTCTTGCCTTATTGATAATAGGCCCCTATAACGAGCATAGCATGCAGAAAAAAGACCCCTATTTCCAGCATTTTCAACATAAAAATGGACCGTATTGCAGAAAAACGACTGACTGATTGGCTGGATTCGAACTATCGCAAACCCTTGATCATTCGCGGCGCCCGTCAGGTAGGAAAATCAACTCTGGTCAGGCAGTTCTCTGATCATAAGAAATTGACCCTCCATGAAGTCAATCTTGAACGGCATCCAACGTTGGTCGAGGTTTTTAAAACCCAGGATACCGGAAAGATTCTTCGGGAACTTGAATTTGTCTGTGGGAAAGGGCCAATTTCGGGTGAGGATGGTTTACTTTTCTTAGATGAAATTCAGGCGGCGCCGATCGCCATTCAGACCCTCCGATATTTCCATGAAGATCATCCTGAGCTACCTGTGATTTCAGCTGGATCCCTGCTTGAGTTCACCATGTCAAAACATTCCTTTTCCATGCCAGTGGGTCGGGTCGAATACCTCTATCTGGGTCCCGTAACCTTTGAGGAGACCTTGGCGGCGATGGAAAAGGGCGCTTTGCTCGATTTGCTAAGCAATTATCGCCTACGTGAGGTTTTTCCTCAATCCGCTCACGACCAATTATTGGAACTGCAAAGAGTCTGGCTCCTGGTGGGGGGGATGCCTGAGGCAATCCAGCGATTCATCGATACGAATTCGCTCGACGCGGTATTTGATGTTCATGACTCGATTATTGAGACATACAAAGACGATTTTGCGAAATATGCAACCCAGGCCGACCTTCTTCGTCTTCACAAGGTGTTTAACTATGTCCCCATGGCTGCCGGCGAAAAATTCAAGTACGTTCGCGTAGACCCTGAGGTCCAGTCCCGGGAAATAAGCAAGGCGGTTGATTTACTTGAAAAAGCACAAATCATCATGAAAGCCTGCCATACGGATGCATCCGGTTTGCCGCTGGGCGCTACCATCAACAGACGCGTGTTTAAGCCATTTTTCCTGGATTGTGGATTAATGAACAGCATTTGCGGCGTTCAGTGGATAGCATTGAACGACCTTAAGCAAAACTCATTTATCAACAAAGGTCATGTGGCTGAACAGTTCATCGCTCAACATCTTGCCTTCATGGGAAAAAGCAATGTAAGCCCATTTTTGACCTACTGGCTGCGCGAAGGGAGGTCTGGAAATGCTGAAATCGATTTTATCACACAATTAGGACAAGTAATTGTTCCTGTTGAGGTTAAGGCAGGAAAGAGTGGATCACTCAAGTCACTCCAGCAATTTGTCCATCAGAAAAAGGTCCAGGTTGCTGTCCGTTTTGATTTAAACATCCCTTCATGTCAACATGTTTCACACGCTCTAAGGCAGACAAAAGAATCCGTACAAGTCGAATTTGATCTTTTGTCCCTCCCTCTTTACATGGTAGAGGAACTGCCTAGAATCTTTCATGACATCCTATCAAGGGTTGCTTACCTGCATGGGGCAGAATAAATCGGACATAATTTGAAATTAATCCCCCCACACTTCCGCCATTAAAAATGGAGGACAGTGAAATGGGAAAACGAGTCAATTGGGATAAAGTCCGTGAGCTTGAAAAGATGATAAAGGGTCAGGG
>JAERTK010000321.1 GCA_016844935.1 Desulfobacteraceae bacterium | reverse complement strand
GGCCGTAGCAGTTCTTTTTGGGCACCCCTGCCTTCGCCTACACGTCACCTCCTTTCAGGCCCATGACGTAAATTTCACCTGTAAGTTAGGGACCATCCGGCCGCACCTCAGAAAACGATCGCTTATGTCGAATATCCAGTGGTTATTAAGATTGCAAATCAGAATTCTGACCCATTTTCTACAGATTTTTCGAGCTTTTTGTTGCACCCATTTTGTGATTAAATTAGAGTAACTTATCTTCGTGGATGAAGACAGGGATTCTGTACATCAAACAGGGTCGTAAAATCGGGGAATGACCATGTCAAGAATATGGGTTTTACTGCTGAGCATATGGAAAGAGCAGTGTGACGTATTTAAGGAGAGCCAAATGCCTTGTTCTGAAAAAGGTAACACGGGAATATTTCGGACTTTGTTGATTTGCCTGGTATTGTTTTTGGGTTTTCTGCCATGGAACCCCATGGCTGTGGCACAGGATCGTCAGGGTCCGGTCAAGGAAATCACCGTGGCGGTGGGACAGAGTGATGGGCCTTTCTATTTCCGTGATCTGAACGGCCGGGCCGACGGCTGGCTGGTGGATCTCTGGCGTCTGTGGTCCAAAAAAACCGACATCAAGGTCCAGTTTATAATGGTGCCCTTCGGCGAAACCCTCGAACTGACGGCAGAGGGAAATGCCGATGTCATGGGCGGCTGTTATTATTCCAGGGAAAGAGCCACCTATCTGGAATATGTGGCCCCACTGGCCACCACCACGACCAATTTTTTCTTCAGCAAAAACATTTATGGCATAGAGACCCTGAAAGACCTGCTGGGATTCCGCATCGGGGTCATTAAGGGCGATTTTGCCATCGGGTATCTGCGTGAGCATTTGCCGGGCGCCAGTCTTGCGGTTTATGCCACCACCGATGAATTGTTTCGAGCCCTCAAAGAGGATGAATTGCGGGTTTTCGTGGTGGATGCCTCCGTGGGTCTTTACTTTCTGAAAAAATGGAAAATGTTTGGGGATTTTAATTATTATCCGGGTAAACCGCTCATTTCAAGCACATTGCAGGCAGCGGTCAAAAAGGGTAACAAGGTCCTCGCCTCCCAGATAAAAGAAGGACTTTCCGCCATCACACCTGAAGAGAAAGCCGCCATTGAACGGCGCTGGATCGGTGCGGCACAGACCAAAACCGAAGGGGTGTTGACCATCGCCTGCGACCGGTTCTTTCCGCCTTTTACCATGCTGACCCCTTCGGGACGGGCAGCGGGGATTCTGGTGGATCTCTGGCGGTTGTGGTCCACCAAGACCCACCGTAAAATCCAATTTGTTTTTGAGGATTGGGAAAAATCGGTCCGGATGGTCAGGGAAGGGAAAGCGGATATTCATTCGGGACTCTTTAAAACGGAGGCCCGCAAGGAAATTTTTTCCTTTTCCGTTCCCCTTTTTGCGGCGCAATTAAAACTTGCGTTCAGAACGGACCAAAAACCATTGACGCTGAACCAGCTGTCAGGGAAAAGGGTGGGAATTATCGCGGGAGCAGCGGAAGAAGCGGCACTGAAAAAGAACTATCCGCACATTATTATCGTCCCTTATACGGGTTACAGAGAACTACTCTATGCGCTCCAGAGCGGGAAGATCCAGGCGGTATACGACCTGGGGGTACCTTTGCAGTTCGTTATTGAAGCTTTGGGGTTACAGGGTGAGATTCAGATTTCCAAAGAATCCATGTCCATTCGAGATCTTTTTGCCGCTGTTCTCAAAAAAAACACCCTTCTTCTTAAAGGGATAAACCAGGGGCTCAGTCAGATTACGGAACAGGAAATGCGGGATATTGAAGCTACCTGGGTTCCCAATCCCGACCTGCAACTGCATTCCGGAAAAGCCCGACCCATGGTGCTGACATCCGAGGAAAAGGATTGGCTGGCGGATCATCCACAAATCAGGCTGGGGATTGATCCGGATCTCATGCCCTTTGAGGCATTTGGGCCTGGTGACGTTTATGAAGGTATTACCGCCAGCTATGTGGAAATCCTGAATCAAAAACTGAATGTGGAAATAATTCCGGTAAAGGGTCAAAATTTCCAGCACACGCTGGAAGAAATAAAGGGAGGAAAACTGGATGCGCTTCCCTGCGCGGCCATGACACCTGAAAGGACCGAGTTTCTGGCCTTCACAAGGCCCTATCTGGATTTCCCCGTGGTGGCTGCGACCCGTAAGGATGTCCGTTTTCTATCAACACTTAAAGACTTGGACGGTGAAAAGGTCGCAGTGGTCAAGGGCTATTATGAACAGGATATTCTGAAAAAGCATTTTCCTGAAATTCAAATATTTGAAGTGAAAAGCATTGAAGAGGGGCTCACGGCGGTGGATAAAGGCGGGGCGGCCGCATATCTGGATAATTCGGCTGCCACTGTCTATGCCATTCGAAAAATGGGTCTGAAAAACCTCAAGATAGCCTTAAAGACCCGCTTTAGTGCAGCGCTTCGGTTTGCGGTGCGGAAAGACTGGCCCCAACTGGCATCCATTCTGGACAAGGCCCTTCAATCCATCCCGGAAGCGGAGCGGGAAAAAATCGACAATCGCTGGATCAATGTCCGTTTTGCGGAACGGACCGACTGGGATTATCTGTTGAAAGTGGGTATCTCCGGCGCTGCTGTGATCGGTGTGATCCTGGCGTTGATCCTGTTCTGGAACCGCCGCCTGGCCAAGGAAGTGGGGGAGCGGAAGCGGGCGGAAGAGCGTTTTCAGACCCTGGCCGCCACCATGCCGGGCGGCATATTCCAGAGCCTGGTTAAATCGTTTGACCAATCCGAACTCCTCTATCTGAGCCAGGGCGCCGGGGCGTTTTTCGATGTGTCGCCGGAGACGGTGGTACGGGAAAGAAGGCAACTCAACTGGCACCCAGAGGACCGGGAACGGTTAATGGATGAATTCCGGTCTGCTTTTTCAGCTGAGAAAAATTTGAACTTGGTGGGACGTATCATCGTTCGGGGAAAAACCAAGTGGATACGTCTCAACGCTTCCCCCACCCGTTCATCGGAAGGCGCCCTTATATACAACGGGTTTGTATTGGATATCACGGAACGAAAACTGGCGGAGCAGGAGTACTTTAAAAGCGAGCGCAAGATCAAGGCCATGAGCCAGGCCGTGGATGACGCGTTGATCATGATGAACAGCAAAGGCGAGGTCATGTTCTGGAATCCGTCGGCGGAGACGCTTTTCGGATACACCGCGGCTGAAGCCATTGGATCATCCTTTCATGAAATGGTCATGCCTGAAGCGGAAGTCCACAAAGCCGTGGCGGGTTTGGAGCATTTTTCCCGAACTGGAAAAGGGCCTGTGGTCGGTTCCAGGCTTCAGGTGACCGCTCAAAATCGGGCGGGCCATGCGTTTCCGGTGGAGCTTTCCATCTCCTCTTTTCAGGTGGACGATGAGTGGTTCGCCGTGGGGACCGTGCGCAACATCACCGAGCGCAAGCGGTCGGAGGATCGCCTCAATTTGACCCAGAACACCGTGGATAAAGCGGCTCTGGGCATTTTCTGGGTTGATCCTGAAACCGGCTATTTTGTTTATGCCAACGAGGCTGCCTGCAGTTCCATGGGCTATACCCGGGAAGAACTCCTGGAAATGATTGTTCCTGAAATCGATGTGGGGTTTTACGAGGAAGGATCTCCAAGTCTGTTGCAGATGCTTGACGGGAACCCCCAGGTTGAAACAGAAGGGGTTTATCGCACCAAAGACGGCCGGTTGCTCAATGTGCTCCTGTCCATAGTGCTGACCCAACTGGAGGATCGACGTATCATTGCCGTTTTTGCCAGGAATATCACGGAACAGAAGAAGGCTGAGAAGGCATTGACGGAAAGTGAAGAGCGGAGCCGTCTCATCCTCAATTCCGCCGGGGACGGTATTTTCGGGGTGGATACGGACGGGGTTGTGACGTTCATGAA
>JAERTK010000320.1 GCA_016844935.1 Desulfobacteraceae bacterium | reverse complement strand
CGCACTGAAAGCAGAGCTTGAAGGCGTCACCCCCCGCATCCCTGATTAAATCGATGGCTTCTTCAAAAGGCTCAACGGTTTCCAAAAGGTTCTCCCGTTAATTCGAAAACTCTTTTCTCATTCTTTCAGCCTTGCAACTGAAAACTGACAACTGCCAACTTCTAATGCATATACCGCCCGCCATCCACCACCATCGTTTGCCCGGTGATGAAATCACTTTCCTCCGATGCCAGATAAAGGGCGGCACCGGTGACATCCTCAGGGGTTCCCAGTCGTTTGAGCGGGGTTTTGGAGGTATCGTATTGGGTCACATCCGCCAGGGAACGGCTGGCTTCCGTGTCTGTAAATCCGGGGGCAATGGCGTTGATACAAATGTTATGGGGGCCCAGTTCAACAGCCAGGGCCCGGGTTAACGCCAGAATCCCCCCTTTGGAGGAGACATAATGGACAAACCCATGGGACCCGGTAAAGGCGGTTTCAGAGCAAAGGTTTATGATTTTGCCGTAGCCCGCCTCTCTCATGAAGGGGTAGACCGCGCGTGTGGCAATGAAGGATCCTTTGACATTCACCCCCATGACCCGATCCCATTCATCCAGGGAAATTTCATCAAAGGGCTTTCTCACAAGGCCGTCATAGATCGCGGCATTGTTGATGAGGATATCGATCTTACCGTAGGCATCAATGGTTTTTTCCGCCATTGCCCGGCAGTCATCTTCACTGGTGACATCCCCTTTAAAGAATTGCGCCTGGCCGCCTGCTTTTTCGATGAGCGAAACGGTCTCTTTCATGTCTTCCAGGTCTTTGTCCGTAAGCACGATGTTCATGACCATGATGCGTGCGCCCTCACCAGCCATTCGCTGCGCAAACGCTCTGCCCAGGCCCCTGGCCCCGCCGGTTATAATGGCAACCTTGTCCTTTAAACGCATTCCATTTTCCTCAAGCTGTTTGATTATCAATGTCGAAGGAAAACTTCATCATTGGACATTCCCTGTTGGACATTGGATATTCGCTTTTAAAAACTTCAAGTATCTTTTCCCCTCGTTCCCACGCAGGAGCGTGGGAACGAGGGAGCGTGGGAACCAGTGGTTGTGTCTAATATTCCGGCTTCCGAAGCCCGTAATCATCCGCAATGATCTGGTAACAGTTGTAGCTGGAACCCCGACCAATGGCGGGACCGCCGGCCACACCCGATGAACACATGTAGAGGCCGTTGATGTGGGTTTTGAGGCCGCCGGGAAGCCCTCTGAAACGACCGCTCTGGCTTCCGCCGCAGTTCCCTTCGGACCAGCCACCTTCCCGCATGTCCAGATGGGTATCCTGGATATCGATGGGGGTCGCCACGCGCTCCGCGATGAGGTTATCTTTGGTCATGTTGGGGGCGTACTGCTGCCACTGTTCCATCATGTCGTCCACGAACTCGTCATGGAGTTGCCGCCATTCCTTCCTGCTGAAGAGGCGTGCGGGTGCTGTGAATTCCTCCACATGGATGCTGTGCTTCCCTTCGGGGACCCGGCTGGGATCCCAGATGCTGTCGGGCGCCGTCAGAAGGTGGAACTTGCTCGGCATTCCCAGGAGGAAAATTTCGTGCATGTACTTGTCTTCCGTGTACCCCAGATCCTTGGGAAGATAGTAGGTTCGAGGCGTCATATTGACGTCGGGATTGTCCTTGGCCGCCGTGTAGTCCGGCAGCTCATGCACGCCGATGGGGCCCCAGAAAAGCTGCGCGCGATCAAAGAAATAGGTATCCACTTTCCGTTTCATGTGGGTGGAGAGGTTCTCTTCACCGATCATACGGAGGAACAGCTGCGGCGTGGCATTATCGCTGACCACCATCTGTTTGGCCTCGATCTCGGTGCCGTCCAGGAGTTTAATCCCTTTGGCCTTGTTGTTATCAATAATGAGCCTGTCCACTTCGGAATTGATGTGATACTCAACCCCCAGTTTCTCCCCCGCGGAGACAAGGGATTCGGTGATGGACCCGGTCCCCCCCTTGGCGATGGCGGCCGTCTCCCAGCCCACCACAAGATGGAGGGTGGCGAAGGCAAACATGATCCCCGGCACATCGTCGGGATAGATGCCGCAGGAGGTCAAAAACCCCCTCATCATCAGGATTCTGAGTTCGGGGCTTTCAAAGATAAAGTGAGACCATTCCTTGGCGGTCATGAAATGCATGGAGGGGTCAAAACCGGTTTTGGGATCCAGCACCGGTCTTTCAAGGGCATCGGGCGCACCGTAGGGTGTGTGCACCGAGTATCGAAATTCATGGAAGGCCGGCCGGATATAATCGTTGTATGTTTCCGTCCAGTAGATATGGGCTTCCGCAGCGGCCTTTGAAAAAGTTTCAATCTGCTCATAGGTCTTTTTGACATTCGTCTCGCTGTACTCCGTCTTTCCGGTCACTGGATCCACCACCGGATAACCGGCGTAAGCCACATAGGATGTCCCATCGTCAAAGACGGCTGCTTCATTGGTATCCGGAAAGGTATACTCCAGACCTTCGTCGCGAAGGTTGAATTCCTTGTAGGCCGGGTGACCGTAGTAGCGCGTAAAATGCGCGCAGAAATTGCCGCGAAACCCGGGCGCAGGCGAGTCATCAAAGGATACGGCACCGCCGCCCAAGTGATCCAGCCGTTCAAAAACCCCCACCGAAAGACCTGCTTTGGCCAGGTAAGGGGCGATGGTTGTCCCATGATGTCCGCCGCCGATCACTATTGCATCGTAAGATTTGTCTGCCATTTTGTTTGTACCTCCTCTTTGTTGAAAGAAAAATTTCTAAAATACCTATAATAACGTTCGCAGCGGTTCACGGCGCGCTCCTCCCCACTCCACACTCCACAATCCGCAATCCGCAATCCGCAATCCGCAATCCGCAATCCGCAATCTATTTGAGTGCCATGAAGACCTCGGCCAGCTTTTCCGCCTGGTCATCCACGGACCCTTCGAAAAACTCACAATCCCTCCCCATATCAGGCGGTGAAGAGAGTGCCGCAATCCCCATCTTCTGAAGCGCATCTGAGGTGGTGCCGATTTCTTCGGCATTCCATGTGGGAATTGAACGTGAACCCCGCATCATCTTGAGCATTTTGGTCCGGGAGATGTACCTCAACTCACCCACCTCATTACTCACCGTTACCAGCGCAGGCATTTGCGCCCTCACCCGTTCGTATCCTTCGGGGATGCTCTTTTCCACCACCACACCGCCCTCTTCCACGTTGATGGCCCGGGCCAGGCTGATACAGGGAAGTGCCAGCATTTCTCCTAAGATGAGGCCCACCTGTCCCGAATCCCAGTCACCGGCCTGCCTTCCGGTCAGCACCAGATCGTACTCGCCGATTTTTCGGATGGCATCTGAAAGGGCCGCTGCCGTGGAATAACTGTCCAGTTTTTCAAACTGATCGTCCTGCAAAAGGATTAATTCATCGGCACCTGCGGCTATGGTTTTTCTAAGCACCGTATCCGACACCTTTTTCCCCAGACTCAGGACGGTAATTTTACCGCCCACCGCTTCTTTCAGCCGAACCGCCGCTTCAAGGGCATTTTCATCAAACGGGCTGATGACCTGGGGGGCATCCACAATCACTTCCATTTTTTCCGCATCCACGCTCACATCGGAAAGGGGTGCTTCCGGATCCGGGATCTGTTTGGCGCAGACAATGATTTTGATTTCCGTCATGACAACTCCTCCAGTTTCTCCATAAGCGCAGGAATCACATCTTCATAATCTTCAACAATGCCGTAGTCCGCCACCTTGAACATATTGCAGCTCTTGTCCGTATTAATGGCGATGATCTTTTTGGCGTGAACCATGCCCACCAAATGCTGTATGGCCCCCGATATGCCCACGGCCACGTAGATATCCGGAGAGATCATGGTGCCGGTGAGCCCCACCTGGTGGTCGGAAGAGATCCATCCTTTGTCCACAGCCACGCGGCTGCACCCGATCATCACGTTGTCAAATGACTCACCCAACGCTTCGGCCAGCTCTTCAAGGAGTTCAAACCCGTCCTCTTCGCCCAGGCCCGCGCCACCGGAAACCACCACGCTGGCTTTATCCAGCGCAACAGACTCCTCTTGGACGATTTCAAGGGATTGGACCTTGATCATTGATTCATCAATTTCCGGAGTGACTTCCTGAATCTCACCCGCACCATCACCCGGTTCGGCAGCTTTAAAAACCTTTGCGCGCACCGTCGCCAGCTGCGGTTCCCCCGGGGATTTAAAAACGGATATGGCGTTTCCGCCGGAAACCGGCTTGGTCCGCAGTAACAGGCCGTCTTCCGGGTCGATTGCAAGATCAATGCAATCGGTGGTCAGGCGGCTGTTCAATCTGGCGGAAAGCCTTGGCGCCACTTCCATGCCCACAAAGGAGTGGCCCATGAGGAAAACTTTCGGACCGATCTTCCGGCAGGCCTGTTCCAGGGCGGCCACCCAGAGATCCGGTTTGAAACCCTCAAGGAGGGGGTGTTCCATTTTGTAGACCCTGGCCGGGCCGTACGAAAGCGCCTGGTCAGCCACGCCGGAAATCCCCTCCCCCATTAACAGGAGAGAAAATTCCCCGCCCATTTCACCAGCGAGCTTCTTTCCCGCTTCCAACAATTCAAGGGTTCTCGTCTCCAGTGAACCCGCTTTTACTTCACCCAGTATCAATACTTCACTCATCCCGAACCTCCTTCTCTTGCAATGCCTGCAACACCAGTTCATTTAAATCCATCACCCTGAAAGGTTCCTTGAAGCCTGCGGCTTTGCGTGCATCCTCCAGCATGATAAGACATAGGGGGCATGCGGTGATAACAATCTCCGCTCCTGTGGCTTCCGCTTCCCGAATCCGCACCTCACTCATCTTCACATCACCCTGCAGGTCCTGCCACATTCGGCCCCCGCCTCCACCACAACAGAGGCTGTCTTCCCGATGGTGCGGCATCTCAACCAGGTTGATCCCGGGTATGGCGCCAATAACCTCCCTGGGTTCATCAAAAATCCGGTTGTGCCGGCCCAGGTAACAGGGATCATGGTAGGTCACTTTGGCTTCAATGCCGTCTTTGAATTTGAGCCTTCCATCCGCCATCAGCTTTTGGAGCATCTGGGTGTAGTGTCTTGCCCGGAATTCGGCATCCGGGTACTCGTTTTTAAACGTGTGAAAACAATGGGGCGATGAGGCCACGATTTCCGTGATGCCATATTTTTCAAACAGTTTCTCACAACCCTCTTTTTGTTCTTCAAACAGCCCCAGTTCCCCGACCCTGCGGCCAATGTCCCCGCAGCACGGTTCTTTCTTCCCCAGGATACCAAAATTAACACCGGCAGCTTTCAGTACCGCTGAAAAGGATTGGGCGATTCGCTGTGCTGTGTCGTCAAAAGAGGTGGTACATCCCACGAAGTAGCAGAGATCCGCTTCCACGCCCCGTTTGGTGAGATTGGGAATTTCCAGGTCATCGGCCCAGGCGCCCCGCTTCTTTTTGGAGGATTCCCAGGGGTTATTGTATTTGAATAGTTTCTCCAGGGTCTGGTTCAGCAGCTTGGGCACCTGGGTCCCCTCTTCCACTGCCAGCATCCTTTTCTTGGTCACCACTTCAAAGGTGGCCCCATAAACCGGGCAAACCTCCAGACAGGCACGGCAGGTGGTGCAGTACCAGAAGTTTTCATCCACCTGTGTTTCTTCATGGCGGTTCATGAACCGGATGTCCCCCACGGGCGAATGCTCCTGCCAAAGCGTGCGGCGCATGGCCTGAACAAAATCCCGGGGCGCAAAGGGCTCGCCGGCCCCGGCCGAAGGACACGACGCAACGCATCGGCCGCACCGCATGCAGCCGTCAAACAGAATGGCATCTCCCAGATCAAATTCCCCGGCGCCGTCCTCAATGCCCAGGAGAACCGGCTCGGCAGCACTCTGGAAATAAATGCTCGCGGGCGCACCCAGGATATGAAACAATTTGGTGTAGGGGATCAATGCAATAAAACTCAGACAAAGAAGGGTGTGTATCCACCAGCAGGCAGGGTAGAAGGCTTCAGCGGAGTCCGGTGAGAAAAAACCACCCAGCCACCAACCCACAAATGACCAGGCAGCCCATGCGGGTGCTTGGGAAGACAACCTTAAGCCTTCCAGGATAAATCCGGAAAGTACCATCAGCAGGAGCCACAACGGGACCAGGGCATCTTCCAGGCGTCTTTCAAGGCGGGGAACACGCTGAACATAACGGCGAATGAGCGCCCAGATAATCCCTGAAAGGAGCATAAGACCTGCCAGCTCCATTAATAAGGAAAAAACCAGATGGGGCGTGCCCATTAGAAAGGATGTCACATAATGATGGATCGCCAGAACGCTGGTGCCGACGAAAAGAACCAGAAAACCCCAGAAAATGAGAAGGTGCATCAAGCCCGCCGCCACATGGCCTTCAATCAGGCGACGTCCCAGAAAAACATCCAGCAGCATTTTCTTCAGGGCATCGGCTGAAAAGGATACGCTACGGGACCCGGCGCTTTTTTTCCACACCAGGACACAAACCGCCATACCCCCCAGGAAAAGGACTGTGGAAAGCGCCGCCAGCACGTAAAAAATCCAGATATGATCGATCTGCCAGAACATGACGCGGTTGGGTGTCAAGGGTGCCTCCCTTTTCAGGAAATCTGATTCGAAGAAATGTTATCAACATTGTTCGTTTTTTGGTTGACTTGTCAAAGCAATTGTTTTTATTCTGCCATAAGATTTTCTTATATCGTAAAAGATATGCTTATGGAGTGTACCATGAGAATGAATCTGAACCAGTTGAGAGCCTTTTTCTTTGCGGCACGTGACAAAAGTGTCACCAAAGCCGCCCAGTCACTTTTTGTCACCCAGCCGGCGGTGACCATGCAGATCAAATCACTGGAATCGGACCTGGACCTGAAGCTGTTCACGCGGCATGGAAAAGGGTTTGACCTCACTGACGCGGGCAGGGTTCTGTTTGGATATGCCGAGCGTATATTCGAAATTGTAGAAGAGATGGAATATGTATTGAAAGGCCACGGTGATCTTTCCCACGGCTCCCTTGTGATCGGCACCACCCGAAGTTTTGCCCGGCACCTCATGCCCAGGTTGCTTTCGCGGTTTCAGGAACAATACCCGGGCGTCAAAGTGTATCTGAAAGTGGGGAGTTCCACCAAAGTCGCCGACAGCGTCATGAATTATGAATACCATCTGGGGGTCATCGGCAGAATCCCTTTTCGCAGCAAACTGAGCGTGGTGCCCTATTCCCGGGAGGAATTCTGCCTGGTGGTACCCACAAGCCATCGGTTTGCCACCCAAAAGACGGTTGCCTTCAGCGACCTGGCCCATGAACCCATTATCATTCGGGAAGACGGGTCCGGTTCGAGATATGCCATCCTTTCCATGTTGAGTTCACACGGTATCAAACCGTCCGTCCTTCTGGAAGCGGAGAGTGTTGAGTTTATCAAGGAGTATATCATTCAGGGACGCGGCGTCAGCTTTCTCTACAAACCCGAGATCCGCCTGGAGGCGCAATTGGGGCTTCTCAAACCCCTGACACTGGCGGAAGGGTCCATTATGGTTCAGACCGATGTGATTTTTCCAAAAGAAGTGGATCTGAATCCGGCCACCAAGGCCTTCCTGAGGTTGTTTGATTAAGGGCCCCGGTCCTCTTTTTCCTTTTCGAGATTCAACGAAAATGGTTGACCCTTAAGATCCACCTGGCCGTAAGCGTGTTTCAATAGACAAAGGGCAACCATATTCTCAAACTTTATGCCTTCGTCCCCTTGCACCAGACCGGTATCAAAAAAATAGACTTTCGCTTCCTTGAGAATGGATCGCGCAATATTCCTGGAAAACGGCACTACCCGGAAGATGATATAGAGAGATTCAAGAATCCGAATGTATCTTTTGACGGTGCTAGGGGCAACCTGCATGTCTTCGGCGATAGAGGTGTAGTAAACAGGAGAACCGACCCTACGGCGCAAAACATCCAAAACCATCTGCATTGTTTTGAAATCATGTATTCTTTCAAAATCGAGGATGCCGGTTCGTATCAACCCGTCCACGTACTGCATCCACCAGCGATCGGCATCCACATGATTTTCCGTTGTAAAAGGCTCGGGAAACCCGCCACGTTCTAGGAACCTGTCAAAGCAGAAAGCCTCGGCCGGTGAAAGATAGGTGATATGAGATTTGTATCACAACGCTTTTTCAACACAGATCGGTCGACATACTGTCAAGATAGTCCCAGAAAAATGTGGATACATCGGGTGTAATTAAAAGTGTTAGGCGAGCCCTCTTATCACGGTGTAACTCATTGAATTCATATGCCGTTGCTATGGGAGCTTGATGAAAACCTAACAGAAATAATTGCACCCTGGATACATCTGGCGACTTTACGAAATCTGATCGAATATGGTACGCAAGGATGATGCACGTACTCCTCTAAATTTCAGGCAGTTCCGAAATAGATTGAAGTAAAACCAATGGACAATACGTTAACAAATGATATCATCCATAAATTTGTAAGATTGGGCGAAACATACTCTGAAAATGACCCATCTTATCGATTTTTGCTATCTGAGGTTTCATCACACGACAATGTGAATAGACTCCATTGGAGTGAGTGGGATCAATTCACCAAAAAGATGCCTGCATCCGATCTGGTATCACTCATAAAAGGTCTCACTCTTGCTGAAACACACTACCGATGGATTGGAGGGTCAGTCTCGTCAGTTATATGGGTCTTTAGACAGTTTGCTGAGCGGGAAACTCTTGAGCTTGTTAATGAAATAATGAAGTGGGTTTTTGACAACAGGTGGAATCACTATATCCCACTTGGAACAATGAAATATTCTTCATACGAAGATTATCAGTGGCAACATTCTACTGAATACTATGACCTTAAAAGAAAAAGATTAGAATCACATTACAAGAGAGAAAAAAAACAGCAACAAGTAGCAAAACTACGCAAAGCAGAAAAGGGTCGGATGGCGAAAGAACACCAAAAGTTAACGGAAAGAAAAGCACTAAATCGACAAGAAATAATTCAAAAACTTACAGCCATGGATGATCCTGTCGAATGCTGGAACCATATTGCCATAACCAATTCTGTAAATATCGACTTCTATCCAATTGAATGGGCTAAAGAGTCAAGCCAGGTTCTAAAAGCCCTACCTTCAAAAACCCGCAATGCGCTTATCGAAAGACTTTCTTATAAACGTAAAGGACCGTGGAAAAATCTGCGGAAAATACTGGAAAGTATAGGAAAAGAACAGCAATAATAAACCTACCACGAACATATTTGTTGCCAAACGCACACACTTGATTTGGAAATCTAAATATTAAATTGGATACAAAGGGAAGTGGCAGTAACCAAGGAGTGTAGAAATTCTTCAGCGATAGGGAAGGTGTAGCCATGAATTCCAAAAGATATTTGCCAAATGGTTCGATGGATGTTCGGACGATCAGTCCAGAAACTCGGACAGCTTTTGAGAGAACGATTGTTGAGCTTCGTCATCAAGGTAAAAAGTTTAGCAAGTTCGTCAACGAGCAAGGCTGGAACGATAACATGCTGGTGGCGATGCGACAGATAGCCAAAGAGATGGTCAAGTGGGGAAGCCTGATATGGATGCCAACAATGAAGGGATTGATTACGACCAGAGAGTATTATGCCCAGATGGGACTTGTACAGGCATTATTATTGACGGACGTTGTTCAGAATGCGGGAGAACCGATGAGGAAGAAGCGGCTTTAGGAAAACCGGTTTTTAAGGATATGGATCGTGATAAGGAGAACAAAATTGTTGACAACATTGCAGGAAGACCCGACATGAACCGGAAATCGTTATTTTCCAATCTGTCAGGATGGTACCGATTATCTATTGTCATATCAATCCTATGGATCATTATTGACTTAGTTATTACAGATCCTTGGACAAGCTTTTCACGGAGAGGCCGAGGGACTTACAATAACTGGGACGAATTTCTTATGTCAGGAATCCTGCCTGTTGTGGTTTTCTGGGGTGTAATATGGGTTACGCAAGGATTTAGAAAAAATAAATCAAAGAGGGACAATGGATAAAACGACCTTCTCAATTGCCGCTATTTTTCTCCCTATCATTTTTGCAATTGATCTTCCGGTGAAACAGGAACAGCGACTTGATTTGCTGATCGGTAATTGCAATTATACCCATGGTGGGAGCCGTCCCAATCTGTAAACGATGTCAGAGAAATGAAATCAGCATTTGGGGCCTAGGATTCACAGTCATGAAATATGAGGACTGCTCCCAGAAAACCATGAGACGGGCCATGTGGAGGCTTTTCGCATAGTCCTTCCCCTTACATCCAATCACCGATCAAAACAAATGCGGCCCAGTGATAGGGATGCCGATAGCGTGGCATGGCCTTCAGAGAAATCTGAGCCTGGCGTAGTGCCTCGGATTTGTTCATACCTTTGTCTTTCCAGTTTTCGTAGAAGCGGGTCATGAGAATACCGGTTGATTCGTCATCCACTTCCCACAGGCTTGCTATTAGAGACGGCGTGCCCGCATAGATGAAAGCTCGAGACAGCCCCACCATGTCGTCCCCTGTAGAAATGGTCCCCAAGGCAGTCTCGCATGCACTCAATGCCACCAGGCTGGCATTACGAAGATCCATGCCAAAAATCTCGTGAACCTGCAACCTGCCGTCATTGCCTTCTCCACCGGCAAGAAGCAACCCGGACTGAAGCGGCTGACGGTCGTGGAACTCGCCGTGACAGGCCAGATGGATCACTCCTGTGCCGCGAGCCTCCCCTTTCAACCGCTTTTCTGTGGCCTTGCCCCTCTTGTACACGTTTTTCGCAGGGAAAAACTGGCTGATCCGATCCACCTCGTTCTCTGCAAAACCAAGGGAAAAATAATCTGTTTCAGGGTTTCCCATAGCCAGGAGTGAACCTATCCTAGCCTTGCGCTTGGACGTTAACTGTGGGATGATGCTGGCCGACGGGACCACCGTGATGGCGTAGTGGTCGATGAGGCTTGCATGTCCGTCGCTGATGGCCCCAAATGGGACTTTATGGAGAGGGCCGTGAGGGACCACGATCAGTTTGCTGGTCTTGATATCCCCTGCCAAGGGGGCAATCAGGGCCCGATAAATTTCCTTTGTTCCATCAAGAAACAACTCCCGGTTTTTCTTCCTGTCGTGGTCATTTGTCCTTTTGCTACCCCCAGGAGCCAGTATGATCGTAGGCTTGGGCCGTCTGGGCCGGTTTGAGACGTTAGCCAAAAGGAGGTTATTGACTATATTTGAGACTTTCTTTTCTCCCACAGGTATCTCATACATGCGGATTCGATCCCTGGTCATGAGCCAGGCATAGGTTTTTCCTTTTCCGGTAAAGTATTCCAGCAGTGTGGTGTCTTGATCAAGGTGAGCCTGTACTTTGCTCGGAGCGGGTACATCCACTGTAATGAGGGATGCCAGTTCCGTATTTTGGAGCTTCACATCCTTGATAAAGGTTTCATAGTCGGCCTCGGTCTGCTCCAACTCCTTCCGGACCTCACCCAACCTCCCTCTCGGGGCCTTTTCCCCAAGGTTGCCCAGCGTTTTTAGCAGTTTCCGATGGGAGTTAAGCCGCCGCTGAAACTCCCGGTCCCTGGCCATAATCTTTTCGTCAGCAGCATCCCTTCCCCTCACTCCCTTTGTCGCCAGCATCTCCAGGAACTTCCGGGATTTCACCCGCTCACAGCTTTGAAAAGCCTCTGCCTCATATCCCTTTTTCTTCTCTTTCCAGATCACCCGAATCATTCCCTCATACGCATCCATCCGGGAGAATCCCGCGCCGACGTTACCTCCCATAAAGGTTCCCCTGGCATTACCCGAAAGCTGGCCTCTTTGCGATTCTATAATGGAAATGGCCCGTTGAAAATGTCCCTTGGCGGCCTTGTAATCCCCAAACCCTTCCAAGGCTAGGCCGAGCCCCACGCAATCGCCAATAATAATTTCCAACTCTCCGCTTTCCTCGTCCCAACCCAGAGATCGACTAAACTCCTTCCTAGCCTCGGTGTATTTCTTTTTTGCAAGATGGCAACGCCCAAGTCCTGCTGGTATATCCTGCTTTCTGAAAATAGCCATGGCCTGAGCAATGTCGCCTTTTTGAAGGTACAGGAACCCAAGGCCGGCATAGGTTGCGAAGGTCGATGGATGGGACTCCCCAAGCAGTTCCTTAAAAATCACCAGAGCGTTTTTGTACAGAGGCTCAGACTTGGCGTAATCCCCTATAGATGCATAGAACCCCGCTAGGTTGTTATAGCTTAGGGCGGTTGACGGGTGCTTTTCGCCAAGCACTTCCCTAAAGATGGCAAGGGGCTTACGGTACAGGGAATCGGCTTTCCCATAATCTCCAATCGATGCATAAAGCGTTGCCAGGTTGTTGTAGCTTAAGGCGGTTGAAGGATGTTTGTTTCCTAGT
The DNA here is from genome assembly GCA_016844935.1 of Desulfobacteraceae bacterium. Classification (GTDB taxonomy): domain Bacteria; phylum Desulfobacterota; class DSM-4660; order Desulfatiglandales; family Desulfatiglandaceae; genus NaphS2. The sequence continues at coordinate 6,242 of JAERTK010000320.1, read as the reverse complement.
GACTCCCTATTAATGTCAAGGGCCTTTTGGAGTAAAGGTTCCGCTTTAGCGTAATCCCCAATAGAGGTGTAAAGATTCCCCAGATTGTTGTAGCTTAGGGCGGTTGACGGGTGCTTTCTTCCCAGAACCTCCTTATTGATCACCAACGTCTTGTGGTAAAAAAAATCAGCGTTACTGTAGTCGCCGATGGCGCAACAAAGGCTCCCAAGGTTGTTGTAGACTTTGGCGATATCTAGCCTATTTCCTCCAACCACCTCCTTGTAAATAGCAAGGGCCTTCTGTAGCAAGGGCTGCGCCTTTTCATAATCGCCAATCAATACATAAAGCGCTGCCAGGTTGTTGTAGCTTAAGGCGGTTCGCGGATTTTTTTCCCTATGAGTATCCTTACTGATCTCCAATGCTTTCTGCAAAACGTGCTCAGCCGTTGTGTAATCGCCTTTGGAGTGATAAAGCATCCCTGTGTTGTTATAACTTAGGTCAATATCTGGCAGATTTTCTCCAAACACATCATTGTAGGTTGCCGGGATCTTCTTAAACAGTGCCTCAGCCTTGTGGTACTTCCCCATGTCCATGTAAAGGACCGCCAAGTTGTCGTAGATTCGGACAGTATCCCTGTTCTTCTCGCCTAAGACCGCCTTCTGAATCACCAGGGCTTGTTTGTACATAAATTCGGCTTTTGCGTAATCCCCCTTGGAATGATAAAGGCCCCCAAGGTTCATGTAGCTTAAGGCGGTTTGCGAATCCCTTTTGTTGAGAACCCTCTTTCGAATGGCAAGGGCCTTTTGTAGAAAGGGTCCGGCCTTGTCGTAATTCCCTATTTCGTGGTATAATAGCCCAAGGTTATTGTAGGTTGTAGCGGTTCCGGGGTGCTCTTCTCCGAGTACCTTCCTGCGAATTTCAAGGGCTTTTTCAGCATATACGATCGCCTCCTTGTACTGTCCCTGTTGATAAAGTCCCTTAGCTTGGTTAATAAGGTGTTTTGCTTCCTGCAACCTCGAGACATAAATTAGTACCCAGCACAGGCATGCGACGAGCACCGCAAGAAAAAGCAGCAACGGTAGGTCGATTTTTTTTCTCTTTATCATCACGGCTATTTCTCTTGCCCCTTCCAAAATAGGAGGTTTTCATGTTTCCAACGATTTTCAGGAGCATCAGCAGTCTGCTGTAACAAACTATACTAAAATGTGGCTGTTTAAGGCCCTAGTACCGAGTTTATGAGAAAGGGTGCTTCGTCACCTCTTACACAACATCATAAATGAAGGCTTCTTGATACTGGATTTGTCCTATTGCGTTAAACTGGAAAAATACACTTGCAAGATAGTTACGATGATTACGAAGGAGAACCCAATGCCAATGAACCCGATAAGAAACCACAACCAACCTCGTCTCCCGTTTCTCTTTGCGGTCCAACCGGTAAGAACGCCTATCCATAGCGTAAAATATAGCGCATCCCTCGGTGTCGGTGTTCGATGTGAAAAGATGAAAGATCCAACAATTCCAGCCATAAGTATCACAAAAAGGAAGTACCCTACGTTCGCTGCAGTGGAGTGTTTTTTGGGTAGGAGCTTTAGTTCTTGCGAAGGTGTGTCTGAACTTGATCCCGTTCGATCGTCGGCGTTTTTCTTGTGGTTTTGATTTTCTCCCATAATCCGATAACCCTCCAGCCTTATGTGTTGGACAAGTTGGGCGATTCCCCAAAAAATCACCAGGTCTCTTGCCTACTAAACCTACCTTCATGAATAATTAAACAGTCCATGAAATTCATAAAAAAAGCCATTCCCAATCTTCCATTTTCGGAACAAAGATTTGTTTAATTGATCTGGATGTGCAGTTCTCTGCTAATAATTCTGCATGCTTCCTTCTCAAAAATGGACAAATTACCCCAGTCATCCGAACATCCGAGATTCTCGTGATCCGAGCCAGGGTAGCAACAGAGGAAATGGGAACCTGCTCCGTCACCAGGAAATCGCAGGTTATTGACTTCAGCGGCTATTACATACGAGGGTTCCCCTTTGCCATTCTTGAACGCAGCCAGTAGATGGGAAAGCTTTATGATTCCACTACACTTAACATCGGTCAGCAATACGAGACTGTATGCCCCGGCATCAAAGCGTCTGACAAGCTTTGCATATTTGACAGATGGGAAATACTTTTCAGTTGATCCTGATCGGACAATATCTGCCGGGGGTGGCGCGAGGTCCTCAGGTGATTCACATGATAGGACCCCGAATACAGGTGGGGTTTTGGGGACTTGATCTATATCGTCAGTTTCTAAATATATTCTCAGTCTCTTTGCCATTTCAGCGCATCCAGAATGAAAGAGCCTCAAGTTTTTCTCGTTTGCCCTGAAGGCCCGCACATATTCACCAACCCAATGCCCATCTTTCCACTCAAGGGTGTAAAGGTAGTTGCCATCTTCTTTCCTCAAAGTGGCCACACATGAAAAATCCGGAGTGGCTCGTCTTGCTTCTTTTAGTTTCAGGAAAAACCGCATGTAGTCGCTAAGGTCGTCAAAAAAAGATTCGATCATTTCGTATTTCATAATCACTTACCAACGAATTCAGTTTTATTTGGTTAGGGCACTCCATTATCCCCAAAATGTATCGTCATCAGGCCCCATGTTGCCTTCTCTCCAAATATCTCCTAGGTCCAACTGCCAGTAAATATAGTCCCCCTCACCTGGTTTGCCGTGTATTGTGAAAGGCCCGTAATTCCGCCACTGATTAAGACCGCCAATATTCATGCCTTTTGGCCCGACGAGGCACCTATTGCCGATTCCTACGGTTGATATTCTACTCGCATAATTAATGGGCGGACCAATAAATAGCTTTTGGTGTCCAAGCAGATCGCCATTAAGGTTCGAAATGTCAATCCATCCATATTCTACTGCAATTTTCAATCCCGCACCGCCTCTAGCGTAATGCCAATCATCAGGATAGTTTTCCTGATGTTCAGAAATATATTCGCACTGACGATCAAGATCTTTAGCTATACCGATACATGTCATATAGACCGAATGAGCATCATCCAATAAGGCTAAGAACGCATCGCCCATCAGATTAACTAACCAAACCACCGTGTTTTTCAGTTATTTCAGTTCCACCTATGGGAATATCCCTGACAAATTGAGCAACACCGTCATTTTGTCTCGACCTTGAAAAGATCTGGGTAAAGCCGTTGACATCAACTATCATAGCAAACGCTTCGATTGTACCTATTTCGGGTAAGTCCATCCTTTCGCTACCTTACGGATTTTAGCGCATTAGAAAATTGTATATACTTTACATCCTCTCGCACTATAGATTCTAGGAACTTTGGCATGGCGGCAATATCTTGCGTCCCGAGTCTATCCCATTATTATAGTCACATCCTAATCAATTTATCACATGACAGTTTTTCACGCAAACAAAACAGGAAAATCCCTGGAGAGGCTCATTCCCTCTGCATTAGAAAAATCTTGATGGGGTATGGATGTTATGTTTTTGTAGCGGATGGTTACGATTGCGACCCGCAATAACTGCTATATTTCTCAGTCTTTCTAACATTTAAAACAACTGCAATATCAATAGTATATGTCACAAATATTTCGCTTCAATATGTTTTGAGCCTGTCAAGATAGTCCCAGGCAAAAGGTGGATGGTTGATCTGGTCATCCGGACATCACCGGTGGGTATTCTTGGTCTCCCATAAACAGCAGATAACATCTCATTTCCAGCACGCCGTCTCCCCACCCAAAAGAACCAGCCTCCCCACGTTGGGACGAAACCAAAACCCATACCTGAGACTATGGGTCCGGGGGAGAACGTCGGTTCTAGAGTGTTTAAAGCCCTGCTGTGGCAAGTGTCTGGATAAACTTTCAGCAGAACTCCAGTATCATTTAAATTGCACAAACCAGGATCGTGGACCAATGCATCCCCTGCTCAATCAAGAAAATGCTTGCGCAGCAGGGTAGCGAAATTATATCATCAACCGAGCATTCAAAGGGAAGGATTGATCTGGCAACCTTGCACTTATTTCTTGGCATTGAGCGTAGGTTCCTTAGACCATAAATATTTCACCAAACATTGATCTCTACTCAGGATAGTCTTGATTTGAGGTGGATATGCGATTTCCTTTCAGAGTCATATGTATTGTTTTAGCGACCCTGTTCTCAATAATTAGTGTCTGTTCAGCGGAGAAAAGAGAACCAAAAAAAGTCCTCATTCTTGTTGGTTTCTCCCAAAACCAGCCTGCGGTTAAACTTGCCGAAAAAGGTATTGAGCAAGTTTTTCAAGCCAATCCTGACTTCCGCATCAAGCAGGAAATTGAATATCTCGATCTTTATCGATTCCCCGGCAAAGATTACAAGCGAAAAATAGTTGATTTGCTGAGCCATAAATATGTAGAAGGCGGGGGTCAGGCTTTCCTTATTGTCGTTTTGGGGGAAACAGTTATTATCGCAAGGGTATGGCAGGGGGACTTCAGGTCCTCGTTAATATGCCGAAACCGGCGAAGGGTTGTATGGGAGTCTGAATAAAAAAATCGGAGACCTTTGCTATGAAACTTATAATCTGAAGTACGTCCCCAAGATTCGCATTCTACATTATCGATCGAAAATATCGGCAGGCAAATCAAATTTTTTTATCAGGTCTTCAAGTGCATATGATAAATCAGAGTTTTTTTGCCATGAGATTTAATTGGATAACTTCTATGTGTTTCAGGATCATAAAGCTTGGGGTGTCTTCCTTTTCCGGTGATATAAATTATGCCGTATTTTTTGAGTGCCTTGATTAATTTTCTCAATTCTAAAGGTTTAGGCATAACTTATTTCGGTGCTCGATTCCCGGATATTCGAATTTGAGACAGACTTGAAGGATTTTTTTAACGACTTCTTCAAATGATTTATAGACTGTTTTGCTTCTAATTCATTGTACATCCTCCAATATTTCCCGTGAGCAGGGTCAAAGATATTCTCAACCGCATCGTTTTCTACAGCTGTTAAGATATACTCCTTAATAGATTCAGCTAGCGCAGCCAGGGCCTTCTTTTCATCCTCACCATGAGAAGACACAGTAAAATCAAGACAACGAGCAACGGTGACCTCGTCCTCTTTCGTTAATAGAACGTGGAGCATCGGACTTTCCCACAGGGTGCCCATTTTGATTCTTATTCTATCTGCTCTTTTGCCTTTCATAATTGCCTCACTTCTCTATGTTGGGATTGGAAACATCTACCTATGATTCTCTAAAATGTCTCACATTTTCTGTTGGTTGTCAATCAATTGGCGCGGGAAAAGTGTAGAAGGCGGGGGTCAGGCTTTCCTTATTGTCGTTTTGGGGGAAACAGTTATTATCGCAAGGGTATGGCAGGGGGACTTCAGGTCTTCGTTAATATGCCGAAACCGGCGAAGGGTTGTATGGGAGTCTGAATAAAAAAATCGGAGACCTTTGCTATGAAACTTATAATCTGAAGTACGTCCCCAAGATTCGCAATCATGGCATGTAAATTTTATCATGATGGTCAAAGTCGACCAGTGTCACGATCCTTTTTCCCTCGTTGACTTCATATATCAAAACAAAAGGTCCTCCCACGTGCACTCTCCTTTTGTTTTGCATGGGTTTCTTCAATGGCTTAAAGCGGTAAAGGTCCTTCAGTATTTCTTTCACTTTCTTGTTTATCGACAGCAGCAATTCTCCGTCTTTTTTTCTAAGTTTCTTGAGCTTTCTATCCAGGCTCTTCTTAACCGAAAGTTTATACATTTTCCAAACCATATCTCTTGCCAAAATCGTCCACGACGATCGATTCTTCGGCATCAATATCTTGCATCCTTTCGATAAAATCAGCGCGCAACTCAGGCTCTTCGATAATACATTTCTTTATTAGAGCCACATCACGCTGTAGCGCAGATATCATTTTATAGATTTGTTCGAGGTTAATATCCTTTTGAGCAGGCATTTTTTTTACCTCTTCTTTCGTATTATAATCGGGATTTCGTTTCATATTTCATACTGTTTAAGCTTACACAAATTTTCAATTCTTGTCAAAAAGCATCTTTTTGGCACCCTTACCGACCAGCACACACCCGGGTCGGTCGGCCTTGGAATGGACGAATTGTCAAAATGTGTTTTACCATGAAGTTAATCCGGGGAAAGTCAAGTAATAAAGTTCCCTTTTTCAACTGTTCTTTGAAAATTCGGTAAAGCCTATAATTGCGGTAATATCTCTGCTATAATGTCACCCAATGGAACGGGAGCAGTGATCCC
>JAERTK010000319.1 GCA_016844935.1 Desulfobacteraceae bacterium | reverse complement strand
ATGGTTGCCTTTTCCATAATTTTCTCCTTGGATAGTGGTTTTTGTGAGAAATATTATGGAAAGTAACAGAATTAAAATGTGGGAATCAGTGGTGGATTACGCTTGATACTTTACATAAGTAAAAACTTTACATAATTCCCCACCCCGGTAGGACCGGTAATAATAATGTTCTGAGCGCTTCTGATCCAATCACAGCCGGCAAGCCGAAAAATGACGGATTTGTCGATGCCTCTGGGAGCTTGGTAGTCGATATCTTCCACGCAACCATTGATTTTCAGTTTTGCGCCTTTGAGTAGGCGATACATCCGTCGCTCTTCTTTCCATGTCCAAAGCCGGTCTACGAGAAGGGAAAAACGTTCTTCAAAGGCAAGTTCGTTCATGTCCGGTTGTTGGATTTGTTCTTTAAACGCATCATACTGCCGGATTGAAGATGTCCGAATGCCTCGGCCAAGTACGGACCGGGCCTCTCATTCCCCTGTGAATTCGACCTTTCTGCGTTAACCGAATAGGCTGATTCAATCTTATGATACGTAGTAGCCTCGTGCGGCGGGAGCGTAGTCTGAGATGCATCACCATAAGGCTGCTGAAGAAACCAGTCTACTCGACATTTGACCTCTTCTTTTACTTTTTGACCTCCTCCGCAACTTTTTCCACATGGGACTCTTTCAGGAAAAAACACGCAAGTAATCCGAGGAGAGTCATGACAGGCAGCATGAGCATGGCAAGGCGGAAGTCAGCCACGGAGTAGTCCGAAACACTGCCTCCCCCTCTGCTCCAGTCGAGAATGTAACCTGCCGCGGGTTGGCAAAGACCACCCAGCAGCATGGTAATCATGTTGATGCCGGCAAGGGCCGTGCCGCCGGCATGCTCCGGGGCCACTTCCAGGCCAACCACAAAGCAGACAACCTGGATGCTCGAAGCCAAACCCACCAGGAGGATCAGTACATACAACGGCCAGAGCGCTTTAATCGGCAGAAGCAGAAGCAGGCAGAGAAACAGGGTCGTAAAAATACATGACAGGACAAGCGGCTGCTTTCGGGTGCGGAGATGGTCTGAAAGGTGCCCGGCAATAGGCCCGCCCACGAGCCAGCCAACGTACAACATGGAAACCGCCGTGCTTGCCTGGTTGGTGGAGCAGCCAGTCATGGCAACCACGCAATCGTCACCCCACAGGGCACCGAAAACGGCCAAAGGCAGATAGAGCGTGCAGGAAATGAAACCTGTAATCCAAACCTGTACATTGAGAAAGACCACCCGAAGCCGATGGACCAGGGCATCCAATCCCATGCCCAAGGCTTCTTTCTCCTTGGCGCGTCTTTCCTTTTCCCACGGAGGGAGTCTCGGAATCAACAGGAGCAGAACCACGGCCAGAAACAGGCCGAAAATGCTTGCGTCGGCCCAGGTGGACCGCCAACCCAGCTTGTGGACGGCGCTGGCAATGCCGGCGTTGCCCACTATCGCTCCTATCATGCCCAGGGCCGTGGTGAGTCCGGCGAGCAATGCCAGCCGCTGGACCGGGAACCAGATTTTTGCCAGAAATATGGCACCGACAAAGGCAAAAGCCGACCCGAACCCCTGTAGAACCCTGCCCACGGTAAAGAGCGTCAGATTATCAGAGCTATGACAGATCAGAGATCCGGCTGCCACGAAGAACACGGCAGGTATCAGCGCCTTGCGCACGCTCAGATGGTCAAAAATTATGCCCACGGCCAGTTGCATTGGCGCATAGATATAGTAATAGGCTCCCAAAGCGGCTCCGAGCATGGCGCCGGTGGTGTGAAAAGTTGTCTGGAGTTCGTGCTCCATGACGCCGGGTGCGACGCGCACGAAAAACTCATAGAGGTAGAAGCACGCCGCTAAAAACCAAATGACCCATGCCCGAAAACCGCCTTGTGTCGCCGTCATACTTGTCTTTTCTCCGTTAAGAGCGCAATTTTGCCCTTATTGAGCGAATAAGCCTCGGCCGCCAATAGAGACCAGGCCGGATTCTCGCACTTATTACGGGGTGCAGTCAATAGTTCGCGCCCTAGCCTGCTGCAAAACGGACATGTTTTTCTTTGAAATAGCCTTTCAGAGGGTCTAATTTATGGTCTTATTCTTGTGTACTTTAGCTATGCAAGAAACAAGTCGAATATAACAATTTACTGCAATTCGGAATCTTATCTCCGGTAAAAGCCAATCTTTTGTTTGCGAAATAATTTTAGGATTACATAATATGTCTCTGGAAGATTAATGAAAACGGACATTGAGTTTGAATCCGGCGGAAAAGTGAAAATCACAACCAGGAATAGGGGGAGAGGCGCAGAAAGGTGGCTGACGCATCTACAGGGAAAGAAACACATTAATGCGGTAAAATTAAAACACAAATGAGATGGATAGAAACCTGCATTCTTAAACTAATCAAGCTGAGGTGGAGGTTAACAAAGCCTTCATTCTGGCAAGGAATTACTTCTGGAATATCTAATTGATATTGCAGCGGTTTATATCGTTTAGAGGGCTGCAATAATAGCAGTTACATCAGATTCACCAGAGACCAATGTACGTTGGAGATGTGCGAAACCGTTCCAGGAAGGATTTTGTTTCAGAATCTGTCCTCATTATCAAAATTTTTTGCATTCTTTGAATAAATGGCTTATTATGGGGGTTAATTTATAATTCCCACCATAAAATTCATTTGTCATAATACTCGGTATTAAAGCGTTTTGATGCTCACGTTCCTGAAAGGAGGTCAAACATGCTGGATCAATTCAAAAAGCGTTATTTCGAAGCCATCCTGGACACCAGCCGTGAATCAGCCATTGAGGTGATCGATTCCTGCACTGACGAAGGATACCCGCCGGAAGCCGTCATGTTTGAGATATTGATCCCGGTTTTGGAAGAGTTGTCCGAAATTATCCGGGTGGGACCGGACGCGACACTTTCACAGCTGTATGTTGCATCACAGATTTCCTCGGAAATGACGGACCGTCTGGTGCCGCAATTCAAAAACCAGCCTGAAGTACCCGGAAAAATCGTTATCGGCTGCGCCTTTGAAGATTTTCACGGGCTTGGGAAGAAAATCGTCGGCGGGTGTTTAAGGGCGAAAATGATGGAGGTTGTTGACCTGGGGTTGAGTGTGCCGGCTGTTAAATACGTGGAAGAGGCGATGGACCGGCAGGCGCAGGTTATCGGCATATCGTCCATGATGCTCCATACGGCCCGGGGCGAAAACGGCCCCACCAAAGTCCGGGCCCTTTTGAGGGAAAAGGGGGTGGAAGACCGTATCCGCGTGGTGGTTGGCGGTGCCCCCTACCGGTTCCATCCCACCCTTTACAGGGAAGTGGGGGCCGATGCATGGGCGGATAACGGGATCAGCGCTGCAGATGTGATCGTGGACATGGTAAAGGAGGTCCAGGGGCATGAATTCAATTGAGCGGATTACGGCTGTGATGCAGGGTGAAATACCCGACCGGGTGCCGATCATGGGGAATTTGCTGGAGCAGGGGGCTGGCGAACTGGGACTTACCATAAAGGAATACTATTCCAGGCCGGAGTACGTTGCGGAGGGGCAGGTGCGCCTGCGGGAGCGGTACGGGTACGACAACCTTTCCGGTTTTTTTTACGCCGGCCGGGAGGCCGAGATGCTGGGATGCCGCCGTATGATATTCTCCGAGACGGGGCCTCCGAATGTGGGGCACCTGATCATTCGGGAGAACAGGGATATCGAAAACCTGGAAGTCCCTGAAGATGTCACCGGGCTCCCCGGGTTCGAAGAGCTGGCCAGATGCATTGACCTGATCAAACGCGAGGATGGGGGCAGACATGTGGTCGGGAGCGCCGTGGTCAGTTCATTTTCACTTCCGGCCATCCTCATGGGGATTGACGCCTGGATGAACCTTTTGCTCAATGGCCCGGAAAGCCTTCGCAGGGAACTGCTGCAGAAGTGTTCCGATTTCTGCACCCGGTTGATCATGGCATTGCGGGCGGCGGGAGCCGACGGGGTGTCCTACTCAAATCCCGTGGGATCGGCCGATTTTTTCACACTTGAACAGTTCAGAACGATTTGCCTGGAATGGGTGGTCCGGGATATCGAAGCCGTGGGGCCGGAAGGGATCACCTATTTTAACGGCGGCGGAAGAATTAATCCCATGCTGGATGACATCATTACCCACACCGGTATCACGGTCTATTACATCAATCCCTTCGACGACGTGGCCGAGGCCAAACAGATTATCGGAAAAAGGGGGATCAGCAGCGGCGTCATCAACGATATCCCCCTGGTGGACTGGACCCGGGAGGAGATTGATCAGGAAGTGAAATCCATCATGGAAGCCGGCGCCCAGGGGGGGCGGTTTATTTTCGGGACACTGGTCATGCCCTATCTGATCCCCGAAGAAAATATCCGTTATCTTTTTGAAGCGGCCCGAAAATATGGACAGTACCCATGACCCCTTCAACGACCATTCAGCCGGAGAACCGGCCCGTGCTGATTTCGTGCGGTATTTTGAAACGCGAGATCAAGATGCTGGTTCAAAAAAATCAGTGGGCCGTGAAACTGCGGTTTCTGGATTCCTCCCTCCACATCGACTTTGATCGATTGCACAAGGTGCTGACGGGGGCATTATCAAAAGAGAGAGGGCAAAAAAAGGTCCTGGTTTACGGCACGTGCCACCCCCGGATGGATGACCTGCTTCTAGACGCCCATGCTGCCAGAACGCCGGGGCAGAACTGTGTTGAGCTTCTCATGGGAAAAGAACGGTTCACGGAGGAACTCTCCCGGGGCGCGTTTTTTCTGTTTGAGGACTGGGCAAGGCGCTGGGAGGAAATCAGCTATCGATATTTTAAGAACTGGGAGGTCATGCGTGAGATTTTCCAGGATGCCCACCGGTACATCCTATGTATCAGAACGCCGTGTTCAACGAATTTTGAAACCGATGCCCGTGAGCTCAGCGAGTGGCTTGGATTGCCCCTGGTCTGGGAGGATTTTGACCTGAATCAGCTTGAAAAAACACTGCAAACCAGTATTTCGCGCGCAATGGAAGGGGATCATGCTTGAAACGCCTGCTGATTTGAAAGCTGAAAACAGCCGGTTAAAGAAACGGCTTAAAGTGATCACTCGCGAAAAGGCAAACCTCCAGATGGCGGTCGATCTGATCAACCAGGTGACCAATGTTGTGGGATTGACGGATGTGGTCAAATATATCGTTCAAATCCTGGTGGGCGCCATCGGCGGGTCAAATATTGCCATATACTATGAGGTTGAGGGCCAGTGGCAATACGTTGATGCGCTGGGAGAAAAATGCCAGCTCGACGAGATCGACGATGACCTGGTCAGAGAGTCCCTTGAGCGGAAAACATTTCTGAAACAGAAAGAGAAAGAGCAATCCAGATTGACCATACCGGGCTTCCCCGGAACCTATGAAACGTGGGTATACCCCCTTCGCATCCATAACACTGTTTTCGGTGCAGTCAAACTTCAGGGGATGGCTCTGGAAAACGCCCATTACAGGTACAATATCGATCCGTTTATCCAATACGCGTCGCTGGTTCTGTACCATGAGGTGTCAAGTGTTCAGCGGCTGACAACGGCCTATCAGAAGGTCAGAACGGCCGCGGAGGCACTGGAAAAAAGCAAGGAGCAGTTCGAGCTGGCCATGAAGTTCGCCAACGAAGGGCTTTATGACTGGGACCTTCAAACCAACGAGATCTATTTTTCTCCCGTCTGGAAAGGCATGCTGGGTTACCGGGATGATGAAATTGCAAATGATTTTTCAGAATGGGAGCGGCTCACGCGCCCCGAGGATGCGGCGTCATCCTGGAAGATGTTGAATGAGGTGCTCGAAGGGAAAAGAGACCGTTTTGAAAAAGAGTTCCAGATGCGGCACAAGGATGGCCACTGGGTGGATATCCTCTCCCGGGCAAATGTCATCTTTGATGAGAACGGAAAAGGCGTCCGCGTGGTTGGCACCCATATGGACATTTCACGAATCAAAGAGATGGAAAACGCCTTAAGGGAGAGCGAGTTAAAGTACCGCTCCATCATGGAGGCGTCAAAGGATCCCACCTATATTTGCTCTCCGGATTACCACGTCCAGTACATGAACCCGGCCATGGTGGAATGGATCGGCGGTGACCGGACAGGTGAAATCTGTCACGAGGCCATTCATGGCCTGACGCAACGCTGTCCATGGTGCACCTTTAAATTGCTGCTTGAAGGGGAATCGGTGTCAAAAGAGATCGTAACCCCCCGTGATAAACGAAGGTATTTAACATCCAACGCTCCCATTGTTCACGTGGACGGTTCCATTTCAAAACTGTCCATGTACCACGACGTGACGGATCTCATGGAAATTGAGGCCCGGCTGCAGCGGGCCCAGAAGATGGAATCCATCGGGAACCTCGCCGGCGGCATCGCCCATGATTTCAACAACCTTCTTTCTCCCATTATCGGCATGTCGGAGCTGCTGCTGGAGGACCTGGACCCTTCAAGCCTCGAATACAGAAATGCGAAAGAAATACTGACCGCCGGCAAACGGGGGAGCGACCTTGTCAAGCAGATCCTGGCATTCAGCAGGCAGTCCGAACATGAAATGCAGAATATCCCTGTTCAGCCCATACTGAAAGAGGTGTTCGGACTGTGCCGGTCCACCATCCCGTCCGATATCCGTATGGTTCAGGATATACGGTCAGACTGCGGAAAGGTAATGGCGGATCCGAGCCAGCTGCATCAGATCGCCATGAACCTGGTCACCAACGCATATCATGCCGTTGAGATGAACAGGGGCAGAATCAGTGTTTCCCTTCAGGAGGTTTTTCTGGAAGGCTCTGAGTTATCTTCGCGCCAGCTTGACCCGGGCCCATACGCCATGCTGACAGTGGGCGATACGGGGACCGGAATCGACCCTGATATAATAGATAAAATTTTTGAGCCTTACTTTACCACCAAGGAGCAGGGAAAGGGAACAGGACTTGGACTGGCCACGATTTACGGTATTATCAAGGAGTACCGGGGGGATATCAAAGTCTACAGCGAGGTGGGTAAAGGGTCCACCATCAATGTCTATCTGCCGGTCATACGGACCGTTGAAAAAGCTGATGGGGATCCTCCTCTGGACCAACCGTTCCCCACGGGTGATGAAGCCATATTGATCGTGGATGATGAACCCGCCGTTGCGGGACTTCAAAAACAGATGCTGAATCGTCTTGGCTATCAGGTGACGGTCAAGACTGACAGCAGGGAGGCACTGGAACTTTTCCGGGGGGACCCGGACGTCTTTGATCTGATTGTAACGGATATGACCATGCCCCAAATGACGGGGGAAATGCTCGCCCGGGAAGTGATGGCCTTGAGACCGGATATCCCCGTCATCATCTGTACCGGATTCAGCGAACGAATCGATCCTGATCGAGCGGAGGCCATGGGAATCAAGGCTTTCTTGATGAAACCCATGAGAATGAAGGAGTTTTCAAAAACCGTCCGGCAGGTGCTGGATGAGCGTTTATAATTGGGGAAAGGCTACATCCTTCTCACAAAACGCCCATACTTTAATCCCCTTATCATGGTAAGGGACGTAGGGATCTGATCCAAAGCCTCTCTTATATATCTCAGACTGTGTGACCATTCCCCCTGCCAGTAGGCTAAAATACTCTTGAAGAGAGAAACCTCGACATGCAGGGGTTGATCTTTAGGATCGGCCCTCAACAACGACGGGATGACATCCATAATTCGTGGAATGGATTCAAATTTCCTGTTAAAATAATGAAACCAGAACTGTGCCAATAAGAACTCCGGCGACTCCTGAATAACGGAATCTGGAACAGGTTTTCCAACTCCGCAAGATGCTCGACCTTTTTGGGAGGGTTGAGTTGTCTTGACATATTCAATGATTTTGGTGGGTTAAAATCCTTTTGATATTTTTGGACCGAGGAGGTTGGCTGATCGTGGATTTATTGTCCAAACGTGGTTTTCAAATAGGTTGGTTTCCAATAGAAAACCCAAAGTATTGGCACCATCAAAAACCTGCAATACGCCTTACGACAATCAAATGGCTGTCCAGACTTTGAATATTCCTATTGCTCCACAACATATAGGGTTAATTCAATTTAGGGCCCATCCGTTCGAAAAACAAGGTGTATTTGAATCGATAGTTTTTGTCCGAAGGGGGTCGATGAATCCCCGATTGCCCGAGAACTGCGATCCACTCCCGAGATAGCAACCGAACCGGTCTACTGCATGCACACACGCCGTACCTGCGAAAAATCCGTCAATCCCAGGCAGACTTTTCGGATGCCCTCCTGCATAAGCGTCGTCATGCCATCCTTAATGGCCTGATCCTTGAGATCTTTTACTTTTGAACGGTTCTGAATCATTCCCTTGATGTGGTCCGTCCCCACCAGAAGTTCATGGATGGCCGTTCTTCCTGAATAGCCCGTATGCCCGCATTTGGAACACCCTTTAGGTTTGAAAAGGACAAAGGAATTGTCATAGGAGACGCCGAGCCGTTTGAAATTACCGTCATAGGCCCTGACCAGACCGTCAAACTCGTTTTTTTCAGGATGATACGCTTCCTTGCAGTCTTTGCATAGGGTTCGCATGAGACGCTGGGCGAGGACGCCCAGGAGTGCATCGGCAAAATTAAACGGATCCATGCCCATGTCCAGTAGCCGGGTAATGGTCTCCGGTGCACTGTTGGTGTGAAGGGTGCTCATGACCAGATGGCCGGTAAGCGATGCTTCAATCCCCATGGAAACAGTTTCCTCGTCTCGCATTTCACCCACCATGATGACATCCGGGTCCGCCCTCAAAAACGCCCGCATGGCGCTCGCAAAATCAAATCCGATCTTGGGGATGACCTGGACCTGACGAAGTCCTTCCTGGGTGATTTCCACCGGGTCTTCAGCGGTCCAGATCTTGGTTTCGGGTTTGTTAATATAGGCCATGGCTGCGTGAAGGGTTGTGGTTTTGCCGCTTCCTGTGGGTCCGACCACCAGCACGATGCCGTACGGTTGGGAAATCATCTCCACAAAGGATTTATGGCTTTGATCGCTCATGCCCATCTGGTCCAGTGCAAGCGGTTTTCCGGCGGTCAGCACCCTCAATACGACATCCTCGTTGTTCCCGGCCGTGGGGATGGTGGCCACCCGGAGCTCAATGTCCAGGGGGGCGAACTTTTTGAATTTGATCTTACCGTCCTGCGGTTTTCGCCTTTCGGATATGTCCAGGTCGCTCATGATTTTGAGCCGCGAGACAATGGCTCTTTTGAACGTGTAGGGGATGGTCTGGTATATCTGGCAGACCCCGTCGATACGGAATCGAATGACCGTATTGCTTCTGCCGGGGCGGGGTTCCACGTGGATGTCGGAGGCCTTTCGGGAATAGGCGTCGATAATCGTTTTGTTGATCAGCTGGACGATGGCCCGGTCATCTTCGGCCACACCTTCGCTTTCCTCGGGTTCATCGTCGTCTTCGGATTTCAGTTGCCCTAAAATATCTTCAATACTGCCGGAGTCCACAATGATTTCTTTGCCGCTCCCCACGAAGAAATGATCAATCATATTGAAAATATCTTCCCGGGTTGAGACGCAATACTCCAGATCTTTTTTCTGAATGATCCGCTTAATCACATCGCGAGCGGGGAGATAATCGGGGTTTTCCATGGCCACGGCAATGTTTCCACCCTCTTCACTGACGGGTACGAAAACATGGGTTTTAAAAAACCCGGGCTTTAGATCCTTGAGCAGTTCCCCCGGAATGACCATATTTTCATCGTATGGAATAAACCGGGTTTTGTAGTAATCCGACAAAGTATTGCCGATAATTTCCTTTGAAATCTTAAAATCAGCCATCAAAACCGCTTCAGTGCTTTTCCCGATTTTCGTAGCACGTTTGATGGCTTCGCTGATATCGTTCTCCGTCAAGATGTCATTGGAAATGAGAAACTGGAATTTGCCGGGTTTTGCGGCCTGGGCGGCCTTCTGGTTTTTGAAAATGGCAATGCCCAGCACCTTTGAAATATCCAGCACTGCCGACTGGTCCGTCTGATTGAAGCACTCGCCGGTTTTTTTGTTAATGAGCTGAATGATCCCCAGAAGGTACCGGTCGTAAACAATGGGAACCACCAGCATTTCTTTTGTGCAGTAACCGGTTTTCTTGTCCCAGGTGAGGTCAAATGTGAGACCGGGGTCGATGCACTGCAGTTCATTGGAGTCCCGGACATCCTTGATGTTCAGGAGTTTTCCGGTGGCCGCACAGTAGCCGGCAAGGCTCTTTTTGCTGATGGGTACCCGAATCTCGATGGGCTCATCGCCGGTCTTTATTTTTGAATAGATCTCTCTTTTGGCGGTATCCACCACATAAATGGTCAGGCGGTCCGCATCAAAAAAATCCAGGAGATCGGTGTGCAGTTTCAGGAGGATATCATTGGTGTCTTTGGCGGAATGAATCTTGTTGGTAATGTCATTCAGGCGCGTCTGGTATTGGAGCTGTTCCTCAAGGGTCTTTTTCTGAGGGTTCATTTATAAAATCCTTATAATCATTGCCTTTTGTTGGGAAAGTATAGATCAATGAACCACAGAGTCAAGAATAAAGAAATGAATAGTCATTGATAAACCGTTGTTGATCCATTATAAAGGCGCGCATTAGTACCTTATCACCTTGTCTTCTGTCACAGAAAACAAGAAAGTTGTCAGTTATCAGTTATCAGTTGGCAGTTGTCAGTAAAAGCCTGCTGGTAATAATCTATTCTCAAATCTATGAAGAAGGCTTCTGAATGCCGTTCGATCCCTTCTGCTTTGAAAATAACCTCCAGATCTGACAACTGACAACTGAAAACTGCGGCTATGCCGCGTTAGGAGTATAACAAAATGAACGTAAAAGAAGAACATAAGCCCCTTTTAAAGCTATTGGGGCTAAAGGATGAAGATTTTGGACGTTTTGATGGAAAATTTGTTCGCTACGAGCATGACGAGCAAAAAGGGGTCCGCATTTACGATCCCTACTACGAAACCTCCTATGACGAGTACATCGGAATCGACGGATGGAGCGCCTGGAGTGTTGAAAATGATACATTTATGAGTGATGTCATGAAAAAGACCCACGAGCAGATTGAAAAAACCATGGCGAATCGACCCAAGGCGCGCGATGAAGACATCAAAGAGGCGTTAGAGAAAAAATTCGGAAAGAAAAAATCCACCGAGGACCCATCAGCTGAAAAGCAGCAAAAAAAGTGAAACTAACCCGATTCGTCAACACCTTGAAGACCCACGCCGATTTCGGCCAGGCCTTTGTGTTCCAACATTATATTCCACCCCGAGAGGCGGTGTACGGGTCAACGCCCCTTTTTCACACCGATATTCAGAAAGCCATGGCCGGCCTGGAAATCAACCGGCTTTACACCCATCAGATCGAGGCCATCCACCACCTGAGGGCAGGAAAAAACGTTCTGGTGGCCACGGAAACCGCCAGCGGAAAAACCCTCGTTTATACCCTCTCGGTTCTGGAAAAGATTCTTCAGGACCCCGATGCCAGGGCGCTTTTTCTCTTCCCTCTGAAAGCCCTGGAGCATGACCAGATCAAAAACTTTTCAAAATGGCTTGAGCAAATTGAAAGCCGCCATATCCGTGCCGCCATTTACGATGGTGACACGACGCCCCACCAGCGAAAACAGATCCGCCGGAACCCGCCCCACGTCCTTTTCACCAATCCCGACATGCTGCATCGGGGCATTTTGCCACACCATGAAACTTGGGAAAACCTGTTCAAGAACCTCTCATTCGTGGTTTTAGACGAAGTGCACACCTACCGGGGCATCTTCGGAAGCCACCTGAGTCAGATTATCAGGCGGCTGCGCCGGCTGTGCCGTTTCTACGGCGCCGACCCCCAGTTCGTGCTTCTCTCCGCCACCGTCGCCAATCCGGAAACATTCGGGAAAGATCTTATCCAACAGGAAATCGAAGTGGTTCAATCCTCCGGTGCGCCTAAATCCGGGCAGCACGTGGTTTTCCTAAACCCCGGAGGAAGCGCCAATTTTTCTTCTGCCAGGCTCTTCACCGAATGTGTTCAAAAGGGATTTCGCACCATTGTTTTTGCCCAGGCCAGAAAGGTGACCGAACTTATTCACCTCTGGGTAAATCAGTTAACCCCCGCCATCCGGCACAAAATCAGCTCCTATCGCGCCGGATTCCTGCCCGAGGAGAGGCGGCGCATTGAACGACGGCTGGCACAGGGCGAGCTTCTGGGGGTGGTGTCCACCAGCGCCCTGGAGCTGGGCATCGATATCGGATACCTGGATATCTGCCTCTTGGTGGGATACCCGGGCACCATCATCAACACCTGGCAGCGGGGAGGCAGGGTGGGCCGGTCCAGCAGGGAGTCCTTGATCCTCCTGGTGGCGAAACCCGATGCCCTGGACCAGTATTTCATGAAACATCCCCATGAACTCTTCGAAAGATCCTTTGAAGCCGCCATCCTGGACCCCAACAACCCCTATGTTGTCAAAGATCACCTGGTGTGCACCGCGGCTGAGCTGCCCCTGACCCATGAAGACGAACGCTTCTGGCCCCAGGATATGGTGATCCTGCTGGACCAACTGGAAAATGAAGGGCTCCTGAGCCGAACCGCCGATGGCGATCCCATGTGGTTTTCCGCCAGACGGAACCCCCAGCTGTCCGTCAACATCCGTTCTGCCGGAGAAACATTTACCATTTTCGAACGTGAAACCGGCCAGGCCATCGGAACGGTGGACGGCTTTAAAGCATTCAAGGAATGCCATCCCGGTGCCATTTACCTTCACCGGGCCCGTCAATATGAAGTGGACCATCTTTTTCTGGACAAGAAAGACGTGGTGGTTCACCAATCCAAATTGAAATATTTCACCCGGGCCCGCAGCGAAAAAGAAACGGAAATCATCAAGGTACATCAAAGCCGGCCAAAGGGGCAATTCATCGTTCGGGAGGGGATCCTCAAGGTGACGGAAATCATCACCGGCTACGAAAAGCGGTCCCTGCCCGGACAGGGCCTCGTGGGGGTGTTTCCCCTGAATGATTTACCACCCCAGATCTTTGAAACATCGGGGTTCTGGGTGGAAATCGAGCCCATTCTCAAACGGTTTGTGGAAAAAAACGGGCTTCATTTCATGGGCGGCATCCACGCCATCGAACACGCCGCCATCGGCATGTTCCCCCTCTTTGCCCTGTGTGACCGAAACGATATCGGCGGCATCTGCTACCCCCACCATCCCCAGGTGGGAAAATCCGCCATCTTCATCTACGATGCCTATCCCGGCGGGGTGGGACTGGCCCGCCGGGGTTTTGAAACCATCGTGGAACTCCTCGAAAAAACATGGGAACTTGTGAAAGGCTGTGAGTGTGAGGACGGGTGCCCGTCGTGCATCCATTCCCCCAAATGCGGCAACGGCAACAAACCCCTTGATAAAGCGGCGGGGCAATTGATCCTTGAGGGCCTCCTGGGGCGCATCCCGTTCAGCCATATGGACGAGGGAACAGACGACGAGGAGCCCACACCGGTTTTGCGGGAGAAGGCCAAAGACGAAGAAAGGCCCTCCGGTCCCCGGATACTTTATTTCGACCTTGAAACTCAGAAAACAGCACAGGATGTGGGGGGTTGGCATAACACCCACCTCATGAGAATTTCCGTGGCGGTCCTGTTCGACAGCCTGGAAAACCGGTTTCTCACTTTTAAAGAAGACCGTATCGACGACCTGGTAAATCATCTCAAAAAAGGGGATCTGATCGTGGGGTTTAATGTCGTCGGATTCGATTACAAGGTCCTGGGTGCCTATACCGAAGTGGATCTGAAGGGACTGCCCACTTTCGACATCCTGGCGGATATTCATGGGCGGCTCGGGTTCAGGCTGGGACTGGATCACCTGGCCACGGAAACCCTTGGCACGGGAAAAACCGCCCATGGCCTTCAGGCGGTGGAATGGTTCCGCCAGGGGGAAATGGAAAAACTTGCCCTGTACTGCCGCCACGACGTTGAAGCCACCCGTGACCTGTTTCAATACGGACTTCAGAACGGCCATATTGTCTACCGGAAAAAAGGGGTGGATGCCCGTTTGAGGCTACTGGTGGACTGGAACCTTACAGAACTGCTCAAACAAGCATCAAATGAAACCCGGGACCCTTCATGAGACGCCGGGGAAGGATGGATAATGAAGGCCTTTGATTGTAAAATGTGCGGGGAATGCTGCTACGGTGTAGGGGGCATCTTCATGGAAGAGGACGAGCAAAAAAGGATCGCAAAATACCTGAAATTGAAATTCAAAGATTTCCTGGCAGGGTACACCGAAGTGCGCAACGGGCGGATTTACGCCAATGTCGGCAGGGACAATTTCTGCATTTTTTTTAAAGACAAAAAAGGGTGTACCATTCACCCTGTGAAGCCGGCCCGATGCGAGCTCTGGCCCTTCTTCCCCGCAAACGTGGCGGACCCCGAGACGTGGGACGCTGCCAAACTGGCATGCAGGGGGATTAATCGAGACTGCTCTTTTGAGGATTTCGTAAAAGAATCCCCAAACGGCGGAACCCCAAAAAAGTGAATCCTTTTAAGCAGCTCACCCATATCATCTTTCCACCGCGATGCGCTATCTGTGGAGATTTTCAATGGCAGGGGCCATTTAATCCGGAAGATTCACCCAATCCAATATGCCATGACTGCACCTCGGGCTTCAACACCATTGACGCCCCTTTCTGCACCGTCTGCGGCATACCTTTCAATTCAGAACGGATTGAAAATCACCCTTGCGAGGATTGCCTTCGAACCAAACCGTTTTTTCAGGCGTCTTACGCTCCATACCGATATGAAGGGCCCATTCTTGAAGCGGTTCACAGACTTAAATACGGCCAGAAAACCTTTGTGGCCAATGCGGTGGGGCCGCTCATGGCCGAATTCGTGAAAACGAGATTTCCACTCCCGGAACCGTTCTTGACCATGCCCGTCCCCCTTCACCCCAAACGGCTTCGAGAGCGGGGTTTCAACCAGAGCCTGCTGCTGGCAAAACAGATTGCTGCAGCCATGAACCAAGAACTTGATTTTTTCTCACTCATCCGGCCAAAATACACGCCCCCTCAAACAACCCTGTCAAAAAAGGAACGACAGAAAAATGTTCAAAATGCATTTCGTCTTAAAACCCCTGACGCAGTCAGCAAAAAGAACATTCTTCTGGTGGACGACGTGGCGACCACCGGCAATACTTTGAACGAATGTGCCAGGGTCTTGAAATCAGCCGGCGCCGAGGCTGTTTTTTGTGTCACGCTCGCCAAGGCTGTGTTATAATCTTCTGAAACCAGGAGCTGTGATGGAGTCGTATCTCAAAAAAATATGCACCCTTGGGGAAGCCTTAAAAAACTGTGACGCCCTTAAGAATTCGGGGAAGCGGATCGTATTCACCAACGGCTGTTTCGATATCCTGCACCCCGGACACGCCCGCTATCTATCTTCCGCCAGAGCCCTGGGGGATTATTTGATAGTGGCCCTCAACAGTGATCGTTCGGTCCGGGCCATCAAAGGCACTAAGAGGCCTATTTTCCCCGAAACCATGCGGGCCGAACTGCTGGCTGCCCTTGAGTGCGTGGATTGCGTGGTGATCTTTGACCAGGACAACCCTTTACAAATCATCAAATCTCTCCTTCCCCATATCCTGGCAAAAGGCGGAGACTGGCAGGAGGAACAGATCATCGGGGCGGATGTGGTAAAGGCAGAAGGGGGAGAAGTGCGGAGGATCCCCTTTGTCGCCGGCTATTCAACCTCTGACATCATTGATGTAATCATCCGTCGATACACCTGAAAATATTTTTTATCCACAGAGTGGTTGCCAGATGGAATGATCTCTGATATATAGCTTTTTTCTCCATTGCGCCCATAGCTCAGCTGGATAGAGTGACGGACTACGAATCCGTAGGTCGCAGGTTCGAATCCTGCTGGGCGCGCCAGTTAAATAAAGGGTTTACATCGCAAGGTGCAAACCCTTTTTTCATTCATACCCAAGTTAGGTCAAAAATAGGTCAAAAAAACTTTTCCTGACCACAAAAAGGATGGCCAACTGATATCGAGAAACTGGATCGATAGCGATGACCCAAGGGTACAGCAAACTTCCGACAGATGGGTATTTTCAAAACCATTTCCTTGA
>JAERTK010000318.1 GCA_016844935.1 Desulfobacteraceae bacterium | reverse complement strand
CGGTTCTGGTTAACTGGGAAATCCCGGGGTTCATTGTGAATCGCATTCAGATCGCCATGGTTCGCGAAGTGCTGAACCTATACAAAATGGGGGCTGCCAGCGCCGCGGATATCGACCGGGCGGTCAAGGGAAGCATGGGCTTCCGTCTGGCCAGCATCGGACCGCTACTCACCATTGATATGGGGGGCGTTAAGCTCTGGCGGAGCGTCTGCGCCAATCTATTGCCCAACATTGAAAGCGGAACAACACCGCCCGCCGCGCTGGACGACCTGATCGCAGAAGGGAATGACGGCATCAAAACCGGCAAGGGATTTTACGATTATTCGGTGGATTTTTCCGAAGAAGACCTGGACAAGGCCGTCCAGCAGAGGGATCAGGAGTTCTTGAACCGACTAAAAAATCTGTATCTTGAGAAATAGGTGTGAAAGTTTCTGAGTGCTTATGAAATAGGAGCGAAAAAATGGCGCAAAAAACCAACAAAGAACTAATGGAACTGAGGGCGAAGCATGTTCCTCAAGGACCTTTCAACATCACGCCGATCTTTGTAAAAGGAGCCAAAGGCGCCCTCATTGAAGATGTGGAAGGAAAGGAATACATCGATTTCGCGGGAGGTCTCGGGGTACTGAATGTGGGGCACTGTAATGAAAAGGTGGTCGAGGCCGTTAAAGACCAGGCTGAGCAATATCTTCACACCTGTTTCCACATCAGTATGTATGAACCCTATATCGAGCTGGCCAAACAACTGAACGAGATCACACCGGGCGATTTTGACAAAAAGACCTTTTTTGTTAACAGTGGCGCCGAAGCCGTTGAAAACGCCGTGAAGATTGCCCGGTGCGCCACAAAACGCCAGGGCATCATCACCTTTGAAAACGCCTTCCACGGCCGCACTTATATGGCCATGACGCTCACCAGCAAAGTCAAACCGTACAAGTTTGGTTTTGATCCTTTCTGCAGCGAAGTTTATCGCATACCGTTCGCCTACTGCTATCGATGTCCTTTCGACCGTGAATATCCATCCTGTGAGCTCCATTGTGCCGAGGCCCTGAACGATTTTTTTATCGGCAATGTGGCGGCGGAGTCGGTGGCCGCGGTCATCGCAGAGCCGATTCAGGGAGAGGGCGGATTTGTTGTTCCGCCCCTTGGGTATTTCAAGAAGATCAAGGCCATTTGCGAAAAACATGGCATTCTTTTCATCATGGATGAAATCCAGACAGGTATGGGTCGAACCGGAAAACGCTTTGCCGCAGAGCATTACGATGTTATTCCGGACATGGTCCTAACAGCCAAATCCCTTGCCGCAGGACTCCCCCTTGCGGGCGTTACGGGAAGAGCGGAGATCATGGAAGCGCCGCCCGTGGGAGGACTGGGTGGCACTTACGGGGGTAACCCCATTGCGTGCAGGGCAGCCCTAGCGGTCCTTGAACTGGTGAATGCTCAATTCCTTCAAAGGGCATCGGAGTTGGGAGACACCCTTCTCGCCCGTTTTCTGGAACTTCAGGAAAAATTTAGCATCATCGGAAATGTCCGGGGCTTAGGCCCCATGATCGGCATCGAACTGGTGAAGGACCGCGAGACAAAAGAACCGGCACCCGACGCGGCAAAAGAGATGGTGAACCGATGCTTTAAGAACGGACTCATCACCCTGGCCTGCGGCAATTACGGAAACGTCATCCGCACATTGATGCCGTTGGTCATTACGGATGAACAATTGGAACAGGGTCTTGCCATTATGGAGGAACAGTTTGCCAACCTTTGAAAATAATAGGACGATAGCAATCCATTATCCACCATAATTCTCAATACGGGATGTGACACATGATGAACTCATCAGAACAGAAACTCATGAGCACCGTGGAATCCCTGAACCCTGAGATTCTAGATTTCACGAGCCGATTGGTAGCTTGTTCCAGCACCCTCGGTAAAGAGGCGTCAGTGCTCGAAGTCATGGAAAATGAACTGGACCGCCTCGGTCTTGATCCCTTTCAGGTTCAGATATCGCCGCGGGAACTGGCGGATCATCCTGGATTCGCGCCGGTACCCTGGGATTATGAAGGCCGATACAATGTGACAGCAACACGGCCGGCCGACGCTGTGGGAGGGAAGAGCGCTCTCTTTAACGGCCACCTTGACGTGGTGAGCCCGGAACCCCTCAGCCGGTGGAATAGAGACCCGTTCGATCCTTTTCAGAAAGACGGCTGGCTATACGGCCGCGGAGCCGGGGACATGAAGGCCGGGGTCGCGGCCATGACCTATGCCCTCCATGCCGTTGATAAGGCCGGAATGGGGCTCCGAGCACCGGTAACCATTGAGGCCGTCATCGAAGAAGAATGCAGCGGGAACGGGGCCCTGGCCTGTCGGAACGCCGGGATTGACGCGGAAGCGGTCCTCATCCCCGAACCTTTCGGGCCGACGATCCTCACCAGCCAGGTGGGCGTCGCCTGGTTCAAGGTCACGCTATCGGGAGTGCCGGTACATGTTCTTGAAGCCGGGAGCGGGGTCAATGCCATTGAGAAATGCCATCCCCTGTTTCAGGCCCTCCGTGGCCTGGAAGAAGAGCTGAACCGAACGGTCCACCCCGCGTTCATTGGTCTTGAGCATCCCGTGAATCTCAATATTGGGATTATTAAGGGCGGAGACTGGCCGTCTACCGT
>JAERTK010000317.1 GCA_016844935.1 Desulfobacteraceae bacterium | reverse complement strand
TTGAAAAACGCGCGTCTTCGACGTCGACTGAGAATGGTGACGGTTGCCGAACGGTCGGGAATCAGCCGTGAGACACTTGCCAAGATTCAAAAAGGGGATCCGGGGGTAAGCATGGGGAGTTATGCTTCCGTGATTTTTGCCCTCGGGCTCGGCACCCAGTGGATGAAGCTGGCAGACATCGCCAATGATAAAACGGGTCAGGCCCTTGACGAAAAGCGAATCCCGAAACGCGCCAGGAACATCAGTGTTCAATGAGGCCCGATGTCAAAAGAAATTTTTGTGAATATTGATCTTAAAGGGAAGACCTATTTTGCCGGACGATTGTGGATACACAATGTCAGGGGGAGGGAAAGCGCTTCTTTTGAATATTCGCCGGAATGGTTGTCCTTTCCTGCTCGGTTTTCTCTTGAACCGTCACTTTTAGTGGGAGAGGGAACCTTTCACACGGAAAAAGCCCTATTCGGGTCCATTGGTGATTCCGCACCGGACCGGTGGGGAAGGCTGTTAATGGGGAGAAGAGAAGCCAGAGCCGCGAAATCGCAAGAAAGAGTACCTCGAAAGCTGTATGAATCGGATTTCCTTCTCATGGTCAACGATCGGGCCAGACAGGGATCGTTGAGATTTTCCGAGCGTATGGGAGGGCCGTATCTGGCTCCCGAGACCGATACGCCAATCCCCCCTTTGTTGAAACTTGAACGTCTTTTAAGCGCCTCTCACCGGGTCCTGAGTCAAAAGGAATTTGACGAGGGCATCCGGGAATTGGTTGATCCCGGAGCATCCATCGGTGGGGCAAGGCCTAAAGCTTCGGTCCTCGATCATAACGGAAATCTCCTGATCGCGAAATTCCCGAGCCATCATGATGACTGGGATGTTGTGTCTTGGGAGTTTTTGTCCCTTCAGATGGCCAAACGTGCCGGTTTATCGGTCCCTGAAGTTCGTCTTGCGAAGGTCCTCGGGAAAAACGTGCTGTTGCTGGAACGGTTTGATCGAAACAACCGATTCAATCGGATCCCTTTTCTTTCCGCCATGAGTATGCTGGACGCTTCGGATGGAGACCATGGAAGTTATTTGGAGCTGGGGGAGATCATTCTCCAACACGGATCTTCACCCCGCGAGGATCTGGTCAATCTTTGGAAGCGCATGGTCTTCAACATTATGATATCAAATGTGGATGATCACCTTCGAAATCATGGATTTCTTTACGAAGGGACATCCGGTTGGAAATTGTCGCCGGTATATGATCTTGAACCGACTCCGACCTACATAAAGCCAAGAATTCTCCACACCCGGATAGATCTATACGATGGGACGGCTTCTTTGGAGCTTGCCTATGAAGTGGCCCCGGAGTTTGGCATTGACGCTCGAGCGGCAAGAAAAATCGCCGGGGAAGTGGGCATGGCGGTTAAGGGTTGGCGGAAAGATGCTGCCAGGCTGGGGATCGGGAAAGAAGAGATCGAACGAATGAATTCGGCATTTGATCATTCAGACCTGCGAAAATCACTCAAATGAATTGTTGGAGCAAAGGTGAAAGACGGAAGGTGAAAGGGGGAAGGGCCAGAGGGCGGAGGGCAGAGGACGGAGGACGGAAGGCGGAGGGGTGTCAAAATCACTGCGCTGGATTGTGAAAGGATGGGGTCAGGCTTTCCTTATTGTCGTTATTGGGGGTGAAAGGCGGAGGACATACAACGGAGGACAGACGACAGAGGACTGAGGACGGAGGGCGGGTGAAAGGGGAAACCCTTTCAGTCGCTAAAAGAGGTGTTTAAGCCGAACTCCACTTTAAAATCAGTGGCATTTACAATCGGTTTGACGGCGCGTTTTTCTCTCACCAGGTCAACTATGCCGTAGCGCGACATGGTCTTTAAAGTTCGAGATAGATTACTGCGCTTTCGTCCGGACACAACTTCCAGCTGTTTTAAGGATTCCGGTTTTTGTTTCTGTATGATTCGCAGAAGTTCCTGGTTCTCACTGCTTAGAACCTGTGCCATTGACTGGATGGATTCAAACCACACTTTTGGCTCACCCTTTTTGGGTTTGTGATCGCCCCGTGCGATCGCAATGGTTCTTCTCTTATAGTTTTCGCGAGATATAATCCCTATTTTGATTGTTTTTTTAGCCATTTCATTCACCTTTCAACTGACTATTCCAATATTTCTTCAACAGCTTTCCAAAAATCTTCTATTAATTGACTTGGAGATTCGAATTCATAATTTTGAATTTTCTCCACATGGTGTCGATGGTCCCAAGTAATCTTGCGGGCACCGTACTTCCTTCTCTTCGGGTGATAGCTGTGCGCGTTGTCAAAGCCCAAAATCCTATTGTTGTTTCGATCATGCAGCGTTAAAGAATATCGAAGTCCGTGAGGCATCTGCTTTGTCGGGGTAACCCGCCGGACCTCAAACTTGGTCCAATAACCGTTATGCATTGGAAAAATTTCACCGTTTAAATCCAATAGTGTCTCGAGTGAGCTGTCCTCTCTTGTATATTTCTTGCCCTTTTAAGAAAGAATATCATCAGATGATAAGTTTGTCAAGCTATGAAATTGGGGGTCAGGCTTTCCTTATTGTGGTTATTGTATAATGGCAAGAAAACCTCGCATCCACTACCCTGGAGCAATTTATCATGTAATGCTCAGGGGTAACGCAAAGCAGGTTATTTTTCATAAGGATGAAGAATACCGGTATTT
>JAERTK010000316.1 GCA_016844935.1 Desulfobacteraceae bacterium | reverse complement strand
CAATTTCAGGCGCATGGGGTAGTTTTTCACGCAGCATGGAGAATATCTCCACCCGTTTGATGGAGTCGATACCCAGGTCATTATCGAGGGTCATGCTCAGTTCAAGCATCTCAACCGGATATCCGGTGGTTTCGGATATGGCCGTAAGTAAAATGCTTTGGATTTGGACCTCACCCGGATCGGGGGTTACGGGTTGGATTTCAGGGATTGCGGAAACATTAACCTCGGATGAATTTTCGCCTCTCTCCGATGGATGGGGCTCCGATGAATGGGTCTCTGGTGCAAAACCCGGTTGAGCCTTTCCCAAAAGGGAGGCCAGCATCCGGGTGGCGGCATGCTGGCCTTCAAGAAACTTTCCGTGCAAGCGCGCAGTTTCTTCCTGGAGTTTCTGAAGGGCGACCATGCCCGCCTGAAGGCGTTTTATGACGTCATCCGTTGGTTCCGGCATCACATGCCTCTTGGTATCTTTAGTCCGTTTCACCGGCTGCTTCTCCGGTTCGAAATGAGGGATGGCCTGAACCATTTCTTCCTCCCTTATGGGTCTTTTTAAGGTCTTTGGTGTGGGCGGCGTCAAATCTCTTTTGGAAACATGGTTGACGCCCCATATGGCGACCGTCATCTTCGGTTTTTGGGAGACGGCGGGCTCTTTCAAATTCATGTTCCAGCACTTAAGATCAACGGGATATCCCGCGGCCGACAGATGGGCCAGGACGCGGGCAAGGGCAACAATACCCGATTGTTTTTTTGACGAATTGTCGAGACTCATGCAAACATGCGTATCATTATGGAGTATTGAATGCACAAGCCCCTTCAAGACGGCGCCCGGCCCCACTTCCACGAATGTCCGCACGCCGTCTCTATACATGTTCCGGATCATTGATACAAAATCAACCGGTTTTGCCAGTTGGTTTGCAAGGAGCGCACGAGCGGCCCCTGGTTTTGCGGGATATTTCTTGCCGGTGGTATTTGAAAAGACGGGGATCTCTCCCTTCTTAAACGTCACTTTTTTGAGCCCTTCCAGAAACGCACCCGCCGCGGCCGACACGG
Organism: Desulfobacteraceae bacterium; assembly: GCA_016844935.1. Lineage (GTDB taxonomy): Bacteria > Desulfobacterota > DSM-4660 > Desulfatiglandales > Desulfatiglandaceae > NaphS2. The sequence goes on along the minus strand of JAERTK010000316.1, from coordinate 64,833 downwards.
CTTTGCTGTGAAAGGCATTGGCCACGGGAAGCGGCTTAGAGGGGATTTTCCTCTTTTTGAATTCCGCCCTTGCCTTTTCGAGATCAGGTTTATCCCCTGAAAGAACCACCTGGTTGGGCGCGTTCCAGTTGGCGATCACAATATCAAGCCCTGTTTCCGAAAGGACCGCTTCCACCTTGGATAGGGACCCCAGGACCGCCAGCATCCCGCCTGAATGCGACTTGCCTGAATTCATGAGCGCCCCGCGGATCACGGAAACATTGAAGAAGGATTTCTCATCCAGTCTTCCTGCCGCAAAAAGCGCAGGGAGCTCCCCATAACTGTGACCCGCAACCGCGTCGGGCCTGACCCCAAAAGACGCCAGCACCTTGAAAAGCCCGGCGCAAACCGCCCCGATGGCCGGTTGAGCCGCATCCGTGGACCTGAGGGCCGTTTCATGGGATATTCTTTCCGCTTCCGTAAATGCGGAAGGTGGGTAAACGCGATGACTGATGGGGGTTCGATCGGGCGCTTTTTCCCTGAGGGCCTGATCCGCCGCTTCCAGGGATGACAGCATTTGGGGAAACTGGCAACTCATCTCCCGGAGCATTCCCACATATTGAGAACCCTGCCCGGAAAAGAGAAATCCCAGCTTGCCCTTGAAACCTTCCAACCCGAAATAGACGCCCTCGGGCAGGGACCATGGGGTATCAATGGGGCCGGTTTCAAGGGTTTTCCTGATCCGCTTCATGAGTGAAGGGAGATCGTCTCCTTCGGTAATAACGGCAGTCAAACGATATGGATTTTGAACATTAAACCCTGCTCTCAGCTTGTTTAAGATCCTTGAAAGATCTTCCCATGACAATCCGTCATCGATCCCGTCCAGTTCCCTTTTAAGGCCTTCATGAGTGTTTGAAGAAACTGCCAGTATTTCAGTGGCACCGTCAAAATCAGGGTCGGCTTTTTCGGCCCCGTACTCCTCCAGCACGCAGTGAAAATTGCTTCCGCCGAACCCAAAGGCACTCACGGCAGCCCGGCGGGGGTGTTCAGGGTTCGCTACCCACGGTTTGGGGGTTTTATTAATGTAGAAGGGGCTGTTTTCACGCAAAACCTGGGTAGGCGTGGTCACTTTGATGGTGGGGGGCAACACTTTATGATGGAGAGCCAGGGCCGCCTTTATCAATCCGGCGGCACCCGCCGCGGCCTTGGTATGACCGATCTGGGATTTCACGGAGCCGATGGCACACCGGGGAGTCTCCGCACCCTTTTTATACACCTCGGTAATGGCTTTGATCTCCACCGCGTCGCCAACTTTTGTTCCGGTGCCGTGGGCTTCCAGAAGGGTGATGGTGCAAGGATCCATATGCGCCAATCGATAGGCCTGTTTTATGGCTTTTTGCTGGCCTTCCGCGCTGGGCGCATAGATGGCTTTCCCCTTTCCGTCGCTGGACGTGCCCATGGCGCGAATAACGGCGTATATAGTATCCTTGTCCCGCTCGGCATCCCCGAGGCGTTTTAACACCACAAGCCCCAACCCCTCGCCTAAAATCGTACCATCGGCGTTTTCGTCAAAGGGTTTTGCGTCGCTGGTGGGGGAAAGGGCCAGGGTTTTGCTGAAGCACATGTACATGAAGACATCGTTAAAGGTATCGATGCCGCCGCTGATCACCATGTCGGCCCTTCCGGTCTCCAGTTCCATGCTTGCCAGGTGTATGGCGGAAAAAGAACTGGCACATGCGGCATCCACAACGCAGTTGGTCCCTCCCAGATCGAGGGCATTGGATATGCGGCCCGCCACGACATTGCCCAATAGACCCGGGAAAGAGTTTTCCTGCCAGGGCACATATTGTTCCGAGATGCGATTAACGATACTGTCCGAAAGCGCGTCGTCCAGCCCTTCATCTTTTAGGGCCCGCCGCCATTTTGGATGCCCCAGGCGGGCGCCTAAGGTGGTGGTCAATTCCAGAGCGCCCGTCACGCCGAGGATGACGCTGACCCGATCCTTGTCGTAAGTGGCATCATCGCCGTATCCTGCATCAAAAAGCGCCTGTTTGGCCGCAACCATGCCGAGGAGTTGAGCGGTGTCGGTGGCCTCTATGGCATTGGGGGTAACACCGAATTCGAGAGGGGAAAAATCCATGGGAGACAAAAACCCGCCCCGTTTTGCGTGGGTATGGTCCTGGGAGGAAGGATCGGCGGAATAGTAGTCGTCGATGCGCCAATAATTTTCAGGGATTTCCCTGATGCCGTCCACACCGTTTTTGAGGTTGGCCCAGTAAGCGCCATGGTTGTCGGCCCCGGGGAAAATACAGCCGATACCGATAATGGCAATGGGTTCACATACAGGGTTCGCACCGATTTTTTGATGGTCTTTTGTGGTTTTCACTTCAGGTACTCCAAAACCCGATCCAATGGAAGAGGCTTTATCTTTTTGAGGTTTTCAGGAAGAGAAATCCCCATATGTTGAATGTAATTTGACCGTCTTAAAAAGGCGGCGCCGTAAAGAATATTCAAGGCCACCGTTCCCACCTTCCGGTTTTCGGGCGTTTCTAAAAAACTCTCTTTGACCCATTCATTAAAGGCGCCCATGGAAGGCCCGCAATAGATCTGGTAATCGATTTTACGCGAATGTTCGCCGTTTCGCGCCCAGAGGGCCGCTCTGCCCAGGTACGATCGAAAGATGAGCGCCATCTTGTGTTTCGGGTTGACGGAAGCCCTTTCAACCTCCCCGGGATCACGGTGTTCCCAAAAGGACTTTGTCTCCTGCCACGACGTCTCAAGGGAACATCTCAATATGGATTTCTCGATCTTTTTTCGTTCGGCCGAAGGGATCTCTTCAATGGCGCCGTAATTCCGGTACAACTCGTAAAGTTTTGCGGCTCTCATGGCGAACATGGTGCCTCTTTTGAGAACCTGGACCTTCACGCCCATTTCAAACATGTCCGCCGCGGGCGCCATGGCCACATCCGCCTGTCGGGTCTCGGCCAGCATTTGGCGAACACCATGGGAAGTGCCCGATTCAACACAGCCTTGGTTGACCGACCCGGTCACAATGAAGGCCGCCCCCATGGCATAGGCCGCGGCCGCGGACCACGGGTTGGATATGCCGCCGCCAAGACCGATTCTGGGCGGTTGAGCATAATTGAACGCCGCCTGTTTTTTATCTCTCAAGGCCAGTATGGTGGGAAAAAGCGTCAAAGCCGGTCGATTGTCCGTATGGCCCCCGGAATCGGCCTCGGCAACGATATCCTGGGCAAGAGGAATAAGAGCGCATAATTCGGCCTGTTCGGGGCTGAGTTCCCCTAAGCGCACCAATTCATCGATGAAATGTTTCGGCGGTGGGGAGAGAAATTTTTCCGCCACTTCCTCTCTCGATAATTTTGCAATGATATGATTGGGGGTGACCACTTGGCCCCCATGGTCCCGTGAGATGCCCGAAACCCGGTATCGCACCAGCGGCAGGGTCACGTCAAGGAAAGCGGCAGCCTCCACAAGCCGCATATTTCGATCCAGATAAAGCTGAACCGTGCCTGCTTCCAACTTCGGCTCGTTGGGGCTGTGGATGAGATTAAATCCGAAAGGCTTATCCAAGCATCTTTCAGTCAACTGGTCAATGGCCTGTTCAATTTCGGCGAGATCAAGCCCTCCGGATCCGAAAATTCCCAGCAATCCGCAACCGGCAACCGCTTCCACCATTTCCACGGAAGCGATGCCGTTGGCCATGGCCCCGGTATAGTAGGCATAGTCTATTCCATGATCATCGCAAAAGGATCTGTCTCCAAGTTTGGCGGCGGGCAACGCCGCCAAACTGCCGATAATGGGAATGGTGGAATCCGAACTCAACATGGCCTCGGGCATGTCCCCGTTTATGACGACCAACCCCAGGGAGTTGTTCTTAAAAACAATATGAACGGGACAGTTCAGATGCCTGACGGCCTCCCAACTCTCCGGTTTGTCGCAAGGAAGGACGTTGGCACTTTTATGGAGCCAGCCGATGGCGGGCCCTGGTAAAAATTCACTGTCGACAAAAGGCTTGCTCGCTTCAATGGCTTTAAAGGAAACCTTCATACGGCTCAGCCAGCTTTCGGCTTCCTGTTTTTTTGTGGTTCGAAGGCTTTTTTTAAAAACAACTTTTCCATCGATTTTCTTGTATCCATACCAGTTCCGGTTGTTCCGATAAAGCATGGGCTGACTGATAAAATAGGTGGGTCTTTGCATCTTGATCCTTTTAAATATTGATGTGAGCTCTGATAGGTACCGAAGTAGGGACCCAAAAGCAATTTACACGTTTCTTCCCCATATGCAAGGTGAATCTGAGATTCGCGAATAAAATTGTGCGAAAATCAAAGGTCCGCCTTTGGTATTGACACAACTGTGAAATGAGTGCTACTCATATCGGAAACATAATGCTCCGGGGTATTTTTTCATGGATATTCTTCTGCAGGTTATTGTTACCGGTCTGGCCACCGGCGGTGTTTACGGCCTGATCGCCCTTGGATTCGTTCTCATTTACAAAGCCACCAGCATTTTGAACCTTGCCACGGGCGCTTTCATGTCTCTGGGAGCCTTCGTTTGCCTGACGATCCTCGCGGATGCTGGCGCGCCTTTCTGGGTTGCCTTCACCGGCACCCTGGGCTTTGCCTTTCTGCTGGGCCTGGTTATCGAAAGGCTGGTATTGCGGCAGCTCATTGGAGAACCCATCATATCGGTCATCATGGTCACCATCGGCCTGGCCTTCATGCTCCAGGGCATCACCCACATTATCTGGTCTCCCGAATACCGGTCTTTTCCCGAAATCTTCCCGCCCGAACCCCTTGATCTCAATTTCGCCATCGTCCCCTCAGGGCTGTTGTGGGGCTTCGTCTTTGCCGTCATCGGCACCATCATCTTCATCCTTATCTTTAAATTTACCCGTACCGGTGTGGCCATGCGGGCGACGGCCAACGACCAGCAGGCGGCGCTCTCCATGGGCATCAGCGTTCGGTGGATATTCGCCCTTTCCTGGAGTTTCGGCGCCATTGCCGCTGTCATCGGCGGCATCGTCATCGGAAATATCAGTGGCATCAGTATTTACATGGGAGACATCGGCCTGAAAGTCCTGGCGGTCATCATATTGGGGGGGCTGGACAGTATCGGGGGCGCCATCATCGGCGGTTTCATCATCGGAATCTTGGAGAACCTGACCGGCCTCTATATCGACCCCCTTGTGGGCGGTGGCGCAAAGGCAGTAGCCCCCTTTTTCATCCTGGTCATCATCCTGATGATCCGCCCCTATGGCCTGTTCGGCAAAAAGATTATCGAGCGGGTGTAGTGTAGGGATCATACTATAATATACCAAATCGGGACAAAACCATGAGATGTGGCGATTTTAGAGAAACCTACATCAAGGACGAAGAAATTTTCCAATCCTTGTTTGTCAAGTGGTGTCTGGGCCTTTTTTTGGTGTTCCTGCTGATCTTTCCCTTTATGGCCAACGCATATCTATTGTATGTGGCCAACATGATCGGATTCGCGGTGATTGCCGCCGTCGGTCTTAACATCCTCACGGGCTTTACCGGCCAGATTTCCCTGGGACACGCTGCCTTTGCCGGCGTGGGCGGCTATACCTCCGCCATTTTGGTCACAAAACTCGGTTTTTCTTTCTGGATTGCGCTGCCTCTGGCCGGCGTCATGGCCGCCATTTCGGGGCTCATCATCGGCATTCCATCCCTTCGGGTTAAAGGGCTCTACCTCTGCATCGCCACCCTGGCGGCCCAGTTTATTTTCGAATTTATTTTCGTTCACTGGGAAAGCCTGACCCAAGGGGTTCGCGGTATCAACGTACCGCCTCCCAGCATCGGAAGCTTTCTCATCAACACGGAAAAACGCTTCTATTTTGTCACGCTCTTTGTGGTGATACTTGCCGTTGTTTATGCGCGCAACCTGGTTCGCAGCCGTGTGGGCCGCGCCTTTGTGGCCATTCGGGACCGGGATCTGGCAGCTGAAATCATCGGCATCAACCTCTTTCGATATAAACTGACCGCCTTTGCCATCTCGTCGTTTTATGCGGGTATTGCCGGGGCCCTGTGGGTGGGCTTCATCCGCATCGTCACCCCGGAACACTTCCCCTTCCATCTGTCGGTACAATACCTGGCCATGGTCATTGTGGGGGGCATGGGAAGCGTGCTGGGATCCATCTTCGGCGCCATCTTCATGACCCTTATCCCTGAATTACTCAATGTTTTAAGCAGCAGCCTGACCAGTGTCTTTGCGGGAGCAGCCCACTTCTTCATTCCCTTTAAAGAGGTGGTTTTCGGTGGCCTCATCGTATTTTTTCTCATTTTTGAACCCCGTGGTCTCGCGGAAATCTGGCGCCGGATCAAGGCCTTTTTTCTTTTATGGCCTTTTTCATACTGATATCTCAATCATAAAAAGGGAGGTGATGCCGGTTAACCATTAGTTTCATAAGGATTGATCACCAAAGCCTGAAACAGACGCCCGATCCAGGGCCCCCATCAGAAATTCGAGGAGGAGACGACAATGAAAAAAAGTGTTTTTACGTCATTGGGACTGGCAGTTCTGGGAATTCTTTTCATGATGAGCTTGGCACCAACCGCCTTTTCAGCCGATGAAATCAAGATCGGGGCCGTTCAGCCGGTGACCGGTCGGTTTGCCTTTGCGGGAGTCCACATCAATGCGGGCCTGGAAGATGCGTTGAAAATGGCCAATGCCGAAGGGGGCATCAACGGGAAGAAAATCAAATATATCATGGAAGACGGTACCTACAAGGTGGATGTGGCCGTGGCCGCTTTTAAAAGGATCATGGCCCGGGACAACCCGGTGGCCATGTACGGCGAAAGCACAGCGCTGGGCAAAGCCATGGCCCCCGAAATCAAGGATCGATACAAGGTTCTCTACAGTTCCACCTCCTTTTCCAGCGAATTGGCCGATACGGCCAAAAACCCCTTTGTATTCGTGCCCGGACCCACCTACAGCGACATGTTCGGTATCCTGCTCCAATACATCGCCAAGGAAAAACCCGGCGCCAACGTGGCCTTTTTTTACAGCGACACGGAATTTGGAAAAGACCCGGTTCCTTATGGCCGCAAAAAATGCAAGGAATTGGGACTCAACCTGGTGGCGGAAGAAGTGGCCAAGGTGGGGGGTGTGGACATCACATCCCAGGTCCTGGACCTGAAACGGAAAAAAGCGGAATACGTTATCTTTCAGGGGTTCGTGCTCTCCCCCATCCCGCAGGTCCTGAAACAGGCGAAGGACTACGGGCTGAAAGCCAAATTTTTGGGAACCTTCTGGGGCACCCACAAAATGCTCCTGGATAAACTGGGTCCTTTGGCCGAAGGGTACCTGGGCGTCATGCCGTATGCCTTTTACTACCAGACGGAAATTCCCATGATCAAAAAAATAAGAGCATGGACGGAAAAAAACTACCCCAAGATCAAATACCGACCCACCTCCTACATGCAGGGATTTTTCACGGGCCTGGTGTTTGTGGAATGCCTGAAAAGGGCGGATAAAGCCGGTGAATTGAATGGCCCGGGCCTGGCCAAAGCGCTTCAGACCTTAAAAGACGTGGATACCGGCGGACTCATGTGTCCCTACACGGTGGTTGACAACAAAATTCCCTATGGAAGGGTTTACAGGGCAAACACAAAGAAGAAGATCTTCGAACCCATTTCCGACTGGATTAAAACCGAATAGACAAACATTGCGGATTGCAGAATGCGGATTGCGGAATGAATGGATTTGAACATATTCCGTCATTTGCATTCTGCCCGCTCACAAGCAGGGTTTAACATTTATGACCGACTTCATCACCATGCCCATGCTGCTGAAGCGAAATGCCGACCGCCTGGGAGACACCCGGGTGGCCATTCGTGAAAAGGAGTTCGGTATCTGGCAACCCGTCACCTGGAAAGGGTACTTTGAAAATGTACGGGATTTTGCCCTGGGACTCCACCAACTGGGATTCAGACCTGAGAACAAGCTCTCCTACGCCGGTGACAACCGGCCCGAAGGGCTCTATTCGGAATTGGCTGTTCAGTCCCTGGGCGGCGCCATCGTGGGCATCTATCCTGACAGCCACCTGGACCAGGTGGAATACATCATCAACCATTCCGATTCCATTTTCGTGGTGGCCGGCGACCAGGAACAGGCGGACAAAATCCTGGAAATCAAAGACAAGTGCCCCGACATCATCAAGATCATTGTGGATGATCCAAAGGGAATGCGGCGCTACGAAGAACCGATTCTCGCTTACTTCAAGGACATTCAGAAACTGGGCAGGGAACTTCATGAAAAAGAACCTCACCTTTTTGATGACATGATTGCCATGGTCCAGCCCGATGACGTGGGCATGATCAATTATACTTCAGGCACCACCGGACTGCCCAAGGGGAGCATGATCACCCACAAGAACATGTACTCGGTGGCCAGGGGCCAGGATAGCGTGGATGAGGCACGGGATGATTTTGAATATGTTTCCTTCCTGCCGCTTCCCTGGATCGGCGAGCAGGAATTCGGCGTCTACTGGGCCCTTTACAAGGCCTTCACCGTTAATTTTCCTGAAAAAGTGGAAACGGTCCAGGAAAACATTCGCGAGATCGGCCCCCACATCATGCTGGCGCCGCCACGCATATGGGAGCGCATGTGCTCGGATATTCAGGTTAAAATTCAAGATGCCGTATGGATCAAACGACTGGCTTACAAATGGTTCTTGTCCGTTGGCTATAAGGTGGCGGACCACGTATTAAACAAAAAGCCGCTCCCCATGGGCTTGAAATTCTTGAACATGCTGGGGTATGTTTTTCTGTTCAGGTCCCTGAAGAATTATCTGGGTCTTGCCCGGCTGCGCCATGTCTATACGGGCGGAGCACCTCTGGGGCAGGAGATTTTCAACATGTTCATGGCCCTGAACGTAGACATCAAACAGGTCTACGGCATGACGGAGCAGACCGCGGGTTCCATCATGCACCGGACCGGCGACATTCGCCTGGATACGGTGGGGAAACCCATTCCGGGCGTTGAGTTCAAAATATCCGATTCGGGAGAACTGTTGAGCCGGGGGGATACCATCTTCAAGGGGTATTACAAGAATCCGGAAGCCAGCGATGAAGCCTTGCGGGACGGCTGGTTTCATTCGGGAGACGCGGCCATCATTGAAGATGACGACCACATCATTATCATCGACCGCATGAGCGATGTGATGAAACTGGTGGATGGCGGTAAATTCTCACCCCAGCTCATTGAAAACAAACTGCGGTTCAGCCCCTATATTGTGGATGCCGTGGTCATCGGAAAAGACCGGCCCTTTATCACGGCCATGATCGCCATCGATATGGCCAACGTGGGAAAATGGGCCGAAAACAACCAACTGGCCTACACCACTTTTACGGATCTTTCCCAGAAAAAGGAAGTCTACGACATCATTGCACTGGAAGTGACCAAAGCCAATGAGACGCTACCCAAAGTGGCCAAGGTGAATCGATTCGTACTGCTTTATAAGGAACTGGATGCCGATGATGATGAATTGACCAGAACCCGCAAGGTCCGGCGAAAGTTCGTTGAAGAGAGGTACAAGGACCTGATCGACGGCCTGTATGGCGACCGAGAGGAAATTCCGGTTGAAGCCGACATTCGTTACAAGGACGGCAAAGGTTTTCGCATGAAAACCACTGTTTGGATCAAACAGGTGGAACCTGTTGCATAGCAAACGAAATCTCATTCACCCATACGAAAGAAAATGGACGAAAAAAACGAATATCAGCTTCACCTAAAGAACATCCATCTCAGTTTCGGTGGCATCAAAGCCCTCCATGGCGTGACCACGGGCGTCAAAAAGGGAGAAATATTCTCCATCATCGGCCCCAACGGCGCGGGGAAGACCTGTCTTTTGAACTGTATTAATCGGTTTTACCAACCGGACGAGGGTCAGATCTTTTTTGAAGACCGGGATATTACCCATCTGAAACCGCACCGCATCGCTCGTTTGGGCATTGCACGGACCTTTCAGAACGTGGAGCTTTTCGGCCACATGAACGTCCTGGACAATATCAAGCTGGGGGCCCACGTTCATTTGAAATCAGGGCCCATTTCGGGCGGTATCTATTACGGCAAAACCCGGGCCGAGGAGATGGCGCTCAGGAAGGACGTGGAAGAGCGAATTGTCGACCTCCTGGAAATCGAACCCATTCGAAAACATGTGGTACACTCCCTCCCCTATGGGCTTCAGAAACGTGTGGAAATGGCCCGGGCCCTGGCCATGCGGCCCCGTGTGCTCCTGCTGGATGAACCGGCAACCGGCATGAACCTGGAAGAAACCGAGGATATTGCCCGTTTCATCCTGGATATCAACGAAGAGTGGGGCATCACCATCATTTTGATCGAACATGATATGGGCGTGGTGATGGATATCAGTAACCGCATCTGCGTGCTCGATTTCGGGATTAAGATCGCCGAGGGAAAGCCACGGGAAATCCGGCACAATGAAAAAGTCATCAAAGCCTACCTGGGAGAAGAAGACATCACCTACTCCAGGCTCGGGGCATAACAGCTTGTCAGAAGAAACCAGAGAACAACCCTATGGAACCATTGCTTGCCGTCAACAACATTGAAGTTATTTATCATAATGTGATCCTTGTGCTGAAAGGCATGAGCCTCCAGGTGGATGAAGGGCGCATTGTGGCGGTCCTGGGCAATAACGGGGCCGGCAAGACCACCACCCTCAAAGCCATTTCAGGCCTGCTCAAATCCGAGGATGGCGCCGTCACCGACGGCCAAATCCAATTTAAAGGGGAACGCATCGACCGCAAATATCCGGAAGAAATCGTTCGAAAGGGCATATTTCAGGTCATGGAGGGGCGGCGGGTTTTTGAGGATCTCTCCATTGAAGAGAACCTTATCGCAGGCGGTCATACCAATCGAAGTCGCAGGAAAATGAAAGAGGACGTTCAAAAGGTTTACGGCATGTTCCCACGATTGAAGGCTAGAAAAAATGTTCTGGCCGGGTATATCAGTGGCGGTGAGCAGCAGATGCTGGTCATCGGCCGGGGTCTCATGAGTATCCCCACCCTCATGCTCCTGGATGAACCCTCCATGGGCCTTTCGCCGCTCCTGGTTTCCGAAATTTTCAAGATCATTCAGCGCATCAACCAGGAGGAAAAAGTGAGCATCCTGCTGGTGGAACAAAACGCGCGCCTCGCCCTTTCCATCGCAAGCCACGGCTATGTCATGGAAAACGGCCGCATCGTCCTGGACGACACGGTGGAAAAGCTCAAGGAGAATGCCGATGTAAGGGAATTCTACCTGGGGCTTACGGAAGTGGGCAAAAAGAAGAGCTATCGGGATGTCAAACACTACCGAAGAAGAAAACGGTGGCTCACTTAATATTGTATAGGGGGCAGTTGTCAGTTATCAGTTGTCATCACTGGCGATTATTACGCTGTTACTGATAACTGACCACTGATAACTGATACCTGACAAAGGAGGTTTATGATGGGCAAAAAAGATCTGGTCAGAAAAGAGATGGACAGAAGGACTTTCATCAAAGTCACGGGGGCTGTAGGCTTGGGCCTGACAGCCACCTCGTTTGGTGTTCCCACCCTGCTCAGGGCTGCGCCCGCGACCATTAAAATCGGGTCTGTTCAGCCGGCAACCGGACCCCTTGCGGTCATCGGGCAGGGGCAGCGCAGGGGAAATCAGCTTGCGGTGGATTATATCAACGCCAAGGGCGGCATCAAATCCATGGGAGGGGCCAAGCTGGAACTCCTGCTCGGGGACAGTGAAACCAAAGCCACGGTGGGCCGCAGCGAAGCGGACCGGTTGATCAAGGACGGTGCATCCGTGTTGATCGGCGCTTTCCAGAGCGGTACCGGCATGGCCATCGCCACCCTGGCGGAACAGCGGCAGATCCCCTTTGTGATGGATGTGGCTGCCCTGGATGTCATTACCCAGAAAGGGTACAAATACAGCTTTCGCATTTTCCCCACAGTCACCACCTTTGGGAAAACCGCCTGCAAATATATCGAACAGATGATTAAGGAAAGAAAGGTGACGCCCAAAAGAGCGGTGGTCACCAACACGGGCGACCCATTTGGAAAAGGTCAGGGGGGAAATTTCATCAAGTGGTTCAAGAAATCCGGTATCCCGGTGGAAATCGTGGAACATATCACCTACCCCTTAGGCATCCACGACCTTTCCTCAGAGGTGGCCAAAATAAAGGCCGCCAAACCGGACCTGCTCTTTCCCGTCTGCCGTCCGGGAGATTCGATTATTTTGACGCGGCAGCTTCTTAAACAGAGGGTGCCCCTCATGGGGATCATCAGCCCGGGGAGTCCGGGATGGTATGAGCCGAAAGTGATCAAGGACCTGGGGAAACTGGTCTACTATGTCATGGACAATGTCCCCTGGGTCAATACGGCGAGCCCGGTGTACCAGGAAGCCAATGCGCTTTTCAACAAGAAATACGGCGGTTATCTGGACACCAATTCCGGTTATGCCTATACGGGCATCCTGGTGATTGCCGATGCCCTGGAAAGGGCCGGGTCCGCAGACAGTGATAAACTCCTGGCCGCCATCCGGAAGACGGATCTTAAAGCGCAACCCATGGTGGGAGACGCCATCCGTTTTGCTCCGAACGGCGACAATATCAACGCCGCAACGGCCATGGTCCAGGTCCTGCCGGATCCGGATCCCGTAAAACGGGTCAAGGTGGTTCTGCCCAAGAGCTTCGCCCAGGCGGATTACGTGTTTCCCGCCCCCCAGATGTGGGATAGAGGATAATGGATTCCACCCTTGCCCTGCAGCTCCTGTTCCAGGGGATTCTGCTGGGAGGGCTCTATGGGCTCATTGCCCTGGGGCTCTCCCTCATTTTCGGGGTAATGGGGGTCATTAATTTCGCCCATGGCCAGATGATGGTCATCGGCATGTATATCTCCTACTGGATATTTGTTCTGTTGGGCGTGGAGCCCTATCTGTCGCTTATCATCGTTTCAGCCGGCATCTTCCTCCTCGGTTATGTCATCCAGTCTTCTGTGGTCAACCGGATCCTCGATTACCCTGAGGCCATGCAGGTGCTTCCCCTTGTGGCCATCGGGATCATCCTGGAAAATACGGCGCTTTTGCTGTGGGGCCCGGACCACCGGAGCCCGCACACCGCTTTCAGTCTGGATACCATCTGGCTGGGAGGCGCCATGATCGACGTGTCACGCCTCATTGCCTTTTCCTTTGCTATTATTATTACCTTTGCCATCTTCATTTTCCTCAAAAAGAGCAATATGGGCAAACGCATCAGGGCCGCGGCCGATAACCGCATGGCCGCGACCCTCGTGGGCATCAATGTGAGCCGCATTAACAACTTTTCCTTCGGTCTGGGGGCGGCCACAACCGGGGCCGCGGGGGCGCTGCTGCTGCCGCTCATGCCCCTTTCTCCCAGTCTGGGCCACGATTTCACGCTGACCGCCTTTATTGTGGTGATTCTGGGCGGCATGGGAAATCTCGTGGGCGCCCTTGTGGGAGGCCTCATCTTGGGCCTGGCCGAATCCATGTCCACCCTCTTTTTGCCTGCCACTCTCAAACAGGTGGTCAGTTTCGGGATACTGATTGTCATCATGCTTTTTCGTCCCCAGGGACTTTTAGGGGGGAAGAAATGACCCGGCTCCATATCTTCCTTGCCGCCGTGCTGGCCATTCTTCTACTGCTGCCGCTTTTCCTTGAGAAGTATGTCCTGGGTATTTTTGTCATGATCTTTTTCTTTGCCTATCTGGGGCAATCGTGGAATATCCTCACCGGGTATACGGGACATATTTCTCTGGGACATGCGCTCTACGTGGGAGTGGGGGCCTACACCTCCACCTACCTGGCCCAGAACTACGGGCTCAGCCCATGGATCGGTATGCTGGTGGGAGGCGTCTTCGCGGTAATGATCGCCCTTTTCCTGGGCTACCTGGGATTTCGTTTCGGGCTCAGGGGCGTTTATTTCGTCATCCTGACCATCGCCTTTGCGGAAATTACCCGCCTGATTGTTTCCCACGTGGAAGCCCTCGGGTCCTTTTCGGGGATCTTTCTGGACTTCAACCCCTCTTTTTGGAACTTCCAGTTCAGGGGGAATGTTCCCTACTATTATATCGCCTTAGGCTTCATGGTCTTTTCCGTCATTGTGGTGCGCATCCTGGAACTTTCAAGGGCCGGGCGTTTCATGGTAGCCATCAGGGAAGATGAAGATGCAGCCCAGGCCCTGGGCGTCAATGCTTTCAAATATAATATGATCGCCATTGCCTTAAGCGCTTTCATGACCTCTCTGGCCGGCACCTTTTATGCCAACTATATTTTCTACCTTCACCCCGATACCCTGTTCGGCATGGCCCTCAGCATAGAACTGATTCTGCGCCCCATCATCGGGGGCCTGGGAACCATTCTGGGACCGGTCCTGGGATCATTTATCCTCACACCCCTCTCCGAAATCTCCAGAGCCTATTTTACAAAGGGAGGGTTTGAAGGACTTCATTTGATTCTGTACGGGGTTATTGCGGTTCTCGTGGTACTTTTCATGCCGAAAGGGATTATCTATTACGTGAAAAGATGGTTAAACCCCATGCTGAAGCTGGATGAAAAGAACTCGGTTTACACCCAAAAAAGAAATGAGGCTGAAGCGGAATCGTGAGCATCCTGAAGGTAACAGAGCTGAATAAGCGGTTCGGGGGTCTGACGGCCATCTCGAAACTCACTTTTGAATTGGGGGAAGGAGAGATCCTGGGACTGATCGGTCCCAATGGCGCCGGCAAAACCACCCTTTTCAATTGCTTGAGCGGCTTTAACGCGCCTGATTCAGGAGAGATGATATTTTCAGGAAAATCCCTGGCAAATATGCAGCCTTACCAGGTATGCCAGGCGGGTCTTGCCCGAACTTTCCAGATCGTGAAGCCATTCCTGACCATATCGGTTCTGGACAACGTGATGGTGGGGGCCCTGACACGGGAAACTTCCATAAAAAAGGCTCGCGAAGAATCCATGGAGATCATCGGGTGGGCCGGCTTGGGTCCCATGGCCCATAAGGAAGCCGAAGGATTGCCCCTTCCCCTCAGAAAAAGGCTGGAAATGGCACGCGCCCTGGCAACCCGGCCGAAACTTCTGCTTCTGGACGAGGTCATGGCGGGACTGAACCCCACGGAGGTATCTGAGATTATTGATCTGATCCGGGAGGTCAACCAAAAAGGGGTCTCCATTCTGCTCATTGAACATGTCATGCAGGGAATTATGGCCCTTTCAGAACGGGTGCTGGTCATCAATTACGGCAGCAGGATTGCCGAAGGCACCCCCACGGACGTTGTGAAAAATGAGAAAGTGATTGAAGCCTATTTGGGCAAGGAGTTTTTAAATGCTCAGGGTTGACGGCATAGATGTCTTTTACGGGGACCTTCAGGCTTTGAGAGGCGTCGGTTTTGAGGCAGACGAAGGAGAAATAGTCTCCGTTATCGGCTCCAACGGCGCCGGAAAATCAACCACCCTCAAAACCGTCTCCGGTATTCTCCGTCCCCGGAAGGGCACCATTGAATTTGGGGGTGAACATATCACCCGGGCCTCCACGACCCGGATTGTGGAAATGGGGATCAGCCATATTCCTGAAGGAAGGCAACTTTTCCCCACCATGACGGTGGGGGAGAATCTTGAAATGGGCGCGCAGTTCCCCCATACAAAAAAGGTCCGAAAGGAAACCATGGCGGAAGTATTCGGGTTTTTCCCCCGCTTGAAGGAGCGGTTCGGCCAGAAGGCGGGGACCCTGAGCGGCGGGGAACAGCAGATGGTGGCCATCGGAAGGGGGTTGATGTCCAAACCCAAGCTCATGATGTTCGATGAGCCTTCCCTGGGGCTTGCGCCGCTTCTGGTCACCACCATATTTGAGATCATCCGTAAGATCAATGAGCGGAACACCGCTATCCTCCTCATTGAGCAGAACGTTTTTCACGCCCTGACCATCTCCCACAGGGGATATATCCTCGAAAACGGAGAAATCGCCCTGAGCGGCGATGGGCAATGGCTCTTGGAAAATCCGCATATCAGAAAAACCTATTTGGGTTTGTAGTTTTTTTGGATGTGGGTTCATACAAATCGTTTCAACGGAGAGAAAAAATGGGAGATAAAAAAGTATTTCATACAGAGAAGGCAGCAGTTACAGGCGGCCCCTACGCCCAGGCGGTCGTCCATGACGGGCTCATCTATACAGCGGGACAGGGCGCTATCGATCCGGAGACGAATGAGCTCAAGCTGGGAAGTGTGGAGGAAGAAGCGGAGCTCGCCCTGCAGAACCTGAAAATCATCCTGGAAGAAGCGGGATCGTCCCTGAAAAAGGTGTTGAAGGTAACCGTTTACCTCCTTGATATGGAGGAGTTTGCCCGTTTTAACGTCGTCTACAAAAAATATTTCGGGGAAGATCTCCCGGCCAGAACGTGCATCCAGGCAGCGTGCCTCCCCTTTGAGACGCGGGTTGAAATCGAGGCCATCGCTCACGTGTGATAGCCTTAGGGGGTATCATGCCAAATGCCAGGTTTTTCTTTTGTCCCTTTTTGATTGAGTCAGCCATGCCACATTCCGGTTCTTACTTGATGGAAAACGACGAAGAAGCTTTTCGGTTGGATATTAAAACCCATCCGGAAAAGGTACGTGAAGAGGCCGACTGGTGCGGCATAGCCCCAGGTATGAGGGTTCTGGATGCGGCATGCGGCCCGGGGAAAGTAACCGCTATCCTTCATGAAAAAGTTCACCCGGGCGGCAGCATACTCGGGGTTGACTATTCCAGGGAAAGGATCAGATATGCAAAAAAGCATTACCGCAAACCGCATATGGATTTCCGTGTCCACAATCTGAGGGACCCTTTAGAAGATGAGGGACTGTTTGACCTGATCTGGGTCCGTTTTGTGCTGGAATACCACCGTACAGAAAGTGTCAATATCGTTAAAAACCTGACGGCCTGCCTTAAACCGGGTGGCTCTCTTTGCTTGCTTGACCTGGATTATAACTGCATGAGTCATTACGAGATGCCCCCGGAAGTGGAAAGGATACTGTCTCAGATCGTCGACGTGATGCAGAGGGAGTATGACTTTGACCCCTACGCGGGAAGAAAACTCTATTCATATTTATATGATCTAGGCTATGAAAATATCCGGATGGATCTGAAAGCACACCATCTGATTTACGGAAAGACAAAGGAATCGGATCTGTTCAATTGGACAAAGAAACTGGAGATGGCCTCCCGGAAGACCCCAAATACCTTTGAGCATTATCCGGGCGGGCATAAGAAATTTTTTGCCGATTTTTCCAAATTCTTCAATGACCCCAGGCGGTTTACCTATACACCGTTGATCCTCTGCAAAGGCACCAGGCCGACTTAATTTTTGGGGAAGCGCTCGCAGATTCCTATGAATTTGTCCTCGCAGGACAGGAAAGCGTCCACTACCATGGGATCAAAACCCCGTCCTCGCTCTTTTTCGATGATTGTCTTTGCCATACCATGCTCATACGCCTCTTTATATACCCGCTTGCTGACCAACGCGTCATATACATCCGCCAAGGCCACTATCCGCGCAGCAAGTGGGATCTCTCCCCCTCTGAGGCCGTTGGGGTATCCGTGGCCATCGAATCTTTCATGATGAGAGAGGGCAATTTCCGCACTCATGCGCAGATAGTCGGCCTTGGGATATTTTCTTAAGGCCTCGTTGATGGTATTAAAACCGATGATGGCGTGTTTTCTCATGATCTGCATCTCTTCATCATCAAGCCGCCCCGGTTTAAGCAATATATGGTCCGGAATCCCCACCTTTCCGATATCATGCAGCGGGCTGGTGAGGAAAATATTATCCTGAAACAAAGCATCGATTTCCCGGGGGGGATTATCCAGCTCCAGGATGGCTGCTGTCAGCTCTTTTGAGTAATGCCGTATACGTTCCAGATGATGGCCTGTTTCCAAATCGCGTGACTCCACCAGCCTGGCCAGGGAAAAGATAACGATATCCCTGCTCTCGAAACCGGATATCCTTTCTCCGGCCCTGATCCTTACAGCCAGTTCCGCTTTAACAAAAGGTTTTGTGATGAAGTCATCTGCACCTGCATCCATGCCCCTGACAAGGTCGTTGACATCTTCCCTTGAGGTGACCATTATGATGTAGATGTACTGGCTCCCTTCAGCCTCTCTAATTCTCGTGCAGAGTTCCAGACCATCCATACGGGGCATCATCCAGTCCGTAATCACCATTCTCGGTCTCTCTTTTTTCCAAACCTCCCAGCCCTCCACCCCATCATTGGCAACAAGGGTCTCATAGCCTAAACTCCTGACCAGCAGGTCCAGTTTCTTGCGGCTCACAAGTTCATCATCCACTATCAAGATTTTCATAAAAGATGTTCCGATCTGTCTACCAGGGCTCTTTCAAATCTTTCCAGACCACAAAGCTCCTTTTCGAGCCTTCCGAGCGCCTCAGGTCCGTTCCGAAATTCACCGGATTTCCCGATACTTTCAAGCTCAAATGCTATTCTGGAAAGCGTGTTCGCTCTCAGGTTCGCCGCGCCTCCCTTTATGGAATGCGCCTCTCTCATCAGCCGGTCAGCGTCCTGGCGTATCAGGGCCTGTTGAATGACCTCTATCTGACCTCTGACATTTTCGATGAAACCCTTCAAAACCTCCATGAGCAGCGCCTCGTTTTCTTCAAATTCGTTCAATGCCCTCTCAAAATCCATGGGAAGGCCCTTTTTGGATTGATCCTTACCGGAGCGCAACGCAAGTCCCGGTGTATCAGGGATAAATGTATTCAATTGCGGGGCGGGCTGGGGGTTCGGAATTTCCCCATCCCCACCCCCGGCCCACTTCTCCACCATGGCCAAAAAACGTTTCCTCGTCAAGGGTTTGGTGATGTAATCATCCATCCCGGCGGCTAAACATTCCTCCCGGTAACCTTCCACCGCGTGTCCTGTCATGGCAATGATAGGGATCCTTTGGGTTGTTGATCGCGAATGAGCACTGCCGGATGGTGCCTGATGATGATCGGATGTCTCATGGCCGGTTTCCGGTTGCCTGCTTTGAATTTCAAGTTTCCTGATTTCCCGGGTAGCCTCATTACCATCCATGACAGGCATTTGAAGATCCATGAGGATGAGGTGGTAGTGGTTCTTCCCGTAAAGCGCCAATGCCTCCAGGCCATTTTCCGCCAGGTCCACATGGTAACCGGCCATGTTGAGATGGGCTATGGCCACATCCTGATTGGTTGGATAATCTTCCACCAATAGCACCTTAACCGGATTCCTCGGTTTCTCTTCCCGATTTGGCTTGATAACCGGTTTTTCATCATTTTTGATCCTGGCACCCTTTTCAGTGGTTTTCCCGGGGAAAACCGCCGTAAACCGGAAACAGCTCCCCACCCCCACTTCACTCTCAACACTGATCTCGCCGCCCATCATTTCCGCCAGGTGTTTTGATATACTGATTCCCAGGCCCGTTCCACCGTATTTCCGGGTGGTTGAGCTGTCCGCCTGTGTGAAGCTTTCGAAGATGGTCTCCTTTTTATCCTCTGGAATTCCAATCCCCGTATCCCGTACCAAAAAGCGCAGCTTCACACCCCTGCCAAGATCTTCAGCCACATGAACCTCCACATTGATCTCTCCTCCGGAAGTGAATTTAACGGCATTGGCCACAAGGTTTGTCAATATCTGTCTCAACCGCCCGGGATCGCCAATAACACCGGAAGGGACATCCGGCGCCAGTAATGCCTTAATCTCCAGACCTTTTTCCTTGGCCCTGTGTGCAAAGCTGTTCAAAAGATTGTCGACGATACTCCCGAGATCAAATGATATTTCCTCCAGTTCAAGCATTCCCGCCTCAATCTTGGAAAAATCGAGGACATCATTGATAATACCCAGCAGGGAGTTCGATTCCGCCTGGATGGTCTGTAAAATATTCCGCTGCTTGCCATCCATATCCGTCATCATGGCCAGTTCCGTCATGCCGATGATGCCGTTTAGAGGGGTCCTTATCTCGTGGCTCATGCTGGCCAGGAATTTGCTCTTTGCCCTGTTGGCGGCTTCTGCCGCCAGTTTCTCCCGGTGAGCCGCCTCGGCTTGTTTTCTTTCAGTGACATCCCGGACAACCCCCCTGAAGCCCGCCGGTTTGCTTGCCGAATCGTTCAACAGGGAGACGGAAAGCTCGAGGCTTACCGTTCCCCCATCCCCCCGCATAACCTGGTAATCGATAATATTCGTCGTCTTTCCGGTACGATAAATTTCATTGAAAACCTTATACATCCTCTCAGAGGTCTCCGAATCGGTATACTCCCGGTTGTTCATACCCATGAGTCTCTCACGGGGGTATCCTACTATCCTGCAGATGGAGTCATTGAAAAACGTTAAGCAGCCAGTCAGATCCACTTCAAAGTATCCCTCTTCAATCCCTTCCAGGATGGTTCGGTATTTTTCCTCACTTTCCTGGAGTTTCTTAAAAGAGATCGCGTTAACCATACTGATGGCCGCCTGGGATGCGACGCCCAT
Source organism: Desulfobacteraceae bacterium (assembly GCA_016844935.1). Lineage (GTDB taxonomy): Bacteria > Desulfobacterota > DSM-4660 > Desulfatiglandales > Desulfatiglandaceae > NaphS2. Next base: position 44,334 of record JAERTK010000316.1, on the reverse strand, counting down.
CAAAAGGCTCATATCGCTCCCGGCGAGTGTCCTTTTTGAACGGATATTGTCCATGATGATGATCCCCAGGGATTCATTTTCATAGACAATCGGTACGCAGATAAACGAACGGGAGCCCATCTTTTTGACAAATGCCCAGCTCCTTTCAGAAAGGTCCTTTTCTATCTCAGCGATATCATTTACAAGGAAAGGTTTTTGTTTTTTGAACGCCTCCACCGCAACCCCTCGTGAATGTGGATTGTCCAAATGAAAACCTGTACGTGTAAGAAGCACTTCCAACTCAGGGGAGTGCCCATAACCGTCTTTGTAAATAAGGCGGGTCTTTTCTCGATTGGCAATCATCACCATGCCGCGGTCAAAATCCAACCGCTTCTGCATCACACTGACCACAGTTCTGATAAGGTCATCGATATCCAGAATAGAAGCAATAGCCTGTCCGATCTCCTGCACAAAAATAGCGTTATTGTACCGGATATCGGTCTCCTCCAAAAGGTCTTTGGCGGCATCGCCCTGGGTCTTAATGGTTTTGATCAGCTCTGCTTTTTCCAGATACTGGGAATAAAACGAGGCGGCCGTTGTGAAAGAGGCACATATCATCAAAAGGGTTACCCATGAAACCGTTGGAAGAAACGGGATGAGGGCAGAGCAAAGAACAATTGAGGACAAAATCCCGTAATTGCGTATCTTTTTCCAAAAATGGGATGGTGTTTTTTCCCAAGTAACAACATACCGACAGGCCATATCACCTTTGTGGAAGCATGAAATATGCTCCACCTGAGCGGCCCTGTCGGTTAAAAATTTTGCGACAGCTTCAAATGTGCCTATCCGATTTTCGCACTGGTATGGCTTTTCCGCCACACCCGGCTTGGGCGTGCAAATAATTTCAACCTTGTTGGGACCTATTTTATTTGCCTTTATGTGGGCTGCCCGACTCATTAAAGGATAGAGCTTTCCCATTAGCAAATAGATAGACGTCAGGCTCATTAAACCCATTGTATATTGTTTTGCAGCACCCAGCCCTTCGGTAGACGCTGAAAACCGCCCCGCCTCCCTGGCCACATTCGGATTGCCCGTCTTGGTAGCCACGATTTCATAAAAGCGATCAACCTGACTTTGTGTAAACCATTGTGTCCCATCTTGAATTTCGGACGTCGTTATTCCTGCGTAGGCCAAAACAGAATCAATCTCTACCTCAGGATAGTGTTTTCGCAAGTATTCCACAAACGTCCTGATAATCCGACTGTTATATAGGGGAGTATTGTCCATCAAATGGTGTTCTACCAGTCCTTTATCCTGAATTTTCTTTTCATATATTGGACAAATCGATCAACGAAACGAGCATCATAGATCCACAGCTGATACTGTTTTTCATAAGGTATGTTCATGGTCTCCACATGTTCGGTTGGAAAAAACATAATGGAAACTTCTTCCATATGAAATTTTCTAAGCAACTGTTCAATGACCGTTGATAGAATACGCCATGATAAATGTTCGGGATTTACCAGTAAAACCTTTATGCCATTTAGCAGTTCAGAGAGATTGAATCCGAAATCTGACCTGTTTACAATCAGGACTGCCTCAAGTTCCCCCATGAATTTGAGGGAATATGCCCGCCATTCTCTCAAAAAACCGAGGCGGCTGTACGCTTCCTCAAGGGGTTTTTCGCTACGGCTTTTTTGGGCAAGACCCAGGGCATCCATAAAGAGTCCCCCAGAACGGTTTCGGTAAAAAAGATTCAGTTCCCAAAGGTTCATGGCCGAGCACTCGCTGACGGACCATCCCTCGGGGAGTTTACCTGAAACTGTAAGGCCTGAGTAGGGTAGATAAGAAAAAAGATCCATGGAACAGACCCCTGTGTTCTCTTTGGACCTGGAAAATCCACCAAATACTCTATCTGGAAATTTGTTTTCGGGCCTGAAGTAAACCATCATTTGATCGATCTTAGTAGAGGGGAGACGATGCATGTCATTCAGATACAGTACAATCTGCTTCAACACAGCAAAGCCGGCCCTGCTCCCGTCCACGCTCCTGGCGGCATGATGTTGGATCATCCAGGCACGCTCATAGGCCCTTACCATTGAAATGTGGGCAAGAAGCAACCCGTTTCGCTGATAGACAAAATGCCTGGCAATGTCTGGATTATTATTATAAAGATCCCGATAGGTTTGCTTGAATTTTTCCTTCTGGGACCGGATGAGGTCGTATTTCTTGGGATAAATAAAACCTGTTTCGAAAAAGAACTCCCACAACGCATCCATATCCACCCTACTGGAAATACGTGAAGAAGGGTCCGTTGAATTGGCCAGGATATGGACCAGACGGGTGTAACAATCGATATCCATGTCGAGAATGGCAAAGTCGCAGAGGACAACGACCCTCTCATCTTTTTCGTAACGCCCGATAACCTGGGCAGAGCATTCCATTGTTATGGCACCGGCAAATTCGATGGTCAGCACGGGAATGATCATGCCCTGCATCAAGACACCTTCATCTCTTATTTCATATACGGAAAACCCTGAGGTAGAGATGGCTGAGACATCGAGTTGCACCCTTTTCCCAAAAAAGGGATGGTCAAAAATGATAAGGGGTTTCAGTGAAATATTCTGTGTCGACTCCCTGACTTTCTCACTCTCGGAACCCTTGACCTGATTTTCTGCGGGCACCAGCACAACATCCTGGTAATCCGAGCTTTTCTGTTGACGGACACAGTGACAGAGGCCGGAAAACAAGCACTGTTGACCATTGCGAAGATGAACCATGGTCAGGACATCCGACCCAGGCAGCCATTCAAAACCATTGAAAGACTTATGACTTAATCGAATGCAAAGCCCTTCAGGACTAAAATCCAACAACTCTCCGCTGATCACCAGACCCCGTTGAATCAGTTCAACCTCTGTTTTCTCGCAAGGATAGCGCCTTGCCCGGCGTTGACCCACGGAATAGCCTTCCTGCGGCAGACTGAAGGAAAAGCTGCCCTTGTCCATCCGGGTCAGGTTGGCCGGTATCAGTGTCACAGATTTCCCATCATCGATAATGAGTTGAAGAAACGTATATTTCTTGAATTTTGTTCGTAACGAGCCGTCATCATGAAACCGACAAGTCAATTCACCGTTAAGGCATGGGCCAGGCTTTGCTTTCACAATCACGTTATCGTCGTATTTGGGATGACGCAACAGGACAAGAAGATGCTTGTCCATGAAATGGGCATAATTAAGTTTATTCTTAAGAGATTTGCTATCGATAATTTTAGCAGATTTTAACGCGTTATTGAGATCCTGATGCTGGAACAGCCAGGGTGGCGGCGCGAACTCTCTTTCGGCAACAGGTTCGCTTAATTCCTCCCGTCCGATAATTGGTTTTTCTTTGTCCTCTTCCGGTTTGCTGCTGGGGAATTTCAAAACCTTGGCACTTCTTAGCGGCGCTTCAGAAAAGGCATCTTTCATCATTTCAACCCCCGCAATCTGATTCCAGGGAATTCTTGCCGATACCCACCATAATCGTGGACATAATCCGTCACGGTAAGCCATTCATCGACACCATCGCCATCACGAACCTAGGGCATTTCCACATCCGGCGACACATGCCACAACGCGTTGGATTTTGAGCACCAAGAATACGCCAGGAAGATATTCCTTATAAAATAATAACTTACCACATTAATATAAAGTTGTCAAGCAATGTTGGTTTTGGCATCACAAAATCCACGCCCCCAACAAAAGACGGCGTTTCCATCACAAATTGCAAAATATATCGCCTGAACTTCGAAAGATCCTTAGAGCCTGTTTGAAAATAGTTGGATACACTTGATTTGTTTGACAAATAGTGGTCGATCAATTAGATTATTTGATTTTAACTTTCATACTATTATAGTTACTTGGATTCACTTTTAAGAACCACTGTCTACCGACTCTAAAAAGGCTGTCCATGCCTGTAAGCTCGCCCAAACCCATGCCTAAAGAGATTTGTTGCAAGAACTGGGTTCAGCTCCTTAATTATGTTGCGAATACGCCTGATCTTCAAAGTGGTGATCTTCTTGATTCACTCTATCTCCCATCGAAATACCCTATCGGCAGTGTTTTGCCTGATTTTGAGCCTCTTTGTGTAAAACCGGAATCCGGTTCCAAGCGAACTATGTAAAATAAAGCCGTTACAACGTTTAAAAAAGAACTTGTAAACGAAGGACATGGTGTTTACAATGTATTACAAATAAATGCACTGGAGGTGCGGTATGAGCAAACCATTGTCAGTAAGAGTCTCTGATGAGCTCGCGCTAAAACTTTCCGAAATAGCGGAAGAAACAGAACGGCCGAAATCGTTTCATGTCCAAAAAGCGCTGGAATCCTACTTGTCTGAAATTGCTGATTTGCAGGTTGCCTTTGATCGGCTGCATGATACAACCGATCCGGTTGTTTCTATTGAGAACATGAGGAAAGAACTTGAATTATAAAATCGCTTTCAAGAAATCCGTTTCTCGCGATCTAAGGAAAATCCAAAAGAAACAGGCTGAGAGAATTTTGAGAAAAATTGAAGATGAACTTCCCAAGAAGGCTGAAACTTTTCCAATGTTGACAGGTAGATTTTCAGGTCTGAGGAAATTCAGAGTCGGGGATTTCAGGGTAATCTTTTCGACAATAGGTGACACGGCGCTGATCCTGAGAATACGGCATCGAAAAGAAGCCTACAGGTCGGACATAAGCGCTATAAATTCTCACTGAACACGATGTGACACGTTGATGTGCTACCAACCAACGGGGAACTGAAGAGAAGCACCACTTCTTATGATTCGGAAATCTTTTCTGATCTGGAAACTGCTATTGTCAAAGCCGACGAAACCCATATCAATTCCATCTTCAGCAATCTCATCCTGAATGCCAAAGATGCCCTTGAAGAAATTGAAACAGACCGGCCAAAGGAGATAAGGGTCACAGTTGAAAAGCGGGATGATGAAACCGGTAGCGTTTTTGACATAACGGTTACCGATAACGGCCCCGGAATACCGGAAGAAAGTCTGAACGAAATTTTTGAACCCTTCTATTCCACGAAACCCACCACCGGTACAGGGCTGGGACTGGGGGTTGTGAAGCGATTGGTGAAGTTGTATGATATCCTCGAAATTCCGCCCTTTGAGACGCGGGTTGAAATCGAGGCCATCGCTCACGTGTGACAAATTTCCCCTATTTTTTGTTATCGGGTTTTATTTAGCGAGCAAGGGTGGTACTATTTCTCATAGAATCTCGGAAGCGTCTCCGGTTATGGTATTCAGCATTCGGAACAAATAGCCAATAGGATTTCTGTGATTCCAGCCCGTCTCCCCGTAATGGAGAACTCCCCATGAAATGGATCAAACGCCTTTTATACCTGCTGATATTCCTGGCAATCGCCTATTTTGCCGTTCCACGGTTCCTCCCGTATCTGAACGATTACCAGAAGGACGGAGAACTGAAGCTCCCAGGCCTGGAAAAATCCGTCACCATCAAGCGGGATGAAAAAGCAATGGCCTATATTTATGCGGAGAACCTCCATGACGCCATTATGGCGCAAGGGTTTGTGACCGCACAGGATCGGTTGTTTCAGATGCAATTGACCCGGCTTTTCGCCCAGGGACGGATCTCTGAACTGGCCGGAGAAAAGGCTAGAGCCCTTGATACCCGCATGCGAACCTTCGGGCTTCATGGCATCGCGAAAAAGCAGGCGGCGGTGCTGAACCGTGAGACCCGCGACTTTTTTCAGTGGTATGTGGATGGCGTAAACGCTTTTATCAAGGAATGCCCAAAGGATGCTCACCTTGAATTCAAACTGGCGGGGATAAAGCCGGAACTCTGGACCGTGGCCGACTCACTGTCTGTTTTATACTACATGGGCTTTTCCACTTCAGCCAATATCCAGACGGAGATTGTTGCCCAGATGCTCATAGAGGCGGTGGGACCTGACAAGGCCATGGAAATCATGCCCATCAACATCAATCCAGATGACCCCACTGACCCAAAAAAATCGGCACCCCATGCTTCCGCGGTGCCATACGGATTTCCCCTCTCCAATTACGAAAAACTCTTTGCCGTTGCAAGCGATCGGCATCTTCGGGTGGGCAGCAATAACTGGGCGGTTTCACCGGCGCTCTCTGCCGGTGGAAAGCCGGTCCTGGCGGGTGATCCCCATCTTGATACCAGGATACTGCCCGGAGTGTGGTACCCCTTTGGCATGATAACACCGGAAATCCGGGTGGTTGGTGCCAATATTCCCGGTTTACCGGGTTTTGCCATGGGGAGGACTTCTTACATTTCGGTATCCATGACCAATAATTATGGCGACATGCAGGATCTATATGTGGAAACGGTCCATCCGACCCGACCGGATCATTATCTTGAAGGAAAGGTTTCCCACCCGTTCCAGGTGGTTGAAGAAAAGCTCAAAATAAAAGACAAAGAAGCACCCGGGGGATACCGCGTGGAAGTGATCAAGATCAGATCCACCAAAAGAGGGCCGGTTGTTTCAGAAGTGTTGAAGGGTCTTGAAACCGACAAAGTCATCACCCTGCGCTGGGCCCCTGTGGAAAGCATGGGCGACAGTATCGGAATTTTCCGGTTTTTAACGGCAAAGTCGGTGGATGAAATGCACAAAGCCCTGGAGGATGTTCCCATGCTCTGTCTCAACTGGGTTTTTGCCGATACATCGGGGAATATCGGGTACCGGGCAAGCGGAAAAATCCCCATTCGTTCCAACAACGACGGTACGGTTCCTTACAGGGTAGTGGACGGTAACGACAACTGGAAAGGATGGATTCCCCAATCCCGGATGCCCCACAGTACAAACCCCGGGAAAGGATGGCTCGGGACCTGCAATCACAAGGTGGTTTCCAACGACTACCCCTATTATTATTCTTCCCATTTCTCCCCTTCCTATCGATACAGAAGATTGATGGAACTGCTGAACAGTCCAGGACCCAAGAGCATAGATGACCACTGGCAATATCAGCGGGACGAGAAAAATCTCCTGGCGGAAAAAATTGCGCCTATCATGGCGAAGGCCCTCCTGGCGCACAAGGACACGGAAGAGATGGGGGAACTTCTCTCCGGATGGAATTTCATGGACAGGCCGGATCTTGCCGCTCCCACCATTTTTCAGGCCACTTATCTCGCTTTTGCCAGGCTGGTATTTGAAGATGAGCTGGGGGAAAAAGCAACGGATACCTTTCTGGGCAACTGGTATTTCTGGCAGGAACGTCTGCAGAAAATGGTCCTTAGCGGTTCTTCAGATTGGTTTGATAATGTAAACACCGGAGAAAGAAGCGAAACATTGAACGATCTTTTCCATCAGGCGGCTTTGAAAGCCAAAGCCCAACTCAGTGAAAAATTCGGAAATGACCCCCGAAAATGGCTCTGGGGAAAGGCGCACACCCTTGAATTGGTCAGCCCCCTTCGTCGAAAAGGCCCTGGGAAAGGACTCCTTGGAAGCGGCCAAATGCCCATGGGGGGCTCCGGAGAGACGCTTTACAGGGGGCTATATGACCCCAATGACCCGTTTTCGGTGACCGTTTCCGCATCACTCCGCATGGTTGCCGACATGTCTGATGATGAAAAAGTGGCCGCGGTGTTACCAGGCGGCATCACGGGTCGCCTTTTCAGCCCGCATCATAAAGACCAGGTTCAATCTTTCATGGATGGAACCAAAAGGTACTGGTGGTTCAGCGACAAAGCCATCGATGCCCATACGGAACATACCCTGCAACTCAACCCGTAAACCCCACAAACAGACAATATGGGACCCGCAATAAAAAGTGTGAAATGCGGGATACCCTTGCCAAAAGCCTGATATTCAGATAGATTGGGTGCCGATTTTCAGAACCTTCCTTAAATTATTGCCATTTTTGGCAAAAAAGACGCTTGCAACTTTTAGGTTATAAGGATGAACCCATGAAAAAAATCCTTGTCGTCGATAATGACCTGCTGATCCTTGAATTTGTCAAGGACCTGCTTGAGGAAAACGGGCACGAGGTCCGCGTGGCTGAAGATGGGTTGAAAGCCCTGGACGTACTTCAAACCTATTTTCCGGACCTCATATTTGTGGACCTGGTCATGCCCAACATTGATGGCCGCCAATTGTGCCACGCCATTCGTGAAATGAAGCGCCAGGAAAACAGCATCATTGCTGTCATGTCCGCGCTGGCAGCTGAAGAACGGGACAATATCGCTGATCTTGCTGCGGACATCCTCATCGCAAAAGGGCCGCTTCCAGAACTCTCCCGCAATATTCTGTCGGTGGTGAAAAACCCCGAGGAAAACCGCCGTAAATGCCTGGGCGGTGATGTCCTGGGTAGCGAAGACATCTGGCCCAGAAAGATCACCCAGGAACTGCTTTCTGCGAAGCAGCATTTTGAAATCATCCTCGAAAGAATGAAAGAGGGTATCCTGGAAATAGAAGCCGATGGCAGGATCATATCCGTCAACTCAAGGGTCCGGCTTTTGACCGGGCTCTCTGAAATTGATCTGCTGGGAACCCGATTTACCGCGCTGTTTGCCGAGGAGCACCAGTCGCGAATCACGGATTTGCTGAAACAGAACAATCAAACAAAAGAAATTGTTGGGATCGATGAAGACGCACCCGCCTTGTTCTGTGGACGTCTTGTGGTACTGAACCTAATTCCACTAAAAGACCACAAGGTTATCATCATCAACGACATTACCGAACGCAAACGAAAAGAGCTGGAATTGAGGGAAAGCCAGGGTCTCATAGGCTCCCTGGTGGACAATATGCTGGATGCGGCGGTTATCATTGACCAGGGCGGCAAAGCCCTTTTCGCCAACAATGCCGCAGCTGAACTCGTTGACATGGAATCCCCCCTGGAGCTGGTGGGAAAACACGTGGGAGAATTCATCCACCCTGATTACATGAAATCGGTTATCAGAAATTATCTGATGGTCAAAAGGCGCCATGCCAAGTTTCTCAATGAATATAAAATCATCTCGTCAGATGGCGCGGGGAAGGATGTTGAAAGCCTGGGCACCAATATCATGTTCAAGGGGATGCCCGCCCACATCGTGACGCTGAGGGACATCAGCGAACGCAAAGAGGCCGAAAAAAAGATCCGCAAGGGCATCGTCAGGTTGAGCAAGAATCTTGAAGAAGCCGTCATTTCCCTGGCATCGGCATTTGAAATGAAGGACCCCTATACGGCCGGCCATCAACGAAGAGTAACACAAATCGTCTCCGCCATCGCCCTTGAAATGGAGATGGACCAAGATCGGTTTCAGGGGCTGAGACTGGCATCACTGGTACATGATATCGGAAAAATCAACGTACCGGCGGAAATTCTCAGCAAACCCGGAGCACTGAGTCAGCCGGAATTCGATCTGATTCGAACCCATTCCGAAGCCGGTTACAACATCCTGAAAAATATCAACTTTCCATGGCCCATATCCAAAATCGTTCTACAGCACCATGAACGTCTTGATGGATCAGGGTATCCAGGCGGGTTATCGGGGACGGAAATTCTGCTGGAAGCCAGGATCATTGCGGTAGCCGACGTTGTGGAAGCCATGGCCACCCACAGGCCCTACAGGGCATCGCTGGGCATCGAAAAAGCGCTTGAAGAAATTGAAAGAGGCCGGGGGATGCTCTACGACAAGGATGTGGCAGATATGTGCCTCAACCTGTTTCGCTCGGGAAAATTTCGGTTGGAGGCAGAATAAATTTCTCCATGCCGCAGCACCCATAAAAGCGCAGGGGACTCAAGTGCTTCTCAAATCAACGAAATGGGTTGAGCATGAAATACAGGGGTCATAGGCCCGTACCAGCATTTCCAGTGTCAGGTTCATTTTTTCGCTGGGCATATCCGTTATAAGAGGCACCAGTTCTTCCATGTCCACCTGAATATTGGCATGGTTCTGGTTGGTGGGAATCACCAGGTTGGCATCCACGCATTTTCCCTTCCCGTCGTAGGTGTAGTCATGAAACAGGGTTCCCCGTGGCACATCCACTGCACCCACTCCACGACCCTCACAAACAGTAAACCCCCTATCCTCTTCCTTGATCCCATTATCCAGGAACCATTGTGAATGTTCAATGGTCTTTTCCACGGAAAGCACACACTCCACCACCTGGGCCACGCTGTTCATGAAGGGGTTGTGACAGGGTGCCGACAGCCCCAGTTGACCGGCGACGGCTTTTGCCCCATCACTCAATTGGTCCGGATTGTTGTTGAACCGGGCCATGGCCCCCACGGCATAGGCATCCCGATTAAACCGGGTCCATTTGGCCGTGGAGCGATCATCCACATATTCGTTGGTAACGCGTTCGTAGTCCCGGGGAGATATGGGGTCCGGTACATCACTCGACTTGATGACGCCATCATAAAGGGCGTATTCCCTGGGATGGGTCAGGCTCACGTATTCCGTTTCCCGCTCAAAATCGGGCAATTTATGGGTGAGGGATTGTACAAATTCCGCCAGGTGTTTCAGATCCGCCATGGCCTTTACGTGGTTATCCCGAATTTCCTGGAAAGTTTTTTTGTCTGGGAACATGCTCCAACCGTTGACGCAGGACCGTATGGGATGGGTGGTCCGGCCACCGATTTTGTCGCAGGTTTCGTTGGCCAGCCGATGGAGCCGGATGGCCAGAAGGACCACTTCCCGGTGGGTTTCGATGAGGGGCAGAACACTCCCAACCCCCAGAAGATCCGGCAGCACCAGGTAGCACACGTGCAGGATATGGCTCTGAAGGTTTTCCGCATGGTTGAGAATCTCCCTCAAACGCCGGGTCTGTTCCGTTATGGTAATCCCCATGGCCGCTTCCGTGGCCTTCTGGGACGCGAAGGTATGACCAATGGAACAGATGCCGCAGATGCGCGAGGTAATTCGGGAGAGCTCGCTCCAGTCTCTGCCAACCACCATGGACTCGAAAAAGCGGGGGGCTTCGGGAATCTGCCATTCCACTCTTTCAAGACGGTCCCCTTCCATGTACACCACAATACTACCATGGCCTTCCACCCTTGAGATATGGGCGTTTTCAATGCGTATGGATTTTCCTGTCACGGGTTCACCTCCGGGTAAAGGGGAAACAGATTGAATTTTTCGGTGATCTGCTCCACTGTCAGATTGTGCTCAGCTAAAACGTCTTTCATGGCATTCTGGTTGGCATGGGGAATGATGCCGCGACACCCCTCGCACCCGACACCGTTACTGGGGCATATGGCCCCGCAGCCGGCACGGACGACGGGGCCCAGACAGGTTTGTCCCATATGAAAAAGACAGATATTTTCCTTGGTTTTGCATTCGGCACAGACGGGATAATCGGGTATTTCAGGATTTGTACCCAACGCAAAGGCTTCCACAACATGAAGAAACTCGTCCCGGCTGATGGGACACCCATGAATTTGAAAATCCACGGGAACGATTTCACCCACAGCCCGGGTGGCATAGGTTTCCAGATGCGGACGATCCCAATCGCCCCCATACACATCCCGCCTCACCTGTTCGAGGTTGCCACGAACATTCTTGAGTTTGTTCAGGCCACCGGTGGCGGCACAGGCGCCCAGGGCCACCAGGAGACCGGACCGCTTGCGGATATCCCGCAGACGCGCTTCATCTTTCTCCCGGGTAATGGAGCCTTCAATAAAAGCAATGTCGTAGCTTGGGGCCTTTTCCGTCATCACCTCCCTGAACTCCACCACATCCACCAGGTCTACCAGGCCGATGATTTCCTCTTCCAGATTGGCGATCTGCAGCTGACACCCCTCGCAGGATGCAAAATCGAAAAACGCCACTTTCGGTTTCGTGCTCATAACGCCTCCATGGATTCTCGGATTGATTCATAGGTAAAGACCGGTCCCTCCTGGCATACATAGATGTCGTCGATCTGGCAGTGACCGCACTTGCCAACGCCGCATTCCATGCGCCTTTCCAGCGATACCAGGATGTCTTTATGATCAAAGCCCAAAGTTTCCAGTTCACGGATGACGAAGCGGTACATGATCGGCGGACCCACAACGAACGCCTTTGTGTTGGAAGGAATAATGCGGTCCGAAACCATGGGGATCAGGGTGGTAATCACGCCGGTCTGCCCGGACCACGCTTCGTCCCCCTGGTCCAGGGTCTCCAGCACAAGAGTATCGGGCGCCCGGGACCATCTCTTTACTTCTTCGGGAAAAAGCCGCTGGGATCGGTCCCTGGCCCCTGAAAGAATGATCACCTGCCCGTAATTTTTCCGGTCGTCCATGACATAATTGATGGCGGATCGGAGGGGCGCCAGCCCCAGGCCTCCCGCAATAAAAAGGAGGTCCTTCCCCAGGTACCTTTCCACCGCAAAATGGGAACCGAACGGCCCCCGGATACCCACCTGGTCACCCGGTGCCAGGCGGTGAACCGCTTCGGTCACTTTTCCCACATTTCGAATCAACATCTCAAAACTTCCCTGTTTTGTGGGGGATGAGGAAATGGAAAAGGGGGCTTCCCCGATGCCGGGAATTGACAGTTCCACAAACTGCCCGGGTTGGTGGTCCAGATCCCGCCCTTCCAGGGTAAACTCAAAGAAGCGGTCCTTATCCGTCATATCTTCGACTTTTTGAAGGGTGGCCACCTCGGGGAGATAGATGGAACGGTTCATTTCGTTGACAATTTCCAATGGGGAAGCGATGTCCGCCACACAGGCCCGTGCGCACCGACCGCATCCGACGCAGCCGGGCAGATGAAAGTGGTCGGGAAGGTATTTTCCCTTTCTCAGAACACGATGCCGCAAGCGGTTGGCCGGGGTTTCCCTGAAATTGTGCCCACCGGCAGCCGATGCAAACCCCTCCATCATGCACCCGTCCCAGGTACGCGTACGCCGGCCCGCCTGAAGGGAAAGGTCCACCTCTTCCTCCACGTGGAAGCAGTAGCAGGTGGGGCAAACGAGAACGCATGAACCGCAGGAAAAGCATCTTTCCGCACGCCGATCGATCACTTTCGACTGCTGCTGTTTTTGCAGAAATGCCGGCAAATCCTTCATTGGCATGGAGAGACGCGCTTCATCCTGAACCACATGCTTTCGCCTTTCCATATTTTCGATGGTGTGTTCGTCGGCCGGTACGGCAGCGCTTTTTTGAATCAACACACTTCCCTTTTCCGATACCACCTCAATAGCATAGGTGCCATCTCCCATATCCACCAACATGAGATCCGCCACCTGATAATGCTCATCGGTGATCATGGAACCACTGAATCGATGTTTAAAGGCCCGGGTGGGGTATATGCCGATCAGCAGGCTTTGATTTCGCCTTGAAAGGTAGTTGACATCCGACTGTCCCGTGGAAAAGGCCTTGTCCAGTAGCGCGATGGCCGCCAGGTCCCAGGGGTGTATACCGATAATGATTCTCGGTTCGGCTTCAACGCTTTCGTGATAGGAAGAGGGGTCTCCGGTCTTGAAAGTCAGGAGGGTTTCTTTGACGGGAAGAAAATATTTTTTGGGCGGAAGCAGGGTTTCATCATAGTCCAGGCAAAGGTCCGACGCATCCGCCAGGGTGTCATAGACAAAAGCGGTTCCCTTCCCCACCACACCGTTGATTTCATGATCCCCCTGAATGAGCTTGTTGACGAAATCTCGAAAATCCCGCTTGCCGATGGTTTTATATTCCATCAATGTTTATCTCCCTTCCCATTCACCTTTATGTGACATCATTTATTCGGGCAGAAAAATATGATGCGCTTTTCAAATCATCTTAGGCGTTTATTTTAGAACAATCGGGAAGTGATAAACAAGTTATTTATGGGTTAACGCCGGACGGCTGCCTTGACTCGCGGTTTCTGTTTCCCATCAAGCGCGCCAACTCAGAGCACGAACTGAAACCTCACTTGAAAGATGTTGGCCTTTCCCCCTTTAATGGTCCCACTGGACGAGGACAGAGTGCAGAGAAACCCTCTATTATTGTCAACGGACCATTAAAAAGCCGGCTTGAGGTTTACCCGGGCCAACACCTCTTCCACTTGAAATGGTTTGGTGATAAAGTCCACCGCTCTAGCGTGAAACCCTTTGACCTTATCTTCCATCGCATCCAGAGCACTCAGGAAGAGGACCGGTATGGGGGATGATTTTTCGTCCGCTTTTATCTGTTGACAAACTTCAAAACCATCCATGCCGGGCATTTTAACATCCAGTAAGATCAATTCCGGAGGTTTGTTTTGGACCTCGGTCAGTGCCGCTTTTCCGTCCGTGACACCCCGCACCTCGTATCCCTCAACGGTCAGCATGGATGACAGGGCACTCAGGCTCGACGGGTCATCATCTACAACAAGAATATCCCCCTTAACGGGAGTGTTGCTGTCTTGATTCATCAGGCTTCTCCGAATGTTATTTTCTTATGGCAGACAAAGCTCTTTGCAAAATGTGTGAAAGGGAAGGACCCTGACACCATTTTTTTCGTAATCTCTATTGCCTTCATGCACCTGGTAGAACCTGGGTATAGAGGTTCTCTTCATGAAATAAAAGAGGGAAGGATTGATGTTCTTCTCACCGCTTTTGCATTCAACCGCAAACAGGGGTCTGCCTTCTTTTAAAACAACAAAATCGATTTCGCGTTTGTCCGTATCTCTCAAGAAACGAAGATCCATACGGAAACCTTCCGTGTCTTCCACGAAATGACAATACTTCAAAAGTTGAGAGGCCACAAAATTTTCAAACCTCGGACCGGGGTCTGGAATAATGGACCAGTCCCACAGATACAGCTTCTGTTCTTTTTTCACAGCCCGAACTTTTGGAGGTCCATAGGGAGGGATGCGATAGCAATAATACATTCGTTCAAAGATTTTCAGCCAGCGTTCCACGGTTTCATGGGCTACCTGCAGGAGTTCTTTCAGGTTTTTTACAGAAAGCGGTGAACCTACCCGATTGGGGATTTCTTCCGCCAGCAATTCAAGAAGGCTTATCTCTTTAATGTTTTCAAGATCCCGGATATCTTCGTAAATAACCCTCTGGAGTCTCTCTTTTTGCCATCTTCTCCAGAATTTTTCGTCCGCTCTTAAAAAAGGCTCGGGGAGACCTCCGAATTTAAGCAACCCCTGAACATCACTTGCCGAAGGGGTGGTATTAACTTCTTGAATGGAAAAAGGGTGAAGCCGGTAATAATGATATCTGCCATGAAGGGAGTCTCCCCCCTTGCTGTAATAGTCCAATCTTGCGGAGCCGGTGATGATAAAAGAGATATCAGTTTTTTTTGTATCATAGAACCCTTTGACGAGGTTGCGCCATCTTGCATATTTATGGATTTCGTCTAAAACGATCAAGTCTTGATTCGGGGGCAATTCTCCCCTCAGTAGCGATGAGCGGGTCAAAACATCATCCCAGTTCAGGTAGGCGGGATGTTTTTCATGGGGTTCTGCAAGAAATGTTAACGCAAAGGTCGTCTTGCCAACCTGTCTGGGACCACCCACAAAGACCATTTTGTTTTTCAGGTCTTCATCAACCGAATCTTTGATGTATCGTTTATATATTTTTTTCATGGCAAAATCGCTATAACACGATTTTACTCATGAGTAAAGTAGAATGCACATGATTTTATAAATTCCAAAACCCCGCTTCCAGACCATGCTTTTTTCTGGGGGCACATCAGCCCACCTTCACATGTTTGAAAAACCCATGCGCCCCAAATGTGAGTAAATCCCTTATCAGGGCTTTTTCATGATTTTGTAGATTTTCTGTAAAATCTGTGAACCGGGAGGACTCTGACACCTTTTTCTTCATCGCCTCAAAAAATCAAAACATATGAAAGTTTGATCCCTATCCCTGCAAATGCTATAAATTCAGCAAAATAGTTTTCATGGAGTCCGACATGTTTTTGGAATCCCCTTCTTTCATTTATGCCTTTAAAGCCTTTTTTGTCATGTGGCGCAGGGTTTTGTTATTGGCGGTGCTCATTGCTTTCACCGGCTGTGGGCCACAATCCATCCAGGGCCGAAACCAGGACCTGATTGTGTTCAGTGAGCAAAACTGCTGGGATACGCTTCGAAACACCAAAGGCCATAAGACGCAACTGACATCCATGCTGGACCGCGAAACCGAGCTTCTCCAAACCATGGTCGAGGATCTTCTGACGTCGCGTGCCCAGACCATGAAGCTTGTCCAGAAGCTTAAGGAGGAAATGAAGAACGATGGTCCCATGCGGCCCGGGCTTCAAAATACCATGAAGAAAAGAATGCGAAAGGGACTTTCCCTGAGCGACGGTTTCGCCGGTTTCGTGGGCCGCCATTCCTGCTGGCTGCGGGCCCACCCCGCAATGGTGGCGGAAATGGGACTGGAACCTTTGGATGAGACCACCCGGCTCAAGGGCGTCATGCTCTCCCTTGCAGCCTCTTTGATGCTCTATGATACCTACCTGGGGACATTGGCCGTTTTAAACGAAGACGAACGCATTAGGCGCTTTTTAAATGCAAGCGATCTGGGCTACGGCATCAAAGAAAATCAGATGGAGGCCATTACTGAGGCCTTCCTCTCCCGGTCAAACGCCCTATACATTCAGGAGGGCATCGATTATTATGCCAGCCGGATGAAAGATTTAGAAACCAGTCATAGGGAAGACGATCAGCTCACCTATTTCAACCTTCTGATACAGCAGAGTCCTTCCTTTGCCCTGTTCAAAGAGGGGGCATCGGAGCGGATTGAGGCCATTGAAACCGACGCACGTACGAACCGGGTCAAGGACAACCTGAATATCATTAATCGATCGGTGGTAGGGGGTGTCAGCCAATTTTTCGGAAATGTGGTGGGGCTGGTGGAGGAAAGAAAAGGCAAACTTTATGAAGACCCCCATGTACGGCAAGACGCGGTGAAGAACTTGAAGGCCGGGGACATCCTTCTGGAGAAAACCCCCTTTCGGCTTACGGACCGTTTGATCCCGGGCCACTGGGGACATGCGGCCATATGGGTCGGCAATGAACAGGAATTGAAAGCGCTGGGGATTTGGGACCACCCGGTGGTCCAAAAACACCACAATGCCATTCGACGCGGCGCGTCCGTTGCTGAGGCACTGCGGGAGGGGGTTCAGTTGAACACCCTGGAACATTTTCTCAATATCGATGATTTGGCCGTGCTGCGCGTGAAATCTCTTGGCAAAGAGGCGTTGGGCCAAGCCATCATCCGCGCCTTGCGCCAGATCGGCAAGGCGTATGATTTCAACTTTGACGTGGAGACGACGGACAAAATCGTTTGTTCCGAATTGGTCTACTTGACCTATCCGGATCCCGGCTGGCCCACGGAAAAAATCATGGGGCGATACACCATCAGCCCGGACAATGTGGCCCGGAAGGCCCTCGGGGGAGGCCCCTTAGAGTTGGTCCTTCTCTATCACGACGGGAACGGGATTCAGAAGAACCGAGATCAAGTGTTTGAGAAGCTGATGGCCCAAAAAAAATCATAAACGTTTCCAGAATCGAACCGCAGGCTTTGTCAGCGACCCAAATGGGTCTTCTCCGTAATTTTGAAATTGTCATTTTCCTCACGTTCAACCGGCCCCTGAAACAAAACGGGGTAGCTGCGATACAGCGTAAAGGGGCAGGTTGCAGATTTTCCCATCCATCTTGAAATTAAGCAGATTCGTGCGCATGAGCCGGACCGGTTGGAACTGTAAATCGTAGGACTTCAAGCTTTTGCTTTTTGGATTAATCCCGGCTTTAACCTCCAGCGGACAGATCCGATCCGCAAATTCACAAAGAAAGTCAAGCTCGGCCTTTCCGCCTTTACTTCGCCAGTAGAAGAGGTCCTGGCGGAAATGCGAGACCAGTTGCTGGGCAACGTAATTTTCGACAAAAGCACCCTCATACTCATTGAAGAGCCGCCCGCCTTGTGCCAGCAGCTCAACAGGAGATCCGGCCAGAGCCCCTAACAATCCAACATCCAGGGCATATATTTTGAAACAACTCACATCCGCATAATGTTTGAGTGGATGTTTACAGGTCTCAACTGCATTTGCCCTGTGGATAAGACCGGCATCTTCAAGCCAGGTCAGCGCATTTTCATAGGCTCGGGCCCTGGCCCCTTTTCTGACAGCAGAAAACACGAATTTCTTGTTCTCTCTTCCCAAATGCTTTGGGATAGAGTCCCAGAGCTGAGTAAGTTTCGGTATGTCGGTTGACGGAGCATGTTTGGCGAAATCCAGAACATATGACTTAATAATTTCTTCCTGAATCTCCCTGGTTTCGCGTCCGTTGCCTGTTTCGACAAAATGCTCGACAGGTTCTGGCATGCCGCCGACAAAATAATAGCATCTGAGCAGATCGATTAGGTGTGAATGAAATGCTTCGTTTATGGGAACAGGCGGGTCGAGATTTTCAATCAGTTTTCTATATCTGGATTCCCCCATTGCATCTAAGAATTCCAAAAAATTCATGGGATAGAGATGGAGGAAATTCACTTTCCCCACCGGAAAAGATCCTGGGCTGGATAGTTTCACCCCGAGAAGAGAGCCTGCAGCCGCCATATGAACAGCGGGTCGCTGCTCAGCAAAGTACTTCAGTGAATTCAAGGCACCATTTGAAGCCTGGATCTCGTCGAAGATAATCAAATCGGACCCTGGATGAATCTCCACGTTCATATAAATGGAAAGTTCCGCCAGTATGTGCTCCGGATTCAAATCCCGTTGAAACAGCTGGTCGAGACCGGGATCTTCTTCAAAGTTGCAGTATACGACACCTTGGTATTCTTTTTGGCCGAACTCCCTGAGGATGAACGTTTTTCCCGTTTGCCGGGCACCCTGCAAGAGAAGTGGCTTCCTCCGGGGAGACGATTTCCACGTTACCAACTTTTCATAAATATCTCTTTTCATGGCATGGTAGTTTGCCACAAATGTGGGTCACCGTCAAGCTTTTCAGGTTGATTTTGTGCAAACTTGCACTTTATTCGGACGTAAAACGTGCGTTTTGTCACAAAATACTCCCTTACGGTCATAGAAAAGAAGGGTACTCATCAAAGGCCGTACTGAAACCGTTTAATCCGCAAACAAACAAATATTTATTTTGTTTGCGGATTTTAGCAAGTTGGAGAGCGGTGTCAAACCTTGGTCTATGATTGTTTGCTTGTTAGCTACTTTTCAAATAGCCTTTCAGGTCTCTATAGTAGTTTTCATGGGGACCAATCATGATTAATTCAAGAATCTCTTCGGCAAAACGATAAGAAAGCAGATATTGTGTCTGTTTCATCTTGAATTTATGAACATATACCCCTCGAAGGTCGCCTCTTTTTTCGGAACCGATGGCAGGATTGTCAACGATTTTTTGAATCTGCTTGTCGAGCGATCTTTTTTCTTGTTGGGTGAATTTTTTAACCTTTCTTCCAAATTGCCGAGCCTGTAAAATTTTCATTGGCGGTTATCCGAACTTGTATTCTGATGATTCACCTTGTTCAAGCTCAACAAGACCAATAAGGATATCCTTTATTAGGCTATAAGTCAGGTCAGGGTTTTCCTCAGCGCACTTGCCTATTTTTGCCCAGTGCTCAATTTGCCCAGTTAAAGATCGTTGATCAACTTTGCTGAATATTCTTGCTTCCCGCACCAACTCCTCGGAAACTCTTACGGCACTTGTCATTGTAATCACCCCCTATCAGGACATTTCACACCACCGTACCGTATGTAATAGCAATATGCAACATTTTATTGCTTTTATACAACATGCTCTCCGTGGTTAACATGGATGACAGGGTACACAGGCGTTCGGATCGTCCAAGTCAGTGCACGACGAAATCCCCGGTCAACGTCTGGTCTCTGGAACAAAACGGGGCAGCAGCGACAAGGCCTAAAGGGGCAGATTACAAATCAGCAGTAAGTCAATCTAAAATTACAATAAATCCAGTTTGTTGAATCTCTCATTGAGAAGATCGATGTATTGAGCCTTCATGGGATCGGATAAAAAGCATTTTTGAATAAGATCAGTCCATCCGGGAAATGCCTCTGCAATGCGATTCACCGTTTGCTCGATGGATTTTCGGGTTAAATCAAGGCGCTCTTTTGCGAAATACACAAAAAAGTCATCTTTCTTCAGTTTATTCTTCTTACCGCCGAGTGGAAGTGCAAGCTCTTCCCGGGCATTTAATATAATCGTTGTGTTTAAAAGATCATAGGCCGGGGAGAGTTCCACTTTCAGATCTTGCCTGATCAGGGAAAAATTCTTTAGATGCATATCTTCATTTCCGACGAGATAATTGAAAAGTGTTAGATTGAAAAGTTTCAATTTTTCAATGGCCGGAAATGTGCAAAACTGTTCGATGAGGGAAACAACCTGCTCCATGGACGAATCATATTTGGTCTCTCGATCTTTTCCAGAAAGTTGAGCGAAATCTTCCACCGGAATTTTCTTATTTCTGCCCGCTCGATCAAAGCGACGGATGAAATAGGTCATGGTGTCATCTTTGGAATACACCAGGCCATGCAGGGGCGTATCGATTCCAATGAGTTTGGCCAGCCGCATGGTCACAGCTTCATTTTCCGGAACTTCGCTGTAATTCTCCGTTTGCGGTTTGAAAATATACCGGCCACCGGTGTCCGCAATCTCAAAGATCTCATTTTTTAAATTTAAGCGCACACTTAATTTGGGTTGAACTCCCTGAATTGACATTTTTGCAGCCCGGGCAATTGCCTCTCTAACCTGGTCTTCAGCCGAGAAAGGGAAGTCTTTTAAAAACTTCAATCTGGGTGAAAGTTTTTTCAAACCCCGAAGAGAATACTGACCGCTTTCACATTCCTCGTAGGTAATCGGGCATCGTCTCATTCAATTTTCTCCTGAACGGTAACAGCGCCCACCAGATCGTTTCCCACCGTTATTAACTGACTTAAATAATCAAATTTATCAATCTTGCGCTGCCTCAAAAGGCCCTCAAGAAGGACCCCTTCCGGCAACAGACCATCGAAAAATGGAGGAAACCGTTCAAAAACAAATTCCTTTCCCTCCACCGGCATGGTTAATGCGATTGAGGGCCCTGTATATTTCTCAAAATATGTAAACCGGTATTTTTTTCCAGGTTCTATTTCCTCTAAAATACCGGACGGCACACCATGCATCGATACCTCAGCGCTTCTCATTCAGCACCTCCATTAAGGGACTTGTAAAAGTGATTTTTACATTCAGGGCCTTTAGCACCTTTTGCAGGGTTGAAAACCGAATGGTTTCTTTTCCTTTTTCCATATCATAAATAGCGGTCTTACCCACACCCGCTAGATCAGCCAACTGATTTCGCGTCAGACCACTTTTTTTGCGATGAAACAGAACGATTTCGCTCACCCTATAATCCAAAGCTCATATCTCCTAAAATTGCCGCCTTAGCGGTAAAATCGTACAATATATTCTTAAAATTGTCAGCAGAGACAAATGAATATCATTTTTTACTGTCATACAGGTAAATTTCGCCTGTTTCATTTTTAGGAAAATGGAAATTCCTAATTTGTGGACATATTTTACCGCTATAACGGCAAAAAAGCAAGTGAATTTTGAAATGAGAAAAGGGGAAACCTTGATTGGTGATTTAAACGCTTTGTGCCATCTTTTGAGTTCATCTTCCCAGATAGCAACCGCTCAATCAATTCCCACAAAAAAAGAGGCGGCAAAATGCCGCCTCTTTTTCTATTCCTGTTTTTCATTACGCTCAGCTTAATTTCTGAAACGCCTCTTTTCTTCCCGTATACTTTTCACGCATCTGGGGTTTCATCAGTTTTCCGGTGGGATTCCGCATGACGTTGTCAAAAAGCACTTTCCTGGGCAATTTGTATTTGGCCAGCTTGGTTTTGCCAAACTCAAGCATTTCCTCTTCCGTCATGGTTTCCCCTTCTTTCAATTGAACGATGGCCATCACAACCTCCACGAGGCGTTCATCGGGATGGCCGATGCAGGCAACATCATCGATTTTCGGGTGTTCCATAAGGGCGTCTTCGATTTCAACGGGAAAAATATTTTCACCCCCGCTGGTAATCATGTCTTTTTTCCGATCGACTATGTAAAAGAAGCCTTCTTCATCGGTCTGCAGCAGATCCCCCGTATAGAGCCACCCGTCCTTGAGCCCCTCCCGGGTCATTTCCTCATTTTTGAAATACCCTTTCATCATTCGAGGGGTGGAGAAAACCAGTTCACCCACCTCGCCTGGGGGCAGTTCATCCCCTTTAATATCAACAATCTTCCCCTCAACGCCAAAAGTGGGTTTCCCGATGGATCCCGGCTTCCGCAAAACATCTTCAGGGTACAGGTTAAACAGTCCGCCGCCCCCGCCCTCGGTAATGCCGTAAATATTGGATACGCCTACGGGGAACGTTTCCACCAGCTTTTTCATCACATCAAAAGGCACGGGCTGAGCACCGATCTCCAGATAACGCCAGGCTGAAAGATCATAGTCCTCGAGTTTCAATTTCCCATCCCTGAGGGCATTCAGGATGGCGACAGCAATGGGCACCACAAAAAGAATATCCGTCCCCTTCTCTTCTGCCAGGGCCTCCATGATCCATTTGGGATCCGTGAACTCCCGGAGAATGGTTCCCTTCGCCCCCGTGGCATAGAAAGGCGCCCATAAGAACATGGTACCACTGTGGTAGAGGGGAAGGAAAAAAACATAATTGTCATTTTTCTCCACAAAATAGCTCATCCCATTTCCAATGGCCGTGTTGTTCAGGGAATCGTGGGTGTGAAGTACGGGTTTCGGCTGACCAGTGGTTCCGGAAGTGAACATCATGGCCAGATCATGCTGACTGTCCACATCCACCGTGGCCTCGGAAATATCCCCATAAGCTGCAATGGTTTTGTAATCAATCATATCATCGGGTACTTCTGCACCCACACAGATATATTTATCAACGGTTTTCAAATCTTTCTGCACGGACTGCACCACCGGAAGGAATTCCGAACCGATGATAAAGACTTTGGGATCGCAAACCTCAGCGGCATAAAGGATATCATCCCCTACAAACCTGAAATTGAGTGGCACCACCACGGCGCCAAGTTTAATAATGCCATAATAGGTTATGAGCCATTCCAGGGAATTGTTCTGAAGATGCATGACATAGTCGCCAAACTGAATGCCCAGTTCCTTGGAGAGATAGTTGGCCGTTCGATTGATCTCATCGTTGAACTGTTTCCAGGTAAGAGACCTTCTCTGGTTCAAAGAGGGGGTCCGCTCAATGAGGCATTCTTTGTCGGGCAGGTGACGCGCGTGAAGCGTCGCGTATTTAGCGTAATTCATTCCTGTTCTCTCCTATGGTAAAATCTTTGCTGAATGAAAATAACCATAACTGTTTATCCCGCAAACCGTCAGTTCAAATAACCAAATTTGGCGGGCAACCACAGCACCAGCTCCGGCCAGTAGGTCATGAGGATCAATACGCCGATCTGTATGGCCAAAAACGGCATCACCGCTTTTGAGACATAGACCAGATCCCGGTTGGCAATGGACCCCGTAATGTACAAACTGACCCCCATGGGTGGCGTACAGTAGCCGATGGCCAGGTTAACGGTGAGTATCAAACCAAAATGCATGGGATTAATATCGAACGCGCCAAGCATGGGCAGAAAAACCGGTCCCAGAATAAGGGTGGCCGAAATGATGTCCATGAACATGCCGACAATCAGCAGCAGGATATTCAAAACCGCCAGAAACAATATGGGCGATTGAATATTGGACAAGACAACCTCCGTAATCTTGCCGGGGATGTCCTCCAGCGTCAGATAACGGCCGAAACAGGTGGCTCCCGCGACAATGATCAAAAGGGTCGCCGAGGTGACCGCGGAGCTGACGGTTATTCTTTTCACATCACTGAATTTAATGGATTTATGAATGAACAGCTCAACCACAAAGGCGAATACACATGCCACAACCGCTGCTTCGTTGGCGGTAAAGGCGCCTGAAAAAATCCCGCCAAAAATAATGACCGGCAACATGAGTGCCCAGAAGCCTTCCTTAAGGGTAGAAAAAACCTTCTTGACATCCGGAACAGGCATGCGCACAAAATCGGTCCTTTTTCGGTAGTAAAAATAAGAATAAACACAGGTTGCGATGATAATCAGAAGCCCGGGCACGAATCCGGTCAGAAACAGCCCTTCCAGAGAAACATTACTGATCATGCAATAGAGTATCATTCCGATACTGGGCGGAATGATCACCCCCAGGTTTGGGGAGGTGGTCATAAGCCCCAGGGTGTATTTTTCCTGGTATCCGTTCTCTATGAGCGCGGGAATCATGAAACCACCCAGTGCCACCACCGTGGCCACGGTTGATCCTGATATGGCGCCGAAAAGACCGCAAGCAATAACACCTGCCATTCCCAGTCCGCCAGGTAGCCAACTGACCAGCACGTTGGCCACCTTAATGAGTTTGTCCACAGTCGTCCCGGCCGTCATAATATTGCCGCAAAGTATGAAATACAGAACCACCACAAGGGCAAATTTATCCATACTCCGAAACAGGCTTTGCGCCAGAACAAGGACAGGCAGGTCGGTGAACAACACAAACCCCATGACCGAGGTAAAAAAGAGGCACATGAAGACCGGCACCGTTGCGGCCATGCACCCGAGAAGAATAAGCAGAATAACCAAATAGCTTAGTTCCATATGAAAGCTCGTCTCCGAAATCGATAGGGGTGGAGATCTAAAACGACGTCTGCAATCAGGCCACTTCCGTTTCAGTCCGCATTTCCAGAAAATCCTGATACATCACTTGAACCGTTCGAATGAACATCATGACCCCCATAATCGGCAGTATGGCATAGAGATACACGAGGGGAATCTCAAGTATGATGGTTTTCTGTTCCGTCATAATCTGAAGGGCCGCCATTTTCCAGCCATAATAGACCATCATGACAGAAAACAGGAGCGTCACCAGATGGCTGACAATGGCAAGAGGTGTTTTCAGCCTTGGAACCAATTGTACCAGGGCATCGATCTTAATCATGGAACGGGCCTTTATGGCGGCACTGCACCCGATAAAGGTGGTCAGAATAATCACCTCCCGCACCAGTTCTTCCGACCAGGCCAGGGAATAATTGAACCCATACCTCAAAACCACATTCACAAAAAGGGCAAGCAAAGCGGCAAAAGTGGCAATAAAAAGCGTCCACTCTTCGATGAAAACCAGCACTTTATCAAGAAAGCCCAATACCTTTGAAAACATATCAACTCCCGAAAAATAAACGGCGGGAAGAGTTACCTCCCCCCGCCGATGACAGGTTTACGGCTTATAATCCAGATAGACCTGGACTTCATTCAAGAAATTCTCGGGGCGATATTTGTCGCCGGAATAAAGCCTGTTGATCTGGGGGGCAAAGTCCTTGTAGACGTAATTCCCTTCTTTTCGGAGGGTTGCCATATCCGCTTCGGACAGATCGATGAAGGTCACACCGGCCTTGGCCTTGGCTTCTTTGATGGCCCATGCTTCCTGAACGATGGTCTCCTGACGGATCTTGGCGCATACCTCATGGACCACGTCCTTGAAGGTTTTTTGAAGGTCACCGGGCAGTTTGTTGAACCAGGCTTTGTTAAAGATCCAGATAAACAACCCTTGGGCATAATTGATGCGGGTAAAATATTTTGCAACTTCAAATTTTTTGGTGATGTAGCAAACCATGGGCGTATGATCCAGGCCCGTGATAACCCCTTGTTTCAGGGCAACCGGAACATCCGGCCACGGCATGACCACGGGATTGAAACCCCATGCCTTGTAGAGCAGCTTATTGACGGCAGCTTCCGCAATTCTGAATTTCACTTTTTTGGCTTCCGCGATATTCCTGACAGGAATGGTCGTTGCCCATCCGTAATTGCCGTAACCGGTAATATCCAGCCCCATGATCCCCTGGTGACCCATGGCGTTCATGTAATGGTCGAAAATCTTACCGCTTTTGACAAATTTATCGAGTTTTACGAAGGAATCCACGAGAAAAGGAAGGTTGATGAGCCCGAACCGTGGGCCGAGGTTGGTGGCGGCAACGGAGCTACAACTCATACCCTGGATGGCGCCCATCTGGAGCTGGTTTAAAACTTCCACCTCTCCACCCAACATGGAGAAAGGCTTGTAATCGAGATAGATCTGACCGTTGGTGCGTTTCCACAACTCATCTCTGATTGCAAAACCGGCAAAAACGCCTTTGATAACGGGATGAGAGACATTTGAAACGATACATTTATATTTTGCGCCGGAAGGATCGAAAGCTGCTTTCCATTTATCCAGGGAAGGTTTCTTTTTCGCCCATCCCACACCACAGACCATCACAACCGCTACCAGACACACTATTACAGCAAAAAATAGCTTTTTCATCGCCCACTTGCTCCTTTCTGATAGAACCGCTTTTTCATCAAGCCGGTCAAGACGCCACAACGCACCTCAATCCAGTTTTTCAAAATTCTTGAAGAGTTCACCTCCTTTCAAAAACCAAGTAAACACGCTCGAAGTCATTGCCACCTCATTCGAGCAAAAAATGTTTGTGCTGAAACAAGCCTTACAACACGTATGAAAAGAAAATTATTCCGGTGCCTGCATCACGCCGGAAGAATCGCTCAAACACCCTTCGACAAAACCTCGCGGTCATGCATCAAACGGGTTTGAATCCCTTTGCTGACACTGTAGGTTTGATTGAACTTGGACCAGAAATCGCCATTCTTTTCTTGCCAGCCCGGTCCAAATTTTTCGTCAAAATGCTCCCCAAGCTCTTCAAAGAGGAGTTTCCAGGTGGGTTTCCCAGAATGATGGGCTTCAAGAATATACGCCAGCAACGCTTCCAGCTCCGCCAGTTTTTCCTTGGGCAAAAAAGAAATAGCACCCCTCTGAATGGATGTCATCAGCGTATCCGCATTCATGGCATGGGCGGTTAACATAACGGTGGGGATACCTTTGGCAACCGTGTCCTGGAGAAGATTCAACCCATCAACGCCCATAATATCCAGGATGGCCAGATCATATTTTTCTTTCTCGATTTTCTCTTTGGCCATATGGTAATCGGAGGCCTTGTCCACGTGTGAAAATTCCAGGTCTTCCTCAATCGTATCAAGAACGTCTTCTTCATCATCCACAGCCAGGATTCGCATCCCTTCCAAATAGGACTTCGTTCTCGACATTACCACCCCTCCTTTCAGAAACAGCGACCGATTCCACATCATCAGCCGGAAAACAAACATGGAGTGACTCAAACAGGGACTTTCCGGCCATTTGAAGATTAGGAGAGTATTAGTCGCCTGTCAAGGCAAAACCAACTTGCTCCTCATATAAATGACATTATTGCACAAATAAATCCGAAACGGTTCTGAGCCTGGATAGTGAGACGGTGGATAAAAAAACCACCTTCCGGAAAACCTGGGCCCAAACAGTAGATGTCTCTCAGACATGGCTGCAATAGAGCTACATTATAGCTGCGATAATTTCGTTGTGCAAGGAAATTCGTCTTCCGTAACAGCTCGAAATGAAGAAATCGTGCTTTTCTCCGCTGACATTGAATTGGACAAATTGTTTGAGACTGACGCCAAAATCGGGAAAATTGGCCATTTGTGGGTGGGCACTATTTGGCGTAGCTGACAGCACGGGTCTCACGGATTACGATGACCCTGATCTGTCCGGGATAGGTAAGCTCTTTCTCGATTTTCTTTGCAATATCCCTGCAAAGCACGTTGGACTGATCATCACTGACGATTTTGCCTTCCACCATGATTCGAATCTCACGACCAGCCTGAATGGCAAAGGACTTGGTTACACCGCGAAATGATGTGGCAATTTTTTCCAGTTTTTCAAGTCTTTTCACATAGCTTTCAAGCATTTCCTGGCGGGCGCCGGGCCGAGCGCCGGAAAGGGTGTCAGATGCCTGAACCAGCACATCCAGAACAGACGTCATCTCCACATCCTCATGGTGCGCCTCGATGGCGTGGACCACCAGGTTCGATTCACCGTGGCGCCTCGCCAGATCCGCGCCAATCATGGCATGGGGCCCTTCAACTTCATGATCAACGGCCTTTCCAATATCATGGAGCAGACCGGCACGTTTCGCCTGTTTCACGTTGAGGCCCAATTCTGCGGCCATAATACCACAAAGGAAGCTCACTTCCATGGAATGCTGCAGAACATTCTGGGCATAACTCGATCGGTACTTCAGACGCCCGATGAGCTTGACCAGTTCATGATTAATCCCATGCACCCCCACATCAAAGGTGGCCTGCTCACCAGCCTCTTTCATGCTGTTTTCAATTTCTTTGGTCGCCTTGGCCACAATCTCTTCGATTCGCGCCGGATGGATTCGGCCATCTTCAATCAACCGCTCCAGGGATACTTTCGCAATCTGTCTCCTCACCGGATTGAAACCCGACAAAATGACCGCCTCAGGCGTGTCGTCTATAATCAGATCAATTCCGGTCGCTGCTTCGATAGCCCGGATGTTTCGCCCCTCTCTCCCGATAATTCGGCCTTTCATCTCTTCGCCGGGGAGGTTCACAACAGACACAATTTTCTCAGCAGCATAATCTCCGGAGTATCTTTTGACGGCCAGTGCAATAATTTCCTGCGCTTTTCGGTCTGCTTCAGCTTTCGTTTCATTTTCGATACGTCGGATCATTTTTGCGGCATCGTGCTTGGCCTCCATCTCCATGGACTTTACCAGAAGCTGTTTTGCCTCTTCCCCAGACATGCCGGCGATATTTTCCAACTGAATTCTCTGTTTGGCAATAAGATTGTCAAATTCCGCTTCCTTTTTCTTAACTTCCCGCTCATTTCTACTGATGGATTTTTCTTTTTCAGTAATCCGATCTTCCCGTTTTTCAAGTTGCTCAATTTTGCGATCGATATTGGCTTCCTTACCATGCAGGCGCTTCTCCTGAGCCGATACTTGATCTTTCTTTTCTTTGCTCTCCTTTTCAAATTCCACCTTCATCTGGTACAAGGTGTCCTTGGCTTGGAGTTCTGCCTCCCGTTTCGTTGTCTTGGCTTCTTTCTGGGCTTCAGCCAAAACCTTCCTTGAGTATTCTTCGATGGCTTGAATCCGACTCTCGACCAGCTTTTTTCTAGCCAGAAAGCCACAAAGGATTCCAACAATCAGCCCTGCGCCGCCTATCACTATCATATACAATGAGCTCATAATTTATTATCCCGATCCCGAAATTCAGCATATATGGAGGTTATTTGCTTCAAGACTTTGAAAACTGATGTGTAGCAAGCACAAAGAGAATCAAGGGTGCGAAAAGTTTACGCACCTTCACCCGCAAGGGCTCACACACACAGCCTTCAGCAAAAATAACCGCTTACAGCACACAATTATCTGAGGGAAAAAAAGGGGAAGAAAGGGGAAAATCTAGAATCAAAATATAGACAGTTAAAACGAACCTTTACGCCATTGCCATACACGCAGACAGGCACATAAAATCCCATCTTGAGATCATAGTCAAACCTATCTCACCATCTCAGAGCAACATTCACGATAATCTCGTTTGATTTAGTATATATCATCACGTAAAGCGTGTTTTCCCGAGTGTTCCCAAACCCTCATATATATAAAAATCCCGATCAGATGAATCGGGCGTCGTAATCACCCTGAAGGGACCGTACTCACAAAACGGACAACGGCCCGACAAGGGCGGAAATGTAACAGATATGCTATTCCAACCTTTCAATCTGCCGATTCATTAACCGGCAACGATCCTGCACATCTCGAAGCTTAACATCATTTTCTTTGAGCAGTCGGAGGTAATCACCAGCGATATCAAAAGCAACCAGAATCGCAGTTTTTCCTTCGGAGAGCTTATCGGAGTTCTTTCTAACCTCATCCAACTTATCATTAACCAGTTTCGCAATTTCATTAACCTGCTCAGGGTTTTCATCACTTCTCAGCAGGTATTCATTGTCCAGGATCCTGATTCTAATTGGATTTTCCATCACAAAACTCAACCGAAAATTTTAGAAACAAGGGCCTAACTGGGGACCTGTTCCATTTTTTCAAGAAGGGACATGATCTTTTGTTTGGCGTCATTTCTGCCGGAGTTCAGTTCCTCTATTTTGTTGTTTAAATCGGAGACCTTCCCCTCTTCTATCCGCAATTTCTCTCCAAGAGCCTCATTTTCAGTTTTTAACGCCACAGTTTTTTCAATAAGGCTATCGACTTTTGCCTCAAGCAACTGAAACTGGTCCGTCTCGTCTTCGGAATTTGGAGACTCCCATACATTATATTGTTTATTATCAACTTCTGTTTCCATAGACACCCAAACCTCTTCAAAACCCAATATGCAAAGAAGGACAGAAATATTAGAAACAACAGCGGAGATCACGAACACCTCGATTTTTTGAACAACCGAGAGATTTCAGATCAACCGAGAGATTTTAGATCAACACCGCGTTTATACTATCGTTGAAATGGAGAAAGGTCAATACATAAAAAAAGGCAAGCGGAATTCCGCTTGCCTTTTTTTGTTCGGTATTCTTTTATTAAATTTTCTTTTCAGAAATTCTAATGCGAACAATGGCGCGTTTAAGAGCTGCTTCAGCCCTCAAAAAGTCCACATCTTCACCACCTCGATCCGCGGCAAGTCTTTCTTTAGCCCTTTCCATGGACTTTCGAGCGCGATCCAAATCAATTTCCGTGGCCTTTTCAGCAGCATCCACCAAAATCGATACCTTGTCGTCGGAAACTTCGGAAAACCCCGTCGTCACCAGGAACCGTTCAGTCTGACTCCCACTGGAGAACCGCAATTCACCCGGCTCAATTCCTGACAAAAAGGGAACGTGCCCCTCCAAAACGCCGAACTCACCCATGGTCCCGGGGGCGACAACAATGTCCACCTCCTGACTCACCATCACCTTCTCAGGGGTAACAACTTCCAGATTTAACTTTCCCATGGATTATCCCCTCTGTTATTTGGCGGCGATCTGATCTGCTTTTTCCTGCGCCTGTTCGATACCACCCACCATATAGAAAGCGGCTTCGGGAAGCTCGTCATGTTTACCGTCGATAATTTCCTTGAAGCCCTTGACCGTCTCGGCAACGGTAACATAAGCACCCGGCGTTCCTGTAAAGGTCTCCGCCACATGGAATGGCTGGGACAGAAAACGTTGAATTCGGCGTGCCCTGGCAACTGTCATCTTATCTTCATCGGACAATTCATCCATACCCAGAATAGCAATAATATCCTGCAATTCCTTATATTTTTGAAGTGTTCGCTGAACCTGCATTGCCGTATTGTAGTGCTCTTCACCGAGAAAATTGGGATCAAGGATACGAGAACTTGAATCCAGCGGATCCACAGCCGGATAAATACCCAGCTCCGTGAGGGGCCTGGACAAAACAACCGTTCCATCGAGATGCGCAAACGTTGTTGCAGGTGCCGGGTCGGTCAAGTCATCCGCAGGCACATATACGCACTGTACCGATGTAATAGACCCTTTTGTGGTGGATGTAATCCGTTCCTGCAAGGCACCCAAGTCAGTTCCAAGGGTCGGCTGATACCCAACCGCTGAAGGGGTACGACCCAAAAGGGCGGAAACCTCTGCACCGGCCTGGGTAAACCGGAAAATGTTGTCGACAAACAACAGCACGTCCTGGCCTCGCTCATCCCTGTAATATTCAGCAGCTGTCAGCGCGGAGAGTGCAACCCTGGCGCGAGCGCCCGGAGGCTCCGTCATCTGACCGTAAATGAGCGCCGCCTTGGGAAGAACGCCTGATTCTTTCATTTCCATATAGAGGTCATTACCCTCTCTCGTGCGCTCGCCCACACCGGCAAACACGCTGATACCACCATGCTGCATGGCGATATTATGGATCATCTCCATCATAACGACCGTCTTGCCGACACCGGCACCGCCAAACATCCCCATTTTACCACCCCTCGGAAAGGGTACCAGGAGATCAATGACTTTTACGCCGGTTTCAAGAACGTTCACAGACGTGTCCTGTTCTTCAAACGATGGCGCAGGACGATGGATGGGATAGTATTCATCCGCCTCAACAGGACCCAGGCCATCCACGGGCCTTCCGACCACGTTGAGGACACGTCCCAAACCGGGATCCCCTACAGGCATCATAATCGGACTTCCCGTATTTTTGACCGGCATGCCCCGTACAAGGCCGTCAGTCACGTCCATGGCGATACAGCGCACCACATTGTCACCCAGGTGCTGGGCAACTTCAACAACCAGATTATCCTCGACATCGTTGATTGCCGGGTTGCTGATCAGGAGTGCGGTTAGAATTGCGGGGAGTTCACCGTCACCAAACTCCACATCGACGACCGGACCAATGATTTGTATTAATTTGCCCTCATTCATGGTTAAATAAAGACCTCCTTAGTATGGTTAAAACCGTTATCCCTTCAAGGCGGCGGCGCCACCTACAATGTCCATCAGTTCAGCAGTAACAGCCGCCTGTCGTGCTTTATTGTAAGCAAGGGTAAGACTTTCCACAAGATCGTCACAATTCCTCGAAGCATTGTCCATGGCAGCCATACGCGCGGCATGCTCGCTTGTTTCGTTTTGCAGAAATGCATTATAAATTTGCACATTAATATGTTTGGGTAAAAGTTCGATCAAAAGCCCTTCAGGGTCCGGCTCGCAAAGATACTCTGCTTCCCCCCCTGACGCTTCTTCCGCTTCAGCCACAGGCGGCTCAACGGGAATCAATTTGACCAATGTGGGCACCTGCTTGCCCATGCCGAGAAAACGGCTGTAAATCATATAAACGGCATCCACCTCGTCTGTAAGATACCGATCGATCATGCCTCTGCTGATTTGATTCACAAAGGAGATATCAACGCTCCCGTATGCATTGATATGGCTTTCGATAAGATCA
Organism: Desulfobacteraceae bacterium; assembly: GCA_016844935.1. Classification (GTDB taxonomy): domain Bacteria; phylum Desulfobacterota; class DSM-4660; order Desulfatiglandales; family Desulfatiglandaceae; genus NaphS2. The sequence continues at coordinate 11,606 of JAERTK010000316.1, read as the reverse complement.
TACCCTCTCTTTTTAAAATAATCGCGTCCCCGTTTTCCAACGGTGGTCAGGGCCAAATCAACGCCATCATCCTTTTCTTCTTTTACCCACTTTTCAGCCCGGTTGAACAGGTTTGCATTGAAACTGCCGCAAAGACCTTTATCCCCTGAGAAATGCAACAGCTCCACCCGGGAAACCTTCTCCTTTTTCACCAGCAGGGGATGAATGTCAGACTCAATCCGGCTTGCCAGATTCCCAAGCACTTCCGCAAACTTGGTCGCGTAAGGCTCAAAGCTCTCCATTTTCATCTGGGCGCCACGAAGTTTGGCGGCAGCAACCATATTCATGGCTTTGGTAATTTGCCGCGTTTTCTTTACAGCGCCTATCTTCCTCTGAATATCACTTAAGGTTGCCATGTGGCCTTTCTCTCTCTATTTATCTGAAGTTTATCGTCCATTTCATATTCTGAACAATAGGGCGCATCAGGCCTCGGGTTGAAAAATTCCCTCAAATTCTTCCAGGGCCTTTTTCATTTTGCCGTCCGTCTCCTCTGAAATATCACCCTTTTCCTTGATATCCGCCAGAACATCGGCGTATTTGCTGCCCATGAATTCAAGCATCTGTTTTTCATATTCAAGAGCGGCATTTTCAGGCCACTTGTCGAGAAAACCGTTCGAACCAGCAAACAGGATCGCCACCTCTTTCTCGGCACTCATGGGCTGAAACTGTGGCTGCTTCAAAATTTCCACCAGCCTTCGACCTCGATCGAGCTGCTGCAATGTGGCTTTATCCAGATCGCTGCCGAAAGCGGCAAACGCCTCCAACTCACGGAACTGGGCCATGTCCAGTTTCAGAGAACCGGCAACCTTTCTCATGGCCTTGGTCTGGGCGGCACCCCCCACCCGGGAAACGGACAGGCCCACATTAATGGCCGGGCGCACGCCGGAGAAAAACAGATTGGGCTCCAGATAAACCTGACCATCTGTAATGGAAATAACGTTGGTCGGGATATAGGCGGAAACGTCACCTGCCTGGGTTTCAATAATGGGCAGGGCCGTCAGGGAACCCGCACCCAGTTTATCATTCACTTTGGCGGCACGCTCAAGAAGCCTGGAATGGTTGTAAAAAATATCTCCGGGAAACGCCTCACGTCCAGGGGGACGTCTGAGCAGAAGGGAGACCTGTCGATAGGCTGTCGCTTGTTTTGAAAGATCGTCGTAGATAATCAGGGCATGTTTTCCCTGGTCACGATAGTATTCGCCGATGGCGCATCCGGCATAGGGAGAAATAAACTGCTGGGTTGCGGGATCGCTGGCACAGGCCGCCACAACGGTTGTGTATTCCATGGCACCATGTTTTTCCAGAATGTCAACCACCTGGGCTACGGTCGATTTTTTCTGTCCCGTCGCCACATAAATACAGTAGACATCCGTATCTTTCTGATTGATGATGGCATCAACACAGATGGCCGTTTTACCAATCTGCCGGTCACCGATGATCAATTCACGCTGGCCGCGCCCCACCGGTGTCATGGCATCAATGGCCTTGATGCCTGTGTAAAGGGGCTCGGAAACGGATTGACGGTCGATAACGCCCGGTGCGACCACCTCAAGCCGATTGAATTCGGTTGCTTCAATGGGTCCCTTACCGTCAAGGGGCTGCCCCACCGCATCAATAACGCGCCCGAGAACCGCTTCCCCAACAGGGATTTCAGCAATCTTGCCGGTTCTCTTGACCGTATCACCCTCTTTAATTTTGGAGTCATCGCCCATAATTGCGACACCCACGTTATCTTCTTCCAGATTAAGGCAAAGGCCAAAGATGCCTCCGGAGAACTCCACCATCTCCATGGCCATGGCCTTCTCAATCCCGTACACGCGAGCGATACCATCACCCACAGACAATACGCTTCCGGTCTCACTTACTTCGACCTTCTTCTCGTAGTCTTTAATCTGGCCCCGGATTATATCACTTATTTCTGCAGCTCTGATCTCCATTAGTTATATTCACCCCTCTTTAATGATTCTTTTAGGCCTTCCAGCTGTGCCCTGACACTGCCATCCAATACCAAATCACCTATTTTTACGACAAGCCCCCCGATGAGAGACTCATCTTCTTCAACTTTTGCTTTCACCGTCTTAGACGTAATTTTTGAAAGGACAACATCCAGTTTGTCCATTACTTCGTCTTTCAACGGTCGTGCCGTAACGATTTCGGCGCGGATAATGTTTGAAATCTCATCGGTGAGTTGCGTGTAATAGGCTGAAACGTCTTCGATGCCGCCTATCCTGTTGTTATCCAGGAGAAGCCTTAGAAAGTTTTTGACAAGATCCGCAAAGGCGCTCTCCTCCAACACCGCATTCAACACCTTTTTTCGATCTTCCACGGAAAATACCGGATTGCCGATGGCCTTGCTGAACTCCGGGTTATCCGCGCAGAGCCCCGCGAATTCTTTCAGGTTCTCACCGTATGCCCCATAATTCCCGTCTTCCTGCCCCAGACTGAGCAGCGCTTTTGCATATCTTTTGGAAATCTTTGAACCGGTCAATGTAGTTTCTCCACGCTTTTAATGAATTCATCCACCAAGTGGTCCTGGTCGCTGTCATTTATCCCTTTGGCGATAATTTCTTCCGCCCGTAGGGCCGCCATTTCAACCACTTCCTGTTTCAACCTTTCAGTGGCACCTAGAATCTCACGCTCAATGGTGTGGTCAGCCTGGCTGATAAGTTGCGCTGCCCGCTCCCGGGCTTCGGCGACAATTCGCGCTTTTTCCTTGGCGCCTTCCACCCTGAACTGTTCGAGGATCTCCTTTTTCTGAACTTCAAACTCCCCAAGTTTTGTCTCAAGCTCCCGGCTGCGGCTTTCGGCAATTTGACGCTCTTTTGTCAACGCCTCAAGTTTTTCCTTGATTTCATCCCTGCGCTCTCCAAAAAACCGCAGCATGGAAGTCTTTTTGACCACCACAACCAGGATGATCACCAAAAGGGTGAAATTGAGGATACGATAGAGAAGGTTCAACATCTGGTCGTGACTATTACCCCCGCCGCCGCTCGCAAAAGCGACACCGCATAAAGTAATCAAAAACAGCAGTGCCATGCCGAGAATCAGGGATGCTTGTCCTTTCTTGCCTATGACGCGGATCATTGAACGCTCCTTCCCAATATCTTTTCAGCCAATTCACCGGAAAAACCGGAGATCTCACTCTCCAAGTTCTCTCTGGCAGCCGTAATCTTGGTCTCAATTTCCTGTTTTGCAGCCGTCAACTTACGCTCCACAGCAGCACCCGCTTCCTGAAGGACCCCTTTTTCTTCTTCCTGACCCTGGGCTTTCAGAGATTCCTTTTCCTGGTAGCCTTCTTTCCTCGCCGAAACCATGCCGCTCTCAATCGCGTCCTCATTATCCTTAGCACGACCCTGGTAATCATCAATGGTTTTCTGGCGGGAGTTCATCTCATCATCCCTTTTGGCCAATATCCCCCGTATGGGCTTGTAAAGGATGATATTCATCACCACAAGAAGGATAAGAAAATTGGCTATCTGAAGAATTAGTGTACCGTCTATGTTTAGCATATCAGACGCATCCTTTCATCACGATTTCCCACGGGTTTCAGGTTCACAATTAATTCCGATTCGGAGCACTTCACACAAAAGTAACGCCTTTTACAAAAAAAAACGGCGATTGTCAAAACCTTTTTTTAAGGCGGGCACGCCATAAACAGATGATCCGGTTCAACTGATATCGGTTCGGCATTTACCTTCGAAAACCGCCCCCGCGCCCACAATAATCTCCGGGGATTGGACATCCCCGAAAATCCTGGCAGAAGTCAAAATCTCTATCCTCTCGTCCGCAATCGTGTTGCCGTGAATTTCACCACTCACAAGAACACACGACGCATGGATATCACCCCGGACCACGGCGCTATCCCCGATGATCAGGGTCCCTCCGGTAGAGATCTCACCCTGAAAACGACCGTCGATGCGAAGGCCACCTGTAAACGTCAACGTACCCTCAAACGCCGTGTCCCTACCCAAAAACGCTGTAATTCGAGGTGTTTTCCTCTTCATGGACCCTTGCATCCCTGATCGAAATGCGCGAGTTCTAACACACACTCGACCATATTGCAAGAAAAATCACAAACCCATCAATCCTTCCAAAAGCGATTCACTAATCGGCAACCTGTGCAGCCGTCGGTCAATTGAAGATATCCGTATGAAAGTCAGAATTTTCGGACTGTGTTGATATTGATTGACAATACCATCATTGGCTAGTTATACCCGGAGTGAAAGGCAAATAATCATGGAGGGAAGTGCAAAATGGCAATAACAAACGTTAAAGACATCTTCGACAAAATGCCCGGGGTGTTCGATGCCGATGCGGCTCAGGGTTTGAGCGCGGTATTCCAATTTGAAATTACCGGTGATGGCGGAGGAAACTGGAGCATCATCGTAAAAGACGGTACCTGTGAAATTGCGGAAGGCAGTCATGATGAACCCACGGTAACGCTCACCATGTCGGCTGAAACATGGCTTGGCATGATCAATAAAGAAATCAACGGCATGCAGGCATTTATGGGCGGACAGCTCAAAGCCACCGGGGACATCATGCTCGCCCAAAGAATTGAGCAGTTATTTCCCCTTTAGCAGCTCTTTTATTCACAAACTCGGGGTCATTCAAATTGATCCTGAGTGATGGAGTCAAGAATAATGAACCCTTCAAAACCCCCTAATCAAAAAAACCCATACGCTGAGGCAGGCGTCGATATCGAAGCGGGAAATCGATTTGTAGAACTGATCAAACCCATTGTCAGCAAAACGCAAACCCCGGGCGTCATCACAAATATCGGTGGATTTGCCGGTCTTTTTTCACTGCATGTTCAGCACATGAACAACCCTGTTCTCGTCAGTTCTACCGATGGCGTCGGCACAAAGCTCAAGATTGCCTTCATGCTCGATAAACATGATACGGTGGGTCTGGACCTCGTGGCCATGTGTGTCAACGACATCGTCGTACAGGGCGCATCACCCCTTTTCTTCCTTGACTACATCTCCATGAGCGTTCTGGATGAAAACAAGGCCGTCGAAATCGTAAAGGGGATCGCAACCGGGTGCCTGGAAGCCAAATGTTCGCTCATCGGGGGGGAAACCGCTGAGATGCCCGGTTTTTACGCGGAAAACGAATACGATCTGGCCGGATTCGTGGTGGGCATGGCCGATAATGAAGAGCTACTGGACGGCTCCGAAATTGCCGTAGGCCATCAACTCATCGGCATCGGTTCCAGCGGGCTCCATAGCAACGGTTATTCACTGGTGCGGAAGATTTTTTTCGATGACCTGAAAATGTCCGTTTCCGACCATGTGCCTGAATTTGGCCGAACCCTTGGGGAGGAGCTGCTCGAACCCACCCGCATATATGCCAGAACCATCAGCAACCTCAGGAGGGACTTTAATCTTTACGGCATCAGTCACATCACCGGCGGCGGACTCATCGATAACCCTCCCCGCATATTGCCGTCACGCTGCAAAGCCATCATTGACACAACCACCTGGGTTCCCCACCCTGTATTTCAGTACATCAAGAAAGCCGGGCAGGTGTCGGACCATGACATGATGCTGACCTTTAACAACGGCCTCGGCATGCTGATCGTTGTGAATGAGGAAGAAACCGATGAGGTGCTCCTGAGGCTGAAAGCCATGGGTGAAGCGGCGTACTGCATCGGGCGCGTAGAAGCACGGGAAGAAAATGAGGCCGCCGTTCAATTTGAGGGCCTTCAATCCATAGAAGCTGAATGCTAAACGGCCGGAACACCCTGGGGAAACGCAAACTTTCGGCCGCGGCTCAGAAGCTTCACCATACTGTTGAGGAGTTAAATTATAATGTTCGGGCTTGGTCCTACGGAACTGATCATCATTGCGGTAATCGTCATCCTGATCTTTGGCGCCAAACGCCTTCCGGATATCGGAAAGGGTCTCGGCGGCGCCATCAAGGAATTCAAGAATGTCAAAAAGGAATTGAGCCCGGAAAAATCCTCCGAAGAGGGATCCGCGAAAGAGACTGATCCCCCAAAGGCCGAAAAAGAGCCAACCCTGGAGAGCAAGGTTGCTGACAAGGTCATTGAGCAGGTCCCGGGGATCAAACAAGCCATGGATGTAAAGAAAAAGGCTGAAACGGTGAAAAACCTTTTAAAATAGGAGCTTTATGGAAACAGTCCAATGTGATATGCCCGATTACATGCCACCTCCGGAGAATGTGAAGAAAATCCTGCAAGATTCAAAGCGGATCGCCGTTGTGGGACTTTCCCCCAAACCATCCAGGGACAGCAACAAGGTGGCCCGATACCTGTTGGAACAGGGTTATGATATCATCCCCGTAAACCCGGGCCAGCAGCAGATATTGGAAAGAACCTGCTACAAAACCCTAGAAGACATCCCATTCGCCGTTGATGTGGCCAACCTGTTCCTCAACCCCTCCCGTGTTCCGCCAGTGGTGGAACAGTGCATCCGCATCGGGGTCAAAACCATCTGGATGCAGCTGGGTGTCGTTCACAACGAAGCGGCTTCCAAGGCCAGGGACGCGGGCATAGAAACGGTCATGAACCGGTGCATTATGAGGGAACATGAACGTATCAGCGGCGTAGAAATGTAAACCGTCCATTCATAAGCGGTTTTTCACCGGCCGGGGGAACCGCCGGCGCCGCCACCGCCACCGCCACCGCCGCCACCATGGTCCTCATCGGTTCTATCGGCCCTGTTGTTGAAAAGCTTTAACAAGAAATACTTTCTTTTTCCTGCTTCTATATCAATCTCAATGGGCCCGTCGTGCTCCCAGCGATACCCTTGAGGCACCAGCAACACGTATTTTCCCGGCGGCATGGGAACCGGTTTGACGGGGGTCTCACCCAGGGAAATTTCCCCCTCGGAACAGAGACGCTTCTCCGATTTGATCAATCCAAAAAACACTTTCGTTTCCTTTTTCTGGTACCTTTCCTGCGGACAAAAATGTAATTCCAGACCTGAAATGTTGCACTCGATTTCAATGGTCCCCGGATTCCCCTGAACTTCTTTGCCCATCGTTTCTGCAGCGACTCCCTGGAACGCCCACAAAACCACGACGCACGAAAGGGCCAGAGCCCTTCCCAATTTTGCAGAATCCATGCTTTTACCCCCTTTCAATGCCTTATCACCATTTTAGAATACCTCAGGGGAGTTTCAGATTATTCATTTTCCACACAGACAACACCGAAAAAACGAGGCCTGCAAAGAAAATGTTGGCCAACCCGAAGAGCACCGGAATAAGCGCCAGCGCCGCCATAATCACCCCTGTGGACAACCCCATAAAAGAGAGGGTTAACAGACGTCCCCCTTTTTTTCGGACAAAAAAGAATACCCCGGAGAGCAGCAGGCAAGTACCGATGGTTTCAACCAGGAGATAAAGGATACTCTCCAGATGAAAAAGTGAAAACCCTTTGTCTCTAAAGTTCAACGTCCATTCGTCGTTTATTTCCTTGTGGTAATACCCCTGAATCACCTGATTGATGGCGTGGGCAAAAAGAAATACACCCGGCATTCCGTAACCATCCTCTTTGGTATGGGGGGTAAAATCGGTGGGACTGTACGGAACATGAAAGTAGTCCGTTTCACTCCCGCCCATTCCGATCAGGACAATCCGCCCCGAGAACAGTTTCTTGTCCGCCCAGCCGTTATAGACTTCGTGGTAGGGGACTTTTGCAAAAGGCGTCTCGGCAAAGGCCAGCCACAACCGCCTCGGAATGGGTGGCCCCATGAGCCTCACGCCGTCCACGCCCAGCACCGGTTTCAATCTCAGCTTCTCCGCCAACACCTGCAAAAAGAAACTCGGCCGCGCCATCACCTCCCCCGACACCGCCATTTTGTCCCACGTCTTCAGGTACATGACCTCGTTGATCCAGGTCAAATCCCTGTATACGGAAATAAACCCCCAGTGGGCCTGGTTGTAAACAGCTTTGTCCTGGGAGTTCTGATATTGGCCCAGAACAATGGGAAGGCCCTTCTTTTTTGCCCACTTGAGGCTCTCCACAAAACGTCTCGTGGCCTTCTTCTCGGCTGTGTCATTGGCGGGCGAGTACCAGAAATCAAACCCCACGGCCCCCACATCCATTTTGGATAGATTCTTGATAACTTCCGGATGATAACGTCGCCAGAGCTTCGGTCTGGCATCATAGGGAGGGGGCGGTTCCTTGCCTTTCACATTCATTTTGCGATATTCGTCTTTGTCGATTGTGACAACGGTCACCTGCTGAGCATTGGGCAACAAGGTCAGGCGACACTGCCACATTTTCGTCACCAGGTTGATTTTGAAATGGTTTACAAATGGCAGGAGCAATAACATCAAAAAACAGGTGGCAATTGTTTTTGAACCAAATCCAAACCCTTTTCCGGTCGATGGGGTCAGCTTGTTCGGCTTTTTACCTTTCGAAGGCCCCTTCGAAATATCCGCGTCCTTCCAGACCACGCGATATGTGCGAACGGCTTCAGAGATGTTTTTCACTTCCTGCCGGCCCAAAAAATCGTATTGATAATGGACCTTCCGTTTCACCTGGTCATACAAGGTTCCTGAAATACATATGCCTCCCGGGTCGGCAAGGCCTTCAATTCTAGCGGCGATATTGACGCCGTCCCCGTAAATCTCATCACCTTCGACGATCACGTCCCCGATGTTGATCCCCATGCGGAAAACCATTCTGCGATCATCGGGAAACTGCTCGTTTTCCTTCTCCAGCGCTTCCTGTATGGCCACGGCGCATTCAAGGGCATCCACAGCACTGGCGAATTCAGCCAGGACATTGTCCCCCGGGGAATCCACCACCCTGCCCCGCGCCCTTTCTATGGCTGAAGCCATGATTTCACGGCACGCCCTGATGGCCGTAACCGTCGCCGCTTCATCCTGCCCCATGAGCCGGCTGTATTCCTTCACATCCGCGCTCAAAATGGCGGCAAGCTTGCGTTGTACCGGTTCTGATGTCACCCTTGACCTCAACTTCAGCTATGTCAATTTCTTTGGAGCCTGCAAATTCAGGGCATCGGGGGATTAAAGATGCCAGCCGCGGCAATTAACCCCGACAGTAGCGTCATAGCACAAAAGGCCCTGAAACTGAAGATCAATGACTCTTGCAAATTCAGCATAAACCATTATATATAAGCGAGCAAAACAATTCAGCAGGATACCGAATTCCCGGCATTCATAAAAAAACGTCGCCCCCATGGCAGTAAGCCTTATTCATCACGGGCCGCGAGTTTGTGAAAGTTTTCAAAATAGCAGAGATCATTTCAAAAAGCCATGAGTCTTGTCACCGCCATAAAGGTCTCCCTCAATTTCGTTGAACGACAGATTTTCGACCAAATAGGGCTGCAGATCAATCCCGGAGATCGAATCGGACTGGTGGGTCCCAATGGATCCGGTAAAACCACCCTGCTTCGAATCATCATGGGCGAAATCACTCCCGATGCGGGAGAGATCAAAATCGCCAGAAACTCCCGTATGGGTTACCTCGCTCAGGATGTTCAGGAAACCGTATCGGGATCCCTGCTTCAATCGGTCCTCAATGCCATACCACAACGGCTGAAGCTGGAAAATGACCTGAACCATGCGGAACACTCCCTTGAAAAAGCAACCGATGAACTGGATCAGAGCACCCTTGGCAAACAAATTGCGAACATACACCAGGAGGTCAACCGCCTGAACCTGGATTTCCCCCATCACGAGGCGGAAAAAATCCTGCTGGGTCTTGGCTTCGACGTACGGGATTTTGAAAAACCCGTCAGCGAACTCAGCGGGGGCTGGAAAATGCGGGCCGCCCTGGCAAGGCTCCTATACCAGAAACCCGACCTGCTCCTTTTGGACGAGCCCACCAATCACCTGGACATGCCTTCGGTCAGGTGGCTGGAGACTTTTCTTCAAAGTTTTAAGGGCGCCATGATCCTGGTCTCCCATGACAGGGAATTTCTCAACCGCCAAATCCATCGCATTATTTCATTTGAAACCGAAGGCATGCGGAGCTACAGCGGCAATTATGACTTCTACCTGAAGGCCCGTCAGGAAGAAGTCCGATCTCTTGAAAACAAGGCCCGAAACCAGGAGCAGAAGGTCAAAGACGCGCAGAAATTCATCGAACGGTTTCGGTCCAAGGCCAACAAAGCCCGCCAGGCCCAGAGCAAAATTAAGCTGTTGGAAAAAATGGAGATTGTTCAGACCCATCACAAGGAAAAGACCCTCCGGTTTTCCTTTCCCCCCATCCCCCGAAGCGGTGGGGAAGTGGTTGCCATTCGGGATGTGTCCAAATGGTTCGGCGACAACATTTTATACGAACATCTCAACCTGCGGGTGACCCGGGGTGAAAGAATCGCCATTATCGGTCCTAACGGCTGCGGGAAAACCACCCTGCTTCGCGCCGTGGCGGGTGAACTCACCCCGGATCAGGGGGAAATCGTTCTGGGGCATCAGGTCAATATCGCCTATTTTGCCCAGCACCATTCGGATCTGCTCAATCCTCAAAAGACGGTGGTAGAGGAAGTTTACCAGTCGGTACCGAATGCGAGCATCGGATTCGTCAGATCGGTGTGCGGGGCCTTTCTTTTTTCGGGAAACGATGTGGACAAGCCCATCAGCGTCCTTTCGGGCGGAGAGCGGGCAAGGGTGTCGCTGGCGAAACTCCTTGTCAAACCGGGCAATTTCATGCTCATGGATGAACCCACGAACCACCTTGATATCGAAAGCTCGGAAACCCTCATCGATGCCTTATCGGGGTACGGTGGAACGCTTCTCTTCGTCTCTCACAATCAATCCTTTGTGAATCGCCTGGCCACCAGGATCTGGGACATCAGGGGCCGGGAAATGATCGAATACCCCGGCACGCTGAAAGAGTATTACCGGCATCTTGCCGATACCGAAGCGGATATTCACCTTAAACCGGCCAGCCCCGCAAAAGGGCTGGGAACTGATTCGGATAGCACAAAAAAGGGCAAGGGACCTTCAGGCAAGAAAAACCTGCATCGAAAGCGGGATAAACGAAAAGAGGCTGAACAGAGACAGCGGATTCACCATATCATGGCACCCATTCGAAAGGAACTTGAACAAACCGAAAACGCTATCTCTCAACTGGAAACCCGGCAGAAAGAGATGGAGACCTGCCTGGCCGACCCGGATTTTTTCGAAGACAGCGTAAAAAGCGTGCCGATTCTGGCTGAGTACAAAGAAGTGAGCACCCAGCTGGAAAGTCTGCTTGAAAAATGGGAAGGATGTCATGACAAAATGGAATCCGAAAAAACACGCCTGGGAATTTAGTATTTCCAGGTTTTCTGTCACAAAAAACAAGAAAGTTGTCAGTTATCAGTTGTCAGTTATCAGTAAAAGCCTGTTGGTATCAATCTATTCTCAATTCTCTGAAGAAGGCTTCTGAATGCCGTTCGATCCCTTCTGCTTTGAAAATAACCTCCAGATCTGACAACTGACAACTGACAACTGAAAACTGCGGCTATGCCGCGTTAGATGTAACAAAAAGCGATATTGATTTCCTGATCATAGAATTGTTTCCGGGCAGGAGTCAAACCTCCATTGGTTATTCTGGATATTCGACATAAGCTCGGGCGCAAATA
>JAERTK010000315.1 GCA_016844935.1 Desulfobacteraceae bacterium | reverse complement strand
GTATATTTTTAAACGGATACGGCGGTGGCGTGATTCCTGAGGAGGATCTATTGGTTTTTGCCGGATCATTTAAAACAGGTGAGCCCTTTCGACCCAAAAAAAAACTGGGTCAGAATTTTTTGGTGGACCCCATCATCAGCGATAAAATCATATCACTTGGGGGATTTTCGGCTGAAGAGACCGTTTTGGAAATTGGACCGGGGAAGGGGGCGCTGACCCTGCCACTGGCAGGAAGGGTGAAACATGTGGTGGCCGTCGAAAAGGATGCCCAACTGGTGGCCTGGCTCAACGACAGGCTCCATCAAGACGGTCTCAACAATGTGACCTTGCTGCACGAAGATATCTTGAAGGTAGACTGGCAAATTTTGAGAAAGCATTTTGACGGTAGAATTCCGGTGATTGGGAATCTGCCCTACAATATCTCATCCCCTGTGCTTGAAAAGATGTGTCGATATTCACAATGGATCGGCCAGGCCATTCTCATGTTTCAAAAGGAAGTGGCCGATCGGTTGACAGCGTCCGCGGGAGGCAAAACCTACGGGGCCTTAACCCTTCTGGTACAGTATCATGCCAAAGCCCTTTCGGTGATCAAAGTCTTGAAAGGATCTTTTTTTCCTGTTCCCAAAGTGGATTCCATGGTGGTATCTCTTGATTTTGAAAAGCCTTACCCTCAACGGTCGGTTCAAGAGGCGGTTTTTAAGAAAGTGGTCAAGGGGGCCTTTGCCCACCGGAGAAAGACGGTTTTAAATTCCCTGAAAGGTGCACTTCAGGATCAGACCCGTGAATCGCTTTTAGCCGCCCTGACGGCATGTGGCATCGATCCTGGAAAACGTGCGGAAGTATTGGAAATGGCGGATTTTCTACGGCTTTCATCCATGCTGACAATTGACAACCGCATAGACAGATGATACAAAACAAAATTTTGTTTTAAAACAACTAGAAAATACCGCAGGGAAGGCGTTTTCCATGGAAATCATAAAAACCGTTGATCTAATGCAACAGGCTTCCGATACCATTCGTATGAGCGGAGAGTCTATTGCCTTGGTGCCCACCATGGGATTTCTCCATGAGGGACATTTGATGCTGATGCGGGCGGCAAAGGATCATTGCGATCAACTGGTTGTGAGCCTTTTTGTCAATCCCACCCAGTTTGGCCCCAATGAAGATTTTGAGGCTTATCCCAGGGACACTCAGGGGGATCTCAAGAAAGCGGAAGATGTGGGGGCGGATGTGATGTTCATGCCCTCTGCGAAGGAAATGTACCCACCGGGCGCTCAAACCAGCGTAGTGGTGAAAGATCTGCCCCAACATTTATGTGGCCTGTCGCGACCCGGACATTTTGACGGGGTGACCACCGTTGTGGCGAAACTGTTTCATATCGTCAAGCCCCATGCGGCTGTTTTCGGTCAGAAAGACTATCAACAACTGGCCGTGATCAGCCGGATGGTCATGGATCTTGATATGGATATCCAGATCATCGGTGTTCCAACGGTGAGGGAGGCGGACGGGTTGGCCATGAGTTCCCGGAACAGTTATCTGAAACCGGAAGAGAGGATATCTGCCCTTTCACTCAAGAAATCTCTGGATCTGGCGCAGCGGCTGTTTCGGGAAGGGGAGAAAAAAGCGCAGGTGGTAAAAGATTTTGTCAAATCTTATATCCTGGAACACCCTTACACGGAGATCGACTACATTACGCTGTGCGATCCGGTTACCCTGGAAGATGTGAACACCCTTTCCGATGGTACCTTGATGGCCATGGCGGTTCGAGTGGGAAAAACACGGTTAATTGATAACGGCCGGTTGGTAAAATAATTTAGGTGTAAGGTATAGGGCGTTAGATGTGGAATCCTTAAACCTTAAGCCTTATACCTTAAACCTTATACCTTAAACCTAGATCAAAGGAGTTTTCTATGAAAAGCGCGAATTTTCTATTTACGTCGGAGTCCGTGACCGAAGGTCATCCGGATAAGGTCGCTGACCAGATTTCCGATCATATCCTGGACGAAATTTTTGCTCAGGACCCCCATTCCCGGGTGGCCTGTGAAACCCTGGTGACCACCGGTATGGCCATGATATCCGGTGAAATTACCACCACCGCCTATGTGGACATGCCCGATGTTGTCCGGCAGACTATCAAGGATATCGGTTATAAAAATTCTTCCATGGGGTTTGACTGGGAAACCTGTGCCGTGCTCTCTACCATCGACAAGCAGTCTCCGGACATCGCCATGGGCGTTGATACCGGTTCCGGTCTGTTTCAGGAGCAGGGGGCCGGGGACCAGGGGCTCATGTTCGGATATGCCTGCAAAGACACCGATGCCCTCATGCCCATGCCCATTTATCTGGCCCATGGACTGACCCGGCGACTGGCCCATGTGAGAAAATCCGGCCAGCTTCCGTGGCTCAGACCCGACGGTAAGAGCCAGGTGACCGTTGAGTATGAGGATGGAAAGCCCAAACGCATCCATACGGTGGTCATTGCAGCCCAGCACAGCCCTGAAGTGGATTACGATACCCTCAGGGAGGCGATCATCGAAAAGGTGGTCATGGAAGTGATTCCCAAGGAAATGCTGGATGAATCCACCCAGTATTTTATCAACACCACGGGGCGGTTCGTGGTGGGTGGACCCCAAGGGGACTGCGGACTCACCGGCCGCAAAATCATCATGGATACCTATGGGGGTTTTGGTTACCATGGGGGCGGTGCCTTCTCCGGAAAAGATCCGTCCAAGGTGGACCGAAGCGCTTCCTATATGTGCCGTTATGCGGCCAAGAATATTGTGGCGGCCGGGCTGGCGGAAAAATGCGAAATCCAGGTGGCCTATACCATCGGCCGTGCAGATCCGGTCTCTGTTATGGTGGGTGCCTACAGTACCGGAGTACTCTCCAGTGCTGAATTAACGGAGATCGTCAAAAAGGAATTTGACCTGAGACCCGCGGCCATTATTGAGCGATTGGACCTCCTTCGGCCCATTTACCGGAAAACCTCCAACTACGGTCACTTCGGCCGCGCCCTTCCCGAGTTCGCCTGGGAAAAAACGGATATGGTCGATACACTTAAGAGCGCCGTAAAATAATTTAAAAAATGAGAAGAGGATAACTTATATGGATTACGATATCAAAGACATCCAACTGGCGGAAAAGGGCCGACTGAGAATTGAGTGGGCCGAAAAGAGTATGGATGTCCTTAGAAAGATCAAGGAACGTTTTGAAGTTGAAAAACCGCTGAAAGGCCTCAGGCTTTCCGCCTGTCTCCATGTGACCACCGAAACGGCGGCCCTAGTGAAAACCCTTAAAGCCGGCGGTGCGGAAGTGGTATTGTGTGCCTCCAATCCCCTTTCCACCCAGGATGATGTGGCTGCTTCCCTGGTGGCGGATGATGAGATCCCCGTGTTTTCCATCAAAGGGGAGGATCACGCCACCTATTACAGTCACATCCTGTCGGCCCTTCAGCATGAACCCCACATTACCATGGATGACGGCGCGGACCTGGTGAGTTCCCTTCTTTTTATCGCCCTCCAGAAATGGGATGACCTGGAAGCATCTGTCAGCGTCTGGGGGCAGAGCCGCTCTGAGGAAGAGAGAAACCGTTTTTTGAACAACTTCATCGGCGGTACCGAAGAGACCACCACCGGCGTAATCCGGCTTCGAAGCATGGAGAAAGACGGGGTCCTGCAATTCCCCGTGGTCTCTGTGAACGATGCGGATACCAAACACCTTTTCGATAACCGTTATGGGACCGGGCAAAGCACGGTGGACGGCATCATCCGTGCTACCAACCGGTTGCTGGCGGGAAGCACGTTCGTGGTCAGCGGTTATGGCTGGTGCGGACGGGGTGTTGCCACCAAGGCCAAAGGCCATGGCGCCCATGTGATCATCTGTGAGGTGGATCCCCTCAGGGCACTTGAAGCGGTCATGGATGGATTTCAGGTGATGCCCATCGCCGATGCGGCGCCCCTGGGTGATTTTTTCTGTACCCTCACAGGGGATATCAATGTCATCCGTTTGGAACATTTCCTAGAGATGAAGGACGGGGCCATTGTTTCCAATTCGGGGCATTTTGATGTGGAGCTGGATCTTAAGCGGCTGGCGGAAGCAGCGGCAGCCCGTCGTCAGATCAGGGAATTCGTGGAGGAATTTACACTTGAAAGCGGTCGGAAGATCTATGTGCTGGGCGAAGGGAGGCTCGTGAACCTGGCGGCGGCGGAAGGGCATCCCTCAAGCGTCATGGACATGAGTTTCGCCAATCAGGCCTTAAGCGCCGAATACATGGCCAAGGAGCACGCCAATTTGAAAAAGCGGGTTTATCCCGTCCCCCATGACATTGACCAGGAAATTGCACGGTTGAAACTGAAGTCCATGGGTGTTGAGATCGACACCCTGACCGAAGAACAGGAAATATATCTCTCTTCCTGGGAGATGGGAACCTGATCCATTGCGGAATTCGGATTGCGGGTTGCGGAATTGAAAATGCATTCATAAGGGGTTATTATGTCTCAAGATATTTTTCGTCAATTGCAGGAACAGCTGGATCAGTATTCCTTGGGGTATCCCGCCACGGAGTCCGGCGTGGAGATTGAGATCCTGAAACTGCTCTTTACTGAAGAAGAAGCGGCCATGTACCTGCGCATGAGCATGATGTTGGAAACACCTGAAAGCGTGGCCGGCCGTCTGAAACAGGAGCCTGCACAGGTGGCCCTGCGGCTGGAAGAAATGGCTGAAAAAGGGCTTTTGTTTCGGACGCGAAAAGGGGATGAATCCAAGTATGGGGCCGCCCCCTTTGTGGTGGGCATTTATGAATTTCAATTGAAAACCATGGATGTTGAGCTGGCGCGGCTCTTCGAAGATTTTTTTGAGGAAGCGTTTACCGAGCAGGGATCCCGACAGGTGGTGCCCATGCGGACCATCCCCGTGAACAAATCCGTTGGCGTGTCCTGGAAAGTGACACCCTATGAGGATGCCAGGGGAATTGTCAAATCAATGGAGCGCCTGGCAGTGGCCGATTGTATCTGTCGGGTTCAACAGGGCCTGCTGGACCAGTCCTGTGATAAACCTCTGGAAGTGTGTTTTCTTGGCGGATCTCATGGGGCCTATTATGTGGATCGGGGCATGGGTCGTTGGGTGGACCAGGAAGAGGCGCTGGAGATCCTGGACAAATGCGAAGAAGCCGGTTTGGTCCCCCAACCCTTCAATGCCATCAACCCGGGCGGCATGTGCAATTGCTGCGGCGACTGTTGCGGCATGCTGCGTACTTTGAAAAAACACCCACGGCCCGTGGAAATAGTGGTGAGCAACCATTATGCCGTGGTGGACGAAGATTCGTGTGTGGGGTGCGAAGTCTGCCTGGACCGCTGCCAGATGGATGCCATCACCATGGGGGATGGCGGTACGGCACAGGTAAATCTGGATCGGTGTATCGGTTGCGGTCTGTGTGTGACCACCTGCGATGCGGAGGCCATGACCCTAGAACCCAAATCACTTGAGGATCGCCGTGAACCACCCGCAAAGGCCCAACTGACCTTGATGGAACTGGCACAGAACCGGGGGAAATCGCTGGTCCCCCTGGCTGTCATGAAGGGTTAGCGCGGATATCCATTCTTTTCATTTCTCCGTTTGTGCGGTTTGAAAGCACCCCCCGGAACGGTCAGTCACCATGGGCGCAGCAACGGAAATTATCATAAAAACCGGATATATCCCTGGTTCAATCGGTCGGATCTCAGAGCTTCATGGGATTTATTACCACCGATATTGGGGCTTCGGGCTTTACTTTGAGGCCAAAGTTGCCGCTGAGCTTTCGGCTTTTCTTCAGCGGTTTGACGAAAACCGGGATGGCATCTGGCTCGCCGAACAAAATGGCCGAATAGAAGGCGCCATTGTCATAGACGGCATTCACGCTGAAAATGAAGGGGCCCATCTGAGGTGGTTTATTGTTTCCCATGCGCTGAAAGGCAGGGGGATAGGCCGGAGGCTCATGGATTGCGCCATGGACTTTTGTAAGACGAGGGGTTACAAGACCACATACCTCTGGACATTCGAAGGACTCAATCCCGCCAGGCGCTTGTATGAAGCAGCGGGTTTCAGGCTTCTGAAACAACAGCGCGGTGAACAGTGGGGTACTTTCGTAAACGAGCAATATTTTGAACTAAAAACCAAATGAAGAAAATGTCCGGATTTTGAGGCTTTCATATCCAGGGAGAAAAAGCGTATGCCAACAGACACCCCTGACCAGGGGACGGAAACCATCATTGCATCCATAGAAAATCAGGCTGATCCTTCACAGCGCATTGATATCAAGTATGTGCAAGGTGAAAATGTCTTTGTAACGCATGGGATTTACACGCATTTTGCTGAGAAAGAAATTGC
The DNA here is from genome assembly GCA_016844935.1 of Desulfobacteraceae bacterium. Lineage (GTDB taxonomy): Bacteria > Desulfobacterota > DSM-4660 > Desulfatiglandales > Desulfatiglandaceae > NaphS2. Next base: position 13,761 of record JAERTK010000315.1, on the reverse strand, counting down.
CATTCCAGGCCATCTGGTGGTCATGGATTTCCAACTTATGGGGAGCATCGTATCCGAGATCCTGGAAAAGCTTTCCCGGGCACGGGACGGGGAAACCACATTTGAATATGCCCCCCAGCTTCAGGTGCTGGATAAAGTTTACACCCTGGAGGATGAGGGGGAATACATGATGCTGAGAGAAGCGGTATCCGAATAGCATTCATTTTGAGAACGGGGTATGCCGGTGATGGAAAAAAGCGTGGTTTTTGAATCGGGGGAGTTGAAACTGGAAGGTCTTCTGCACAGGACGGAAGGCCATGCGGGGGTTGTGATAACCCATCCCCACCCCCAATATGGTGGAACCATGCACAACAATGTTGTGGAGTCGCTGGTGAAAGCCTATAAAAAGGCGGGCTACACGACACTTCGCTTCAACTTCAGGGGCATGGGCAGAAGCGAAGGGGGCTATGATGAAGGGGTTGGGGAGCAGGCGGATGTGCGCTCTGCGGTGGCGTATCTCAGAAATCTGGGGATGGACTCCATTGATCTTGCAGGGTATTCCTTCGGGGCCTGGGTGAATGCACAGGCAATCGGGACCCTGGATGCTGTGGCCCGGATGGTCATGGTGTCTCCGCCGGTGAATTTCATGGATTTTTCATTCCTGCAATTCACGCCAGAAATTCAACTGGTCATCGCCGGTTCCCGGGATGATATCTCTCCATCCGAAATGATCCAAAAGATGTTGCCCGGGTGGAATAAGGATTCCCGTTTTCACATTATCCAGGGGGCGGATCATTTTTACTGGGGTGAGACCGGTGAAATCGAATCCATTGTGAGGGATTTTTTGAAAACGTAACGACCATAAGAACAGCGGTTCAAAAGTGAGTATCAGGGGGGGGGAGCCATGAAACACATCCAGGTCCTGAAAAATCCGATTCAGAAGTATGCCTGGGGTTCCAAAACGGCGTTACAGTCCCTTTTAGACTGGCCCGAACCCTGGGAGGAACCGGCTGCGGAACTGTGGATGGGGGGTCATCCCAAAGCACCCTCAAACGTTCAGGTGGACGGTCGCTGGCGATCTTTGATTGAGGTTGTCGCCGTCGACCCCGTGTCCGTTTTAGGTGCCGGTGCAGCCGCGCGGTTTTCAAACAGACTCCCGTTTCTGTTTAAGGTCCTGGCCGCTGATCGACCTTTGTCCATCCAGGTGCATCCCCATATGGACCAGGCCCGGGATGGCTTTGAACGGGAAAACCGAAACAATGTCCCGCTTGATGCGCCCCACAGGAACTATAAGGATGCCTGCCACAAGCCCGAGTGCCTGTGCGCTGTGACCCGCTTTGAGGCCATGAAGGGTTTTCGGGCGCCGGAAGAAATTTTAGAACTGATGGATCAGGTTTTCCGAGAAGTGCCCTTCGAGGAACTGACGCCGTTACGAAAAAAGGGGAACCCCCACGGCTTGAAGGTGTTTTTCACGTCCCTCATGAAAATGGGACCGGCGCGAAGGGTCCAGGTGGTCAACGAGGCGGTTAAGGGTGCCCAGCGGATTGTGGGTGAAGACCGTTCCTTTCACTGGCTCCTGGAATTGAACCGTGAATACCCCGGGGATGTGGGTGTGTTGTCCCCGCTTTTTCTGAACCTGGTGGACCTATCCCCGGGTGAAGCCATTTATGTGCCGGCAGGTGAGCTCCACGCTTATCTTTCAGGAGTCGGCATGGAAATCATGGCCAGTTCAGACAATGTCCTGCGGGGCGGACTGACACCTAAGCATATTGACATCCCGGAGTTGCTGAAAATCGTCAATTTCACCGCCAGCCCCGTCCTAAAACAGCAACCGCCTGCAGATGAGAATTTCGAACGGGTCTACAAAACCCCGGCGGTTGAGTTCCAACTCTCAGAGATTGTTTTGAACGGAGATGAACGGTTCACCAGCAGAAAAGAAAGAAGCGTTGAAATCTTGATCTGTATGGCGGGAGAGGGCCAGGTTGAAGAACTGGCGGGCGGTCGTTCCCTGCCGCTTAGAAAAGGGATGTCCATCATCGTCCCTTCAGCTGTTCCCGGGTATGCCGTTTCGGGTAATATTACGCTTTATAAAGCCGGGGTGTGAAACAGGAGCCGTTATCATTTTCAGAGGATCACGCCCGAAAATCAAAAAAGGTGAAGTGATAATATGAGGTTAATTGGTTCCTTGATGAAATACCGTATCATTTTTCCCTTTCTGGTGTTGTGGGCCTGTTTAACCTTTGGTACCGGCTGTGACAACACCGCCACAAGTCCTTCCCAAAGCTCCGTCAACGGCTCCGTTTCAGGAACAGTGGTCGGTGTGGACCCGTCAGGTGCGGAGGTTGCCCTGCTGAACAGTTCAGGTGAAGAACTGGCCGGGAGTTCATCGCCTCTTTCGTCGGACGGCAGCTACCGTCTTCAATTGCACACCCCAATGCCTGTCTCCGAGTATCTTACGGTTCAGGTCATGCGAAAGGGACGTACTTTGCGAGCCCTGGTCACGGGATTTTCAAATGGGAGCAACTACCTGGAAAATGACACTTTTATCTCTCCTGACACCGAGGCGGCTGTGCAACTTTGCACCCTGGGAGAGGGTGTGAACCTTCACGATTATGCCCTGTTCCTGAGAGCTTGTGTTAACGGCCTGTTTGAAATAAATCTGCCGCATTCCTCCCTTTTTCCATACCGGGAGATTATGGGCGAGCTCTCCGAAGCCGTCGCCGCTTATTTTGACGGGGAGACGGAGTCTCTTCCCAGTGAAGCGCATATTGCAGAGATGATTATTTCGTCCAACGAACTGCTCGGGCTTTCACTGCCCGGCAATATGCCAACGACATCCCAGGTGAGGCGCGCCTTCATGACCCCGGATGGAACCGCACAACTGATCATCGGCTACGACCCCGCGGAATCCAGTTTGACCGCCATGCCCATTGAGGTAACGGCATCCTCCCACGAGGACGGCAGTTTCAGGTGGAACGCTTACCGGGTGGATCTGGGGAACAATATCTTAAAATCAGCAAACATGCGCATCATTGAGAAGCATCCAGTCGGCACCACCGCCGTATTGCGTCTCTCTTCTCCTTCGGGTGCGGCCCCGCAGATCGCCTCTCCCATGATGGTGATGGATGAGGCCAGTGGAACCATTGAAATAGCCACCAGCAATGTCAGTTCACTGATTAATCCCGACAGTTGCGGTCTTTCGGTTCAGGAAGATAACGTTACTGCCCCCTTTGTCACCACTTTCAACCAGGATGTCCATGCGAGCTCGGTGGTGATCCGTCTGGGGCTTCAACCGGTCGGTGGAAAAAGTACTTTGCTGGAAACCATTCCCGTTGACACTGGAAAAGTGTTTACCAGCAAGGTCATTGATCTCACCCAGTCGGACCATCAGGACAAATTGATCATCGCATCTGTCGCAGCAGGGTCAACGGTTCTCTATGCGGTGGAAGATTTTATTGATCTTACCCGGTATCAGCCCCAAGCCCCTATGCTGGCCAGTTTCGCTCTGCGCCGGACACGGGCGAACGGCGAAGATATGAATAACAGCCTGTTGAACAGCCATGACGTTAACTTTCAACCGGTGGATGCGGGCAATGTCTATTCCCACACCATTCTGGACCTGGACAGGCTGCTTCAGTCAAAGGCCATTTCCGGCTGGAAAACGACTCAGTACGGCAGCAACCCGCCGGGCGACGGGCATGGACGGATTCCGCTTATTTTCGTACACGGATGGCAGGGCGATGTGGGCTATCGCAGCGCCGCCAGGCTCAGCGACTGGAAACATTCGCCCGTCCTGAACCTTTACGGTTTCATCAGTTTTTACATGGGGTCCCCGGAGCTGAATCAGAAATATCACATTTATCTCATGCACTGGCCCGGTTACAAACATATCGATTTCAGCGGCAACCTGTTCTCCCAGCTGCTTCACGACGTTCAGGTGAATCATCCGGAAACAGATCTGGCTGTGGGGATGAACGATCCTCAGACCGGTGTGGTGGTGTTGACGCATTCCACCGGGGGGTTGATCACCCGCAGCGCCATTGAAATCCACCTGGCCTTTGCCGACGAAAGCTCGAAATACGGCCGCCTGCGAAAAGCCATTCTGCTGGCAAGCCCCAACCACGGCACACCCGGAGCTGTGAACACCTGGCCCAACAACTGGACCCGCTTCACCCATCTGGATGTGGGCACCCAGGCTACCGCCGACCTGGAATGGGATTCATTTGACGACGAAAGCAATCTTTACTTTTCCCTGGGAGCCGCTGCAGCGGGGCATCACTACAAATATACGCGGGATCGGTCGGAAAGCCGCTGGGTCGCCGATATTGAGAATGTGCGCGAGTTTGATCTGCATTATCTGAACAAACTGGGAGACACGAAGACCGCCACATACAATCCATGGTTGCTCTGGTTTACCCGGAATTTCTCTGGCCTCAAAGACGTGCTTTCGCCAAAATACATTCTCTACAGCGGCTGGACCCGAATTATTGGCGATGCCGGAAATTTCGTTTATAACAGCCCGTCACTGGGTTACACTCAGACCATCCTTGCCATGGCGGGGTATCAAAACGATTCCATCCTGCCCGTCTGCTCGAACCTCATGGCCACTGGTACCGGCGAGAAAGGGTTTTATCTCCCGGCCCCGGATCCCCAAATCGCCATTTCTCAGAACTGGTATCCTGGTTCCACGCTCTATGGCTTTTCAAACAAAGACGACGACTGGAATGCCATCGTCATCGGTAATGCAAAGGACCATCCGCTGAGTGTACCCTTTAGAATTCTCTGGGATTATGACCATATTCAGATTCGCGCCGGTGCTATGAGCACCGTCAGCCTGAGCGATCTGGATCGACTCATTGATGAACCTGTGAATACGGATGTGGTGGTTTCAGATGATTTCTGGAAAGATTCCTGGCGGATCGGTTACCTGCGGGGCGCCGTGACCTATAACACGGGCAAGACCCCATCGGACGAGGCCCTGAACAAAATGACCAATCGTCTCAAGACGGACCCGCTTTTCCTGATTCTCGAAAAGGACCTGCTGGATGTGGCGGAGTACGGGATGTGATCCGGAGTCCAATGGAAAACAGAAGAGATTTGCGCAAACTGGTGGATACGGCTCTCGGGAAAAATCCCGCGGATCTGGTGATCAAGGACGGGATATTGATGGATGTGTACACGGGGCGGATGCTGCCGGGCCGCTCTGTGGCCATGGTGGATGAATGGATCGCCTATGTGGGTCCCGATGCGGATTATACCATCGGCCGGGAGACGGAAGTGATCGATGCGGACGGTCGTATTCTCTGCCCCGGGTTCATTGACGCCCATACCCATCTGACCAGTTACTTCAACATCAGCGATTTCCTCTCTTATGCCATTCCCTCCGGCGTCACGACACTGGTGACGGAAGCGGAGGGCTACGGGTTTTCCCTGGGGGCGGAAGGGGTGAAAGCTTTTCTGAAACAGATCGACCCCTGCCCCATCAAGATATATGTCCTGGTTCCCCCCATGATTTCCCTGAGCCCGGCAACAAAATCACGGATGATCTCTAAAGAACAATTGGCCGAGCTATTTGAAGACCCCCGCGTCATCGGTCTGGGGGAAACTTTCTGGCAGGGTGCCATTTTGACCCGCGACTCCCGGCCTCTGGATCTCATGGGTGAGACGCAAAAGTTTGGGAAGTCGGTTCAGGGTCATGCCGCCGGTGCTTTTGACAGAAAACTGGCAGCCTATGCGGCAACCGGGGTCGAATCCTGCCACGAAGCCATTTCCACGGATGACGTGCTCAACCGTCTTGAGATGGGACTTTATGCCATGATCCGGGAGGGGGACATCCGCCGCGATCTTGAGATCATCCTTCCCCTTAAAGACGAAATTGATTTTCGCCGCATGATACTGGTGACCGATGGCACCAATCCCGATCTTCTTCTGAAAACGGGCTATGTGCATGATGTGGTTCAAAAGGCGGTGGACCTAGGCGTTGACCCCATGGATGCGGTTCGCATGGTGACCCTCAATCCGGCCGAACACCTTGGCCTGGATACCCTGATCGGGGGCATTTCCCCGGGGCGTCACGGGGATATGCTGCTCCTTGAAAACCAAAAAGTCATGAAGCCGGAAATGGTGATTTCAAAGGGTAGGGTGGTGGCTCAAAAGGGGCGGATGCGCATTTCCTTGCCCGATGCCAACTACCCGCAACACCTCATGAATACGGTAAAAGCAGCGCCGATTTCACCTTTGGGTCTGAGGGTCTCCAAAACCGTTTCGGATGGAGCGGGGGCGGTGCGAACCCTTGATATTCAGCCGGGGGGGCTGGTGGCACGCGAGGGCAGGGCGGTGCCAAAAGTGATGGCCGAACAGTTGGCGGCTGATCCTCTAAATGATCTTCTGAAAATTGTTTTTGTGGAGCGCATCAGCGGCCGGGGAGAAACCTTTGTCGGGTTTGTACGGGGGTGGGGTCAGAAACAGGGGGCTGTGGCCACCACGCTATGCTGGGATGCCGGGGCCATTGTGGGCATCGGCGAAAACGATGAAGACCTGGCGTGTGCGGTCAACCACGTGATCCAAATACAGGGGGGTACGGCGGTATTTTTGGATGGGATCTTGAAGGTGGATGTTCCCCTTCGCGCCGGCGGGTACGTTTCGGAGTTGAAAATGCCGGAACTTGCCGACCGGCTGAACCGGTTACAGCAAATCATGGCTTCAATGGGCGTTATCCCCGATTTTTCCCAACTGGCCCTGAGCGTTCTGACCACCCCCGCCATTCCTTTTATCCGGTTGACGGAAAAGGGGTATTATCGCTTCAGGGAAAACGATTTTGTGGGGCTGACACCTTGAAAGCGGCAAACAAAGCGTTACTCTAATACGATTATTGCCTCAGGATTCCGGTGGATGTTCGGGGTTGTTTCCAGGAGGGCTGCCGTCATGATAAAAGATGTACTGGAAGGAAAAAGAATTCTCATCGTAGATGATGAGCCGGATGTGGTTGAAACCCTCAAGGATCTGCTGGCCATGTGCCGTCTTGTGACAGCGTACACCTTCGAGGATGCCAGGGATCTCTTTGAACGGGAATCCTTCGATTTGGCAATTCTGGACATTATGGGCGTGGATGGATACAAGCTCCTGGAAATCGCCAACGACAGGAATGTTCCGGCCGTCATGTTGACGGCCAATGCGTTGAGCGTAAGCCATACGGTGAGGTCTTTCAAGGAGGGGGCCGCCTTTTATGTTCCAAAGGAAGAAATAGTCCATATGGAGCGTTTCTTGAAAGATATACTGGTTGCCCGAAAAAAAGGAAAGAGTGTGGGGAACCGATGGCTCGAACGGATGGGTTCCTTTTACGAAAAGGAGTTCGGGCCGGACTGGCAGGGCGATGACGAAGAATTCTGGGGAAATTTTGAATCCCGGATGTGATTAAGCGAGGATCTTTTCATGAAGTGTTTACTGCGGTGGCGGGTGCTGGGCTTGCTGTTTTTCATGCTCCCGTTCCTCCTGGGGGGATGTCGCGATTCGGAGAGCCAGGCTGAACCCGGAAAGGACCGGGATCCCGTCAAAGTTGTTAAAGTGGATGTGGTGGAAGTGAAACCCGCACCCCTTGAAGATGTTCTGGTGCTGCCGGGGGAAACGGAAGCCTGGCAGGATGTCCTGGTGGCTGCGGACAAGAACGGTCGCGTGGAGTGGATCGGCCCTCGCGAAGGGCAGGAAGTCAAGAAAGGCGAGCTTCTGGCCCGCATTGACGTCTCGGCGCTGAAAACCATCATTTCACGTGCTGAGGCTTCGGCTGAGCTGACCAAAGATCTCTATGATCGGCGAAAAACCCTGTTCGACCGGGGGATTGTGCACAAAGAGGCCCTTGAGCGCGCCAGAACCGACAAGGCGCTTGCGGAAAGCGATCTGGTGAAGGCAAAGGTGGAGTACGATCGCGGGTTTCCCCATTCACCCATCACCGGTATGGTCAATTATCTCCATGTGGACGAGGGAGAATTTGTGAACCGCGGGCAACCCATGGTTGAACTGGTAAATGTGGACAAGATTAAAATCCACGTGAATGTGCCGGAACTGGATGTGCGGTATCTGAAAAAGGGACAGGCGGTCATGGTCACCATCGATGCCTTTCCGGATCTCCGTCTGAAGGGAATGGTGGACTTTGTCTCCTACAAGGCGGATCCCGCCACCAAGACCTTTCGGGTCAGGGTCCTGATCAACAATGCCAGTCACGAGATCAGGCCAGGCATGATTGCCCGGGTCTTTTTCCTTCGACGTATGATCCCCGATGCACTCTCGGCACCCCTGTTCGCCATCATGGACAAGGGGGGAGAGCGTCTCCTGTTTGTGGAAAAAGACGGTGTTGCCCATGCCCGGACCATTACCATCGGGGTTATCGCGGGGGACCGTGTTCAGATTACCCATGGGTTGAAACCGGGTGATCGTCTGATCGTGACCGGCCAGAGGGACATAGAGGAAGGGATGAAGGTTCAAGCCCAATGATCCTCAACCAGCTCGCGCTCAAGAGACAGACAACAGTTCTGACCCTTATGGTGTTCATCCTCGTTGCCGGCATATACTGCTACATCACCCTGCCCCGTGAAAACTTTCCGGACATTACCATCCCCTATGTTTTTGTGACCACCACCTACGAAGGGGTGGCGCCCGAGGATATGGAGGAATTGATCTCCATCCCCATTGAACGGAAGCTGAAAGGCATTTCCGATGTGGAGGAGATCCGGTCTACCTCAGCCGAGGGTATTTCAACGGTCGCGGTCAAATTCCTGCCATCGGTGGATATCGACGATGCCCTTCAGAAAGTCCGGGACAAGGTGGACCAGGCCAAAAAGGATCTGCCCGGAGATCTCCCCGATGATCCGGTCCTTCAGGAGGTCAACTTTTCCGATCTCCCGGTCATTCGGGTGGTCTTGTCCGGTCCTTTCAGCCTCAGACGTCTGCAGAAATTCGCCGAGGACATGGAAGATCGTCTTGAGTCCATCCCGGGGGTGCTGGACGCCCGTTTGAGCGGCGGTCTGGAACGGGAAATCCATGTGGAGTTTGACCTGGATCGGGTGGGGGCTTACCGGGTCCCCTTTTCAAGCCTCATCAATGCCGTGAGCAAGAGCAATGTGAACATGCCCGGCGGCAGTATGGATATCGGTCAGGCCAAGTACCTGGTCCGCGTGCCGGAAGATTTCCAGGACCCGGCGGAAATCTTCTCCATCGTGGCCTTTGTGCGGGATGGAAAACCGGTCTATTTAAGAGACGTGGCGTTTATCCGGGACAGCCATAAGGACCCACGCACCCGTAGCCGCATCAACGGCGTTAAGAGCGTCACCCTGGCCATTCAGAAACGAAGCGGCGAGAACATTGTCGAGGTCACCGATCAGGTCAAAGCCATCGTCAGGGAGATGAAACCGCTTCTGCCCCCCACCCTCAAAATCGATCTCACAAGCGATATGAGCAACGATGTTCGGTTGATGGTGGCGGATCTGGAAAACAATATCCTTTCGGGGCTGATATTGGTGGTGGCCGTGATTTTCCTCTTTATCGGGGGCCGCTCGGCCATTTTCGTTGCCCTGGCCATTCCCTACTCCATGTTTATCACCTTCATCCTCCTGGCCGCCTTTGATGTGACCCTCAATATGGTGGTGCTGTTTTCCCTGATTCTGGCCCTTGGCATGCTGGTGGACAACGGCATCGTCATCGTGGAGAATATCTATCGGCATATTCAGCAGGGCATGAGCCGGAAGGAAGCAGCGCTCACCGGTGCCAACCAGGTGGCCTGGCCGGTGATCACCTCAACCGCCACCACCCTCGGGGCCTTTATGCCCATGCTGTTCTGGCCGGGCATCATGGGGGAGTTCATGGGATATCTTCCCGAGACCCTGATCATGGCGCTCACCGCCTCGCTCTTCGTGGCCCTGGTGATCAATCCCGTGCTCTCCGCCCGCTACCAGACCGCAAAACCCAAGAAGACCCAAAAGAAAAAGAAATCATCCGGAGATCCAGTGGTTAAACGGGTCTATCTGGCCCTTCTCACGTGGTCCCTGGACCATCGTCTGATCGTCGTGCTCGTCTCATTTCTGCTCCTGGTGGGGTCTATTTTACTGTACGGGGCGTTTGGAAAAGGGAGTGAATTCATGCCCGATACGGAGCCCCGGCGGGCCTATGTCCACGTCAAGGCGCCCGAAGGCACCAATCTGGATGCTTCGGATAAACTGGTTAAACTGGTGGAGAACATCGTTTCCAAATATGAAGACATCCGTTACGTGATCTCCAATATCGGCGCTGAAGGGGGCGATCCCTTTTCCCAAGGGGGTACGGGAACCCACATCAACCGTGTGGCACTGGATTTCAAGGATTTCCATGACCGCAAAACCCTTTCGTCCACTGTGGTGAACGAGGTTCGGGAAAAAATTCTGGGTGCTGTCAAAGGGGCCGAAGTGCAGGTGGAAAAGGAAAAGGAAGGCCCCCCCACAGGAGCACCGGTGAACCTGGAAATATCCGGAAAGGATATCCATGTGCTGGGGGACCTGGTGGGGAGAATAACAAAACAGATTGAGGACGTTCCAGGCCTTGTGGATTTGAAAGACAATTTTGTAAAGGGAAAGCCTGAAATCAGGGTTCGGGTGGACAAGGAAAAGGCGGCACTCCTGGGGCTGGATACCTATACTATCGCGTATACCGTAAAAACGGCCATTAACGGGGCAAAAGTGGGGGTATATCGGGAAGGAAAGGATGAGTACGATATCATCGCCCGCCTGCCGGACAGAGATCGCCATTCCCTTGAGAGTCTCAAACGGATCACGGTTTCGGGGCCCAAGGGGGAACCCATACCCCTCACGTCCCTGGCGGAAATCAAGCTCTCAAGCGGGCTCGGGGCCATCATGCGGCTGGATCAGAAACGGGTGGTGACCATCTCGGGTGATGTTTCCGGAAGACTGGCCAATGATGTGATCCAGGATATCGACAGTCGCCTTAAAACCCGTATGGACTGGCCGCGCGGGTATTCATACCGTTTCTCGGGGGAGCAGGAGGAGCAGGCAAAATCCGCCGCTTTTCTGGGAAAGGCCTTTGTGGCGACGCTGTTTATTATTTTTATTATTCTGGTGACCCAGTTTAATTCCTTTATGACCCCCTTTATTATTTTGACCTCCGTTCTTCTTTCTCTCATCGGCGTTTTTCTGGGGCTTTTGATAACGGATACCGCTTTCGGCGTGATCATGACCGGTATCGGCGTCATCAGCCTGGCCGGCGTGGTGGTCAACAATGCCATTGTGCTCATCGATTACTACAACCAGTTGAAACAGAGAGGCATGGCTGCGCGGGAGGCCCTGGTCAAGGCGGGTCTGGTGCGGTTTCGACCGGTGATGTTGACGGCCATTACCACCATTTTAGGGCTGTTGCCCATGGCCACGGGAGTCAGTTTTGATTTTCGAAAGGTTGCTCTCGATATCGGTAATGAGTCCAGCCAATGGTGGGGACCCATGGCCGTGGCGGTGATTTTCGGCCTGGCCGTGGCCACGCTGCTGACCCTGGTGGTGGTGCCGGTCCTCTGTTCCCTTCTGAACAGCCTCCAGGAAAGATTCGCCGGTAGCAGGGCTTGATTGCAACCCGCCGTCCTCTTTTCTCGTTCCCCCGCTCCAGCGTGGGAACGTACATAAGAAGGTCATGGCCACCCAGTATCGAGTTTTGCGTTGACTTGACCATTCTATTTGACTACTATATTTCAGCATGGAAAGGGGGAGATCTCATGGAAACCATGGGCATAAGCCAGTTCAAGGCACATGCATTGAAGGTATTGGATCAAGTCGCTAAATCGCAAGTGGGGATTATTGTAACAAAACGGGGCAAACCGCTTGCTCAGGTTATCCCCTATCGCAGCTCGGAAACGAAACCTGAACCCGGTAAGCTTGCGGACTGTCTCATTTTCGAAAAAGACATTGTCACCCCCCTTGGTGATGATATGTGGGATGCCTGCAAATGAAATATCTGCTCGATACACACACCTGGATCTGGTGGTACATGAATCCCCGGAAATTGTCGCATCGGGTGACGAATTTAATAGGGGATACAACCCGGTACGACGAACTCCTCCTGTCCGCAATTTCGCCCTGGGAATTCTGCAAGCTTCTCGAAAAGGGAAGAATCGCCATCTCCTGTAATCCGGAGGACTGGCTGAATGCGGCTTTTGACCTGCCCAAGTTCAGACTGGTCCCTCTTTCTCCTGTGCTTGCCTATGGTTCCACCGTGTTGCCACAGCCTTTTCACAATGACCCCGCAGATCAGATCATTGTAGCAACAGCCCTGCAGGAAGATGCCACCATCCTCACAAAAGACAGAAACATCCTCGAATATGAACATGTCAAAAGCCTTTGGTGAATCTCCCGCGTTCCCCCGCATTTGAACTTCCCCCCTCGTTCCCACGCTCCCGCGTGGGAACGCGCCGCATTTGAGCTTGACAACCCCTTCCCCAATCGTCAATACTCCACCACTGAATACTCATTGAAAAATGATCTGAAAACCTGCCATCAAAAACACCGGGAGGGACCATGTCAGCCGTGAACCGAAGCCGCGTGAAACCCCTGTTTTTTGCCCTGTTGTCTGTTGCCGTTATTCTCATATGCTGTTTACAGGCACATGCGCCATTATGCCACGGCGCCCAAAGCAAAGGCATTGAAGTGGTGATCGCCGATGCCGCCGGAGAGCGGGTGGGGCTTTATCAGGGGAGCCATGCGCTTTTGATCGGTATCAGCGACTACACCGCCGGGTGGCCGGACCTGGGCAGTGTCCCCGGCGAAATGGACCGTGTGGCAGCGGCCCTTGAAAAACAGGGTTTTGAAGTCGTTAAGGTCATGAACCCCGACAGCCAGGAGTTGAAACGGGCCTATGAGGATTTCATCGGTCGCTACGGATACACACCCGGAAACCGCCTGCTCTTCTTTTTTTCCGGTCACGGCCACACCCGGAAAGGGGGCGCCAAAGGGTATCTGGTGCCCACGGATGCCCCCAATCCCAGGCGTGACGAGAAAGGGTTTCTGCGAAAAGCCCTCCCCATGAACATGATCCTGGCCTGGTCCCGGCAACTGGAGGCCCGTCACGCCCTGTTCCTCTTTGACAGCTGCTTTTCAGGGACCGTGTTCAAGGCCAAGGACCTGCCCCAGGCGCCGCCCCACATCAGCCGGGCCACGGCCCTTCCCGTGCGGCAGTATATCACGGCCGGGGATGCCGGGGAGACGGTTCCGGCTAAAAGTGTGTTCACCCCGGCTTTCATTGATGCGCTGGAATACGGGTGGGGGGATCTCAACAAGGATGGTTACGTGAGCGGTACCGAACTGGGCCTCTACCTTCAGGAAAAGGTGCCGGGTCACAGTCAACAGAACCCCCAGTACGGCAAGATCCGGGATTACGACCTGGCCCGGGGGGATTTTGTGTTTCAACTGGCCTCCAGCGGGGCCACGGTGGACAAACCTGAGCCAGCGCGGAAAACGACCCTTTCGGTGACTGCCAATGTGACCGGGGCGCGGGTTATGGTGGACGGACGGTTGGTGGGGCGGACGCCTTTGGACGATAAAGCGGTTAAGCCGGGAACCCACCGGCTTCGGGTGGAGGCGGAGGGGTACGATGCTTATGAAAAGCGGGTTCGGGTGGAATCGGGCCGCGCCGTGAGCCTGTACGTGGATTTGAGTGAAGCGGGCCCCGTAACGGCGCGGCTCTATGTGGAGACAATGCCGGAGGATGCCCGGGTGCGGATTTTGAATATCGGACCGGCTTTCTATCCGGGGATGGAGCTGG
>JAERTK010000314.1 GCA_016844935.1 Desulfobacteraceae bacterium | reverse complement strand
GGAAACGGGGGTTCCCTGGGGAATCGATACCGGCTCGTCGGAGCCATTGACCTTTATATCCAGGGCAAAAGGCACCACACCGCCACCCCCACCCCCATCCCAGCCGGCGATGCGCGCCAGTAGCCACCAGAAAGCCCCGGCCTTGTTGTCGCAGCTGCCAAATGTGGTGTGTCCCGCTTCATCTCCGCTGTATTGGGGATGTTCCATGGTGTTTCCGTTCACTGAATACTGTTCGCCGCCATACCAGCAATCCAGATCCGCAAAGTCAAATAGAATTTTATTGTTTTGGCGACAATAATTGCGAATCTGGTTGTTGCGATCCACCCGGTTCCGATCTTCACTCTGAGCGTTTCCCGTGAAATAGACAAACGCTACATCCGGATACTCGCTTTCCAATTGGGCCATGGCATCCAGGTAAACCTGAACTTCTGAGCTGCTGTAATAATCCAGTTGTGAACACCATGCCCACATGGAAACATTGACGTCATGGGAGTTCAGCATTCCCCGGGTAATATTGAGGGCGCTTGAGCCCTCCCAGTAATACTCCGGCGTGATGTAGGTTTCACAATAATCGGAAATGGTCTGGCCTTCCATCATGGACAGATATTCTTTGGTTTCCGGCATTCGGTAGTTATCCGGATAGAATGCATATTTATTGTTGCTGCTGGAGAGGCGATCAAGCCCAGTATAGATCTGTTCTCCGTGAGATGTATGGGCGTAATGGACTTTCAGGGTACTTTTCACCTGATTAATCCAAGTCTCGGGTATTTGGGAAATATCGGTGCAGGTATGATCCACGACAATCCCCTGGGCCTCTGCGCTCCCGACCAGGAAAAAAAGGCCAGTCAGAAGCAAAACAAAGGATGGGATAAATTTCGGAGCAAAACATTTCATGATCGTCTCCTTGGTTTGGGTCAATATTTCAAAAACCCCGCCCTACCCTTTCTTATCCTCCGTCCATCCTAAAGCAGTCAAATTCTAAAATCAACAGTACAATCGGGGACAGGGGGACGTTCTTGATTTATTGACTTTCCGACAGTAATGCGTTGGGGACAGGGATGAGGAACCAAGAAACAGTTCTTTACGCCCGTGATATGGGTGAGTCGGCCATTTCAGGTTGACAGCTGTTTGCCTGGAAATCGATAGCAGGATGTCCCCGTTTTTCTCCTGGTCTCGATCCTCAGAAATTTAAAAAGTGCAATATACTGCAGGTGGCTTACAATACATTGCACTTTTCGGTACTTTCACTCGGAGGGTTTAAGGACGTACTGCCATCAGATTTTTATTTTGGGTACTATAAAATCATATGAGCCCTTGCCCCCGGCAACGCTGGGCATCCTGTCTCTCCTCGGGACCATCAAAGCTGATCATAACCCTGATATCCTGATCCTCTCCGAAATCATCCCCAAAACCATCGGCGCCATCTACTGGCGAAGCCTGGCCGGCCCCATGGCTCAATTTGTCCACATTTGGATATTGTCCCTTACAGGTCCAGGGTTCAGGAACCCGGCGGTTTCGTCATCTCCGAAAGACGCTTATTCAGTTCCCCGGGAACCGCACGGTTTGCGGTTTTCATCCTGATTTTCGGTCTCCCGCCCAATACCTGGTAGGCCCGGTTCAGAACCCGGTCGTCCCATATGGTGCTGATATCGTTTCGGGTAAGGCCTTCCGGCGTCAGAGCCGCCAGCCATCCTCCCAATTTGCCGACCACCCAATGATTTCCCGCGGTGACGATGAACTGGCTTTCATATGGATCACTGAACATGTCCTTCTCCGATTCGGGAATGTTTTCCCTGTTCAATAGAAGCCACGCCAGAGAAGCCATGTCATGGGCGACCACCGACTCGGAAGCGATCACTAGCCCGGTTCCGGGTTGCAGGACGAACCCCTTGTCCGGACCGAATGATGTCAGTATTTTGTCCGCTGCAGTGAGCACGAGACGCTGTTTATCAAGCAATGTCCCAACGGTGTTGCCTTCGGCCGTTTTTTCCTGGAAAGTTGCGGCATCCCGATGGTACTCCAGACGGGTGTCGGTTCGCCAGTAGCCCACAGCGGCCTTGAGCCCCAGGGTGCTCCCGGCCAGGACGTGACGAGCGCACCGGGGCATGAGCACCACATGATCCACTTCTTTTAATATATTGGGCATCATGAGGCTGCCTTTCCAGTTGGACCCCGATACCGGCATATCCTCATAAAAGGCCTTCCACCCAGCCTCTTCAGGGAAATACAACTCCGCTCCCGCCCCCAGGGCAGCTTCCGAAATGCCACAGGATTTCATCAATTCCCGGGAACTGCCCCGCACCCCTTCGGGGCTTAATTTCACATGTTCAATCCCCGACATATCTCCCACAACTACCCTGCCCGCCCCTTTTTCAAAGAGTAACGATGTCATGGCCGCGATGGCCACAGGGCTGGTAGTGGCCGGATATGGGTTGCCCGAATTCAGTGCCGGTTTGATAAATATCGAATCCCCTTTAGAGAGCCACGAATAATCCGTGGCTGCTTCAGCGGCTTCGCGAACTGCAGTTCTTAAAACCTTACCACCAGAACCTTTGGCCGCTCCGGCCAAGAAAACCGATGTTTCACCGCCGTCCCGGATCCTGGATTTTTGCTCACCCGGTTCCGATGCAGCTTTTGTCACACTGGGCGGCAGAAGTATCGATGCCAGGCCTACAGCCGATGTTTTTAGAAATGTTCTTCTTTTCATCAGGGCCTTCCTTTCATGATGTTGCTTCTCCCTTGCAGCGGGACATCCGGTCATTCCTGCACCGCCTGAACGTCCACCGAGTCTATACCCCACCAGGGCGCCTGAGCAACACTATCGGGATCGTTCACGGCAAAATAAAATGTGTAATCCCCTGGCGGCAATGCCCCATTCAGCACTTCATAGGATGAAAGATCATAAAGCGGCGTTTGAACGCCCAGATTGATACCTTCCTGCCAACCGGCGGGATAAACATAACTATAACAGTCTCCGGGGTATGAAAACGGCGTAGTAGCGGCAATCCACCAGTCGGCGTTCAGCCCAGCGGAACTTCCCGAAGTGACACTGATACGGACGGAGACGGGAGTTCCCTGGGGAACCGATACCGGCTCGTCGGAGCCATTGATTTTTATATCCAGGGCAAAAGGCACCGAGCCGCCACCCCCTCCCCCATCCCAGCCGGCGATGCGCGCCAGGAGCCACCAGAACGCCCTGGCCTTGTTGTCGCAACTGCCGTATGTGGTATGTCCCGCTTCATCTCCGCTGTATTGGGGATGTTCCATGGGGATTCCGTTCACTGAATACTGTTCGCCGCCATACCAGCAATCCAGATCCGCAAAGTCAAATAGAATTTTATTGTTTTGGCGACAATAATTGCGAATCTGG
>JAERTK010000313.1 GCA_016844935.1 Desulfobacteraceae bacterium | reverse complement strand
AGTAAAACGTTATGCCCGGCTTCACCTTCCCTTAAATGGGTCCCTCGGACTAGGTTCCCCATCCTATCGATCGGGGGAAAAACACATCGATCCCCGACCATCGGTACTATGATCCGCTAAGACCTCCAAATGTCCATCTCATTGGGATTTCTTGTCGAACCAATCTATCCTTCTGTAATAGCTGGATAAAGATTTTAAAAAATGGCTATTTTCGGGCCTTAGAACGCCCTTTTTAGGCAGGAAAAGGCTATTATAAGGCTCAAGCGACTCTCGGAGTTGGAACCCTTTATCCTCCCGACGGGTTTACGCCCAATTGCTTTTGCCTCCAGATTGTCTTTTGTAGCCTTCACAAAGGATTCATCGCCAACGGCAATGCTTTCCGTCCATTTTGATTCCCACCGGGACAAGCCCGTTTTAGAGGTGCCGTCAATCCATTTGTGAATGGTTTCGGACAATAAGCCTTTTTCGATTTCAAGTAAACATCGAAGCATTCCACGGTCGATACGGGTGTATCGCTGCCTTGGATGTTGGATTTCATTATAGCCGCAGAATTCCCAATCCCCTGAATGCTTGACAACCCCCGCCCGAACCATATTCAAATCGACGAGGCGATCCAACGCTGGGGTTACTCGGAAGAAGAATTGTCTAATATGCTCCCTGAAGACCTGGATGTTGTTGACGAGGCTTTGGCAATCCCGGAGCGGCTGAAGAAGACAATACGGGATGGATCCAACATATTTGAAACCATTCACCGCACCAACAATGGAACACTGATTCCGACTGAAGTCAATGGCAAGATCATTGAGTTGCAAGGCGTCCGGTATCTATTTTGCGTCAGTCGCGACATTTCCGAGCGCAAAGAGGCGGTACAGGCCCTGAAAAAAAGTGAAGAAAAATTTTCCAAATTCTTTTTTTCATGTCCCACCTGGTCAGGGTTCAACAGACTTGACGATGGAAAATTCCTTGAGGTCAATCATGCATTCGAAAGAATTACCGGTTTTACCCGTGAAGAAACGATTGGCCGGACTTCGCTGGAAATGGGCCTCTGGAGCGACACTGAGAGAAGGGAAGGCCTGACCCTTCTTCCCAAAATAGTAAAAACACAAGGTTATAATGCCTCATTGCATGTAATTTTACAAGGGTAACATACCTTCTTTTACCCTTGCCGGATTTTTTGATTTGAGGCCGGGGATCAGGGATGAACGGAAGAAATGTTCAGGATTTCAGCAAAACGGACCAGGTCGGCAAATGATTCGGCCTTCATTTTTCGCATCACCTGGGCACGATGCACCTTGACGGTTTTTTCACTGATGCCCAGGTCATAGGCCACCTGTTTGTTGAGCAGGCCATGCACGATCTGTTCAAAAACCTCCCGTTCCCGTGGGGTCAGTTTTTGCAGCTTTCGGGTAAGGGTCCTTTCCCGTTCTTCCTGCTTCATGAGGATCCGGTGTCTTTCAATTCCCCGGGATACGGCCTTCAGGAGTTCATTTTCCTTGAAAGGTTTTTCCAGAAAGTCCATGGCACCGGCTTTAAACGCCTTGACCGTATCGGGTACGGTTCCATAGGCCGTCATGAAAATAATGGGAATCGAAATGCTTTTTTCAACCAGACGCTCCTGAAGGGCCAGTCCGCCCACTTTGGGCATTTGGACATCCAGAACCAGGCACCCCGGTCTTTGGATGGGCGGTTCATTTAAAAATTCCGCGGCGGACGAAAAGGTTTTGGTTTCACGAAAAAAAAGGGGACAGAATTATTTTTTATCCTTTTTGGGTCGGCCAGGACCTCGCAATTCCATCCGAAGTCCCAACTTTTGTGCAATCTCTTGTGTAAACTTCTTACCACCTGTTAATTGCCCCCGTTGAGTTGCCTCCCTGATCAATTTCCACTCATCTTCAGGTACGGTTTTCCGAAGCCAACGCCCGTATGCTTCTGCTCTTTCATTAGATGTTTTGCCAAGGCTTAAATAGAAAGGATCAAAATTGAGCCATGGCTGTTTGCTGATACCGATTTTTGCAGCACAACTTGACCAAGCATATTCAGATGGGTCTTCAACCATGCCTGCCCGCAGGGGGTTTAATTCCACATACCGACAACAGGCCGGCAGATATTCATTGGCACTCACTATGCTTGACTTGTAACGTCCCTCCCAGAGAGAACCGCTTCGTTTTTCCCTTTTCTGTCCCTTTTCTCCTCGATATGAACCCGCTTGCTGACCACCTTGACGAACAAGATGATTTTTCCTATACTCGCCGCTGAAAAAAAGCAAAGTCTTATCACCTCACCTGCTGATCATGATGGAGATGGGGCAGATCACGCCGCCCGTGGGGATCAACGTGTTTGTCATCCATGGGGTCGCGGACAAGGTCCCCATGTCAACCATATTCCGGGGTGTTTTGCCGTTCTTGCTGGTTCAGGTTCTGGTGATCGTCATCCTGACGCTTTTTCCCCGGATCGCGCTCTATCTGCCCAATGCCATGGATGTTCCGGCACCCATTGGAAATCAACGAATATTCCGGATTTCATATAAAACTTGCGGAGGAAAAAATGCAACAGGAATCAACCAAGGTACTTTACGGCATCACCCGGGTAGAAGGCACCGTCGAAGGGGAAGCCCTCGTCACCACCGAAAAACTGAGTCATCTTTTCAATGCCATCGGCAACGACGGGGTAATCCGCATGAACGGACATCCCCTCATGGGAGAGAGTTATGCGGATAAAATTATCGTTTACGATACGGATATTTTTTCAACGGGCGGTGCCTGGGGCCTTTATTTCAAATGCAGGATTACCGGGAAAGGCCCCAAGGCATTGATTTGTAGAAATGTCCACCCCATCAGCGTAGGTGGTGCCGTGGATGCGGGAATACCGGCGGTGGACGGCTTTTCACTGGATCCCTGCCTGGAAATTAAGACGGGGGACCGGGTCAAAATTACGGCGCCTGAAGCCGGTGGAGAGGCCATTGTGGAGGTTTTTTCAGAGGGTTCGGCCCCCGGGGCGACGACTGTGAAAACGAAGACATCGGGATGGAAAAAGGACTGTCTGAAACTCACCCCCCTTGAAGAGGAGATGTTGGCGGGAGAGCACGGGAAAGCCAAACAGGTGGCCATGGAACGTCTGGTGAAATTCGGTCAAGGCATGGGGTCCACAAAAATGGCCGGAATCTGTTCAGCCCATGTCTTCTCCGATTGGGAAAAACAGGATCTGGTCATCGGCGCCTGGCCTATTTTCGAAGAATTTGCGAAATTGAACGCAAAAGTGGTCATACCTACCACGGTTGAAAGTACCTTCATGGCCGACGAGCTGGTGGATGACCCCGGCATGCCCTGGCATTATAAGACCCGAACACCCGCCCGGGATGTCTATGATGCCATGAAACCGGTTCATGACAATCTCCAATCCATGGGGGTTCATGTCATTCCCACCTGTATTCCCTACATGCACATGAGTGTTGCCCGATTCGGGGAATGCCATGTAACCAGCGAAAGCAATCATGCAGCCTACACCAACACCATGCTGGGGGCCCGGGTGAACCGGGATCCGGCCAATATGGTTCTCTATGCGGCCATCACGGGCGTTATGCCCGAATACGGCATGCATCTTAAGGAAAACCGGCGGGGGCAGATGCTCTTTGAGATAGCCCCCGATGTCCTTCCCGAGCTCCAGGATATCGGCGATTATGTGGCCCTGGGCGGCGCCATCGGTTTTAGGGCCGTGGACC
>JAERTK010000312.1 GCA_016844935.1 Desulfobacteraceae bacterium | reverse complement strand
GTGGCAAACATCGGAAAATATTTGCCCGAATTTTGGAGCAAGGGGAATCCCGTTGACCTGGTGGGAACCCGGGATCTGGATGCGCCGGTGGTGGCTGTGGAAGAAATGATGAAGTGGGATGGTATTGATGCGGTCATCTGCCTCGGTATTGTGGGTCGCCATGAACTGGTGAAACAGCTTCTGGAATCCACCCGCAAAGCCGACCCCGACGTATCATCTGATTTTCTGGCATATGTGAAAAAAAGGGGCCATGAATTTGAACAACGATTTATCGCTCGGATGGCCGCTTTCATGGAGACTTACAACAAACCCCTTATCGGGGTTTCCATGGCCGGTACGGGCAAGGGGGTGGTGCGACCCGTTCCCGAGTGTCGATACAGCGGGGTGATGTATCAGACGCCGGAAACTGCGGTCAATGTGTTGGCGGGGATGGTATCTTACAGCCGGTTCTTGTTGAAAACCGGCGGTGCTTGAAACAGTCCCTGGGTGTTTCTTGCGATGGCTTCTCTGTGGTAAATCAACTTCCCGTTCCCATGGGGCGGCATGGGAACGGGAAATCGATGGATATCTGTTCGATTATTTTTTCTTCAAAGTGCTGTTGATATCCCAACCCTCGGACGGTGATTGGGTATTTATGCTTAACAATTTTCCGCCTTCAGCAAGTCCTCCTGAACTTAAGACCCAACCATGTGTCGTGTTGAACTGTATTACCTCTATTTCGTTGCCTTTCACTTTTCCCTTGATTTTTTCCGATGTTTCAAGGACCGGAAAGTCTCCACCCTGTAACGAGCCAACAAATTGGTTTCCATTTTGTCTCACATCAATGACACCATTGAAGGTAGCAAAATTCGAAACATGGGTGACGATGTCCCACTCCCCACTTAGATCGTAAACCACTTCACCATTTGGAAGTGCCAGGGTGTTGGGCATCCCGGCTTTTAATGTTGTTGCGCCATCTCTCATGGCGGAATTGCAGGCCACTGTACACAGAAAAATAATAACACAAACAAGAACCAATCTTTTCATTTCAGCTATCTCCTTTTTAAAAACGGACCTGGGTGATCACCAAACCAATCGGTCTTCATGAATCGGTTTATGACAGATATCATTTCCCATTTAGCCCTCGGTGCTTATCCCGTTCAAAATATGATGTTTCCTGTTTTAACCTCCTTCCTATAAAAATCGCCCAGACAGTGAATCGATATGGAAACACATATGACCCTATAGTATGGTTGACAAATTGTTGACGGTTCTGACCGTCAACAATTTTCCGTTTTTCATGATATTTTTAAAATGGATGTGTTTGGGTGATGGAAAGAAGGGTTAGATCTGGATGTGATTGTATTTATTTCAAACCGACGTCTCTAAGGGCATTGATAAACCGGGCTTTATCTTCCGGTTGGTATTCAAAATAACTGTTTCGTTCACAGTCTGCTAACGAATAATCGGGGTTCAGATGGCGAATTTCAGCGACTGAGGCCCGCGCCTGTTTCATCCTGCCCCCCAGGCTGCAGGCGGCAGCCAGCCAGATATGCCCCACCAGGGCTTCGGGTTTAGACTTGATGGACTGCTCCAATTCCCAAATGGCCGCATCATATTGTCCGCTGATGACATATTCCCGCCCCAGATATTGTCGAGTGCGCGGTCCGGGTCGCAATTGAACCGCCTTTTCGGCCATCATAACCGCTTCTTCATGTTTGCCCAAAAGCCCCAGCAGCCGTCCATAATGGCGCAACGCATCAGGATCATCAGGGTTACGCTTTACCTGCTCTTCCATCAAGACGAGGGCCTCATTGGGTTTCCCATTGGCGTGGAGGGCTACGGCACGGGTGGCCGTATACCATCCCGGTGCTTTTGGTTGAAGGGACAGGGCTTTATCAATCGCCGCAAGTGCCTCCTTCGGCCTTTCAGTCTGCAAGAGGGTCCTCGCAAGCAGGGCTTGAAACCCAGCAACTTTGGGATGACGTTCGATACATTTTTCCACCATGGAGATCACTTTTTGGGTATTGCCCAACCGGAAATAGCAAAAGGCCAGATTGAACTGACACCACCAGGGTGGTATGGGGTCCAGGCTGAGGCCCTTTTCGATCCAGGGGATGGCTTCCTTGTACCGCCCCAGTAACCGCAATGTACCCCCATAAAGCCAGCAGGCTTCGGAAAGATTGGGTTCGAGGGAAATCCCTTTTTTCGCGGCTTCCAAAGCTTTGTTGGAGCGACCCGTCTTGGCATGTACCCAGGCCATAAGCATGAGAGGTCCTGAATCCGTGGTATTCAGAGAGTGGGCTCTTTGGCCCAATTCAACCGCCTTTTCATAGGCTTCCGCCGGTTTGTCCGTCCAGCCACACCGGGCTTCGTGCCAATAGGTCCATCCCATTGCCGCATAGGCTCTGGCATATTCCGGGTCCAGGGAGATGGCCTCCTCATAGAGACTTCTGGCAATTAAATTGTCATGTCTGCCGACCCGGAGCACATGCTGTCTCCCCTTCATTACCTTCAAATAGGCATCCACATGATTGGTAACTCTTCCGTATATACGGGCCGTTTCCCCATCAGTTAATCGAACCTGCAGCGCTGTTATGACATTTCGAGTGATGTCATCTTGAAGGGAAAACAGATCTTTCAGATCCCTTTCATAGCTTTCGGCCCACAGATGAAGACCCGTGGTGGCATCTATCAACTGGGCTGTGATCCGTATGCGGTCCCCAGATTTCTGAGCGCTCCCTTCGAGCACATACTTGACCCCCAGGTCGTGTCCCACCTCCTGAACTTTCACCGGCTTTCCTTTGTAGCTGTAGCTTGAGTTGCGGGCGATCACTTTCATTTTGGGTGTCTTGGCCAAGGCTGTGATGATCTGTTCGGTAATGCCGTCGCTGAGGTAGTCTTGTGAGGGGTCACCGCCAAGGTTGACGAAAGGGAGCACGGCAATGGAAGGTTTTTCCATTATCTGGGGCGGTACGGGTTGCGCGGGTACGGGAGGATCAAGAATGGATTTAAGACCCAGGAACAGGGAGACCGAAGCCATCAATATGAGGACTATCGGCAGTGCTGCTTTTTTCAGCCAGGTTTCACGTGGCGCTTCGGTGCTGCGGAGGTTTTCACTTTCTTCTTGGGTGGAAAGAGGTTCGGGAGCAGGCGCCCGGATAATATCCTGTTCCGGTTCGGTGGGTGTTTTTTTCCTCAAATCATTGATGAACCGGTTCCACGGACTTTCCGACCCCTGTTTCCCCTCCGCACCATAAACAATGCTGATATCCTCCAGTGAAACTCCCAGCCGATCAAGGGACAATTGCAGGCTGAGATTCTGTCGACTGCCCCGGTAAGCAAAAAGATTAGCCCAGGCATCTTTGATATGGTCATCAAATCGGTAGGTTTTTTCCGCTGACTCGTCGTATCCTTTCTTTCGACCCGCCACCTTGAAAAGGGGCGCATTTTCCAGATCCGGAAGTGCGTCTTTCCACTTACGGTAAATCCGGGGTATCATGTTTTTCTTTTGAGATGACCCGGCGGATGCTCCGACGGTTTCGTTCAACAGGGCCAGGATTTCTACATACGGATCAAGGGGCACAAATGAAATTTTTCCCGCC
Source organism: Desulfobacteraceae bacterium (assembly GCA_016844935.1). Classification (GTDB taxonomy): domain Bacteria; phylum Desulfobacterota; class DSM-4660; order Desulfatiglandales; family Desulfatiglandaceae; genus NaphS2. The sequence goes on along the minus strand of JAERTK010000312.1, from coordinate 15,430 downwards.
TGTTTCATCTGCTCTACCACAAGGGCTATCAAGGAGAGGTAGAATCTGCGGGAAGGGGTGTCGAACTGAAGTGTGAGGCGCATAAGCCCCGGTATGTTCAATTGCAGGATGAATTGGTCCAGGTCGATCTGAATTGCCTTCTGGGGTTCATTCGCCATGGTTGTATGGGTGCATGAAGGGTTTTAACAGAACATTTCTCCAAGGGAGAGGGAAAACTTTGACGGTTTGCGCCGCCCGCAGCCGGAATTCTTCTATACCACAAGGAATAATTTTTATGAAAGAATTTTCTGGTTGACATCAGTAAAATTCGTGCGTAGAGTTCGAATATGACTTTTATGAAGCGCAATATCGAAAAAAAGGCAAATGAATTGCTTGAATTTTTCCCCGTTGTGATCGTTTTGGGTGTTCGGCAATGTGGAAAAACCACGCTGGCAAAAACTTTGCGACCGGACTGGCGCTATTTTGATCTGGAACGAGCCAGGGATTTTGACCTGTTAACGCGCGACTTTGATTTTTTTGTCAAAGAACATCCGCACTCCATTATAATCGACGAGGCCCAAAGATTTCCCGATCTGTTTAAGGAGTTGAGAGGCGTTGTTGACAGGGATAGACAACGAAAAAACCGCTTCCTTTTGACCGGTTCAAGTTCTCCGGAGCTCATAAGAGGGGTTTCCGAAAGCCTGGCGGGCCGGGTGGGGTTGATAGAACTGGGAACATTTAAAACCAATGAAATTCATGCGCTGGACCTGCCGGCATTTTATGGCATTTTCAATGAAAAACTGAGTCGAAGCACTATTGATTTTTTAAAAGGCCTGCGCCCCGCATTGTCCCATGACCAGGTAATGGAGGCATTTCTGAAAGGTGGATATCCTGAGCCGGTATTGCAGAAAAACAATCGTTTCTTTGACCTCTGGATGGAAAACTACATTCAAACCTACGTGCAAAGGGATGTCCGAACCCTTTTCCCGAGGCTGAATGTGGTCAAATACCAGCGTTTTTTTTCCATGTTGTCCGCACTCAGCGGAACCATCATCAATCGTTCTCAGGTGGGAAGGTCTCTGGATATTTCTGAAAAATCGATCCGGGATTATCTGGAAATTGCCCAGGGCAGTTATATATGGCGGAATATCCCCAGTTATGAGAGGAGCGCGGCAAAATCAATTGTGAAAATGCCCAAAGGCAGTTTTCGAGACAGCGGATTGGCCCATTTTATCCAAGGAGTCGGCAGTCGTGATGAATTACTGAATTATCCAAATGTGGGTATGGGGTTTGAGGCCTTTGTTTCCGAGGAAATGATTAAAGGATTGCAGGCTACGCCTGTGGTAAACTGGGATTATTACTATTTTAGAACCAGGAATGGTGCGGAAATAGATCTGATTCTGGAAGGTCCTTTCGGTACGCTGCCCGTCGAAATCAAGTTGGGCGGAAGGGCAAAACAACGCCGGCTTCAAGCCATGAAGCGCTTTGTTTCCAAAAACAGGCTTCCCCTGGGGATATTAATCAGTAACTGCGATCATGTGGAATTACTAGCGGACAAAATCCTCCAGTTGCCCGCCGGTTGTATTTGACGGTTCATAAAGGTCTAGCCCCCTTGAAGTATACCGCCCGAATTTTTCGGGAAGGGGGCTTTTTGTTGCATGGGGGCATTGCGTTTTAAGATATCTGGCATTGCGGCTTTGGCTGGTGGCATCTGTTTCAGATGTTCCGCAAAGAATTTCTTGGCATGCTCCCAGGCTTCAATCCATCCCTTGTGGCCTTTCTTGAGTGTGTGTTCGCCGCCTTTAACCAGTTGAAGCTGCACCTTTTTCCCGCAATCCAGCATGGCTTTGGCCATTTGGAGGCTTTGGTCCATGGAGACCCGAGTGTCCCGGTCCCCGTGGATCAACAATGTGGGCGCGTTAATGGCGCAAGCGGCGTTAATGGGTGACTTGGCCTTTAACCCCAATCCCTTGGCACAGACTTCGGGGATATATGCGTCTTTGATGGCAGGGGTTTCAGTGGTTTGGGCCCATTTCTCAAGGTCTGCGACCGGGAAAAAGGCCACGACGGCTTTGACTTTTGGCGTGAGACCTGCCGTCAGAAGGGCCACCTGCCCTCCTTGTGAGAATCCCATAAGACCAATGCGGTTGGGGTTGACCCCGGGTTGGCGGGAAAGCCACTGGACCGCCCGGACCACATCAAAGGGCTGCCTGCCGCCGCAATCGTCTCTTCCCCCCGTGTCGGGCCATCCACGCATGGAAAGGGCCATGGCCACATACCCTTCCCGGGCCAGATGCCAGGCCACGATGCTCACCATGTCCGCGCCGTTTTCCTCCGGTTCGAGCCAGCCATGGAGTACGATGACGGCTGGGTCGCTTTTGCCGGGATCTTGGGGACCATAGAGAATGCCCGCCATGGTAATGTCGTCTCCGGGAATGGTGACGCGGGTCCCTTCCTTCAAGATCTCCTGTTTATCGATGCAGGCGCCCGTAAAAGTGATGACGAGAAGGATCAAAAGACATTTTCCGGATTGAATCAATCTCACGGACATTATCAATTCCCCGATCAAGAAACCGACTATAGCCCCAGCTTTCCTCGGATAATCTCAATCACCGATTTCGGATTGGCTTTACCTTTGCTTTTGCGCATGACCTGTCCCACCAGAAAATCGATGGGCTTGAGATTCCCCTCCCGAATCTGTGAAACCACTTTGGGGTTTTCGTCCATGACGGCATCCACAAAAACCGCCAGCTGGTCGTCGTCCTGAATCGGTTTCAAGCCCTTTTTATGGATGATCGATTCGGGATTCTCTCCCGTTTTGAACATGTCGTCCAGAATTTTCCTTCCGATTCCAGGAGTCACGTTGCCTTGGCTTACGAGATTGACCAATTCGGCGAAGTCCTTCGGGGCGATGGGGCACTCCCCGATGGCAAAAGAGGCATCTTTCAGAAGCCTGAAAAGTTCCTTGATAATCCAGTGGCTCAGTTTTTTGGGGTCCCGGCAATGGGAGGCGCAGGCAGTGAAATAATCCGAGATGTCCCTGTCCTTGGTCAGAATGAGCGCATCGTCCCTGGGAATGGCGTATTCATCCATGATCCGCTTGACGCGCTGGTGGGGAAGTTCGGGCAATGCACTTCTGATGTCGTTTACGAATTTGTCTTCAAGGTTTACTTCCAGGAGATCGGGATCCGGAAAATAACGGTAGTCCGGGGCGTTTTCCTTGCTCCGCATGGGACGGGTGATGTGCTTTACTTCATCAAAGAGGAGCGTTTCCTGTTCAATGGCGCCGCCCGATTCCAGGATTTCTGCCTGCCGCTTCATTTCATATTCCAGTGCTTCCATCATGAACCTAAACGAGGACATGTTTTTGACCTCGGTCCGGTTGTTGAATCCTTTGGCTCCCCTGGGGCGGATTGAGAGGTTTACGTCACACCGAAGCTGTCCTTTTTCCATTTTGCAGTCACTGATGCCGATGTAGCGGAGGATCTGCCGCAACTTTTCAAGGTAGGTTCGGGCCTCCTGGATGGAACGTAAGGGGTTTTGTTCGTGGTCTCCCACAATTTCAAGCAAGGGCACGCTGCTTCGATTGTAGTCCACCAGGCTGTAGTCGGCGTCATCGAAGGAATCGGAGGAGTGCACCAGTTTCCCGGCGTCTTCCTCAAGGTGAATCCGTTTGATGCCAACTGGGTACGGATTTCCATTATCACCCGTGATTTCAAGACACCCGTTTTCACAAAATGGAAGCTCATACTGAGAGATTTGATACCCTTTGGGAAGATCAGGGTAGAAGTAGTTTTTTCGGGCAAACCGCGATCGTTGGTTTATGGTGCAGTCCAGGGCAACCCCTGCCCGGATGGCGTACTCCACGGCTTTTTTATTGAGGACGGGAAGGGCCCCCGGCTGTCCCGTACAAACCGGACAAACCTCAGTGTTGGGAGGGATGTCGTAGGCCACCCTGCAACCACAGAATAGTTTTGTTTCGGTTTTCAGTTCAACATGTGTTTCAAAGCAAATAATAGCATCATATTCCATGGTTGTGATTCCTGTTTGAAAAGGCTATCCGCTCATAGGCCGCTCCCACCCGAAGGACCATTTCTTCATCAAAATGGTTTCCCACGATTTGAAGGCCCACCGGCAGATCGTCTACGGTGCCGCACGGAAGGCTCATGCCGGGCAGTCCCGCCAAGTTGAGGGAAACCGTGTAGATATCCACCAGATACATTTGCAAAGGATCGGTCATCTTTTCACCCAGAGTAAAGGGCAGGCAGGGGGAAACCGGGGTCATGATGCAATCCACCGTTTTGAAGGCCTCGTCAAAATCTTCTTTGATCAAGGTCCTGGCCTTCTGGGCCTTCAGATAATAGGCATCGTAATAGCCTGCGGAGAGAACGTATGTCCCCAGCATGATACGCCGTTTGACCTCCATTCCGAACCCTTCGGTTCGGGTTTTCTCATACATTTCCATGCAGTCGGCCATATCCACCCCGTTTCTGAAACCATACTTGACGCCGTCATACCTGGCCAGGTTGCTGCTCGCTTCAGCGGTGGCGATGAGATAGTAGGTGCTGACCGCATAAGGACTGTGCGGAAGGTTGATGGGAACAACCCGTGCCCCGTTTTTTTCCATAAGACCGATGGCTGTCAGCACTTTCTCTTTGATTCGTGAATCGAGCCCTTCCGAAAAGAATTCTTCAGGAATTCCGATCCGGATGCCCTCCAAATCCTCTTTGATAGCCGCCTTAAAATCCGGTTTTGCCACATTGGCGGACGTGGTATCCAGCGGATCATGACCACAGATGACATCCAGCATCATGGCACAATCCTCAACCGTTTTCCCGATGGCGCCTATTTGATCCAATGAGGAAGCATAGGAGATTAAACCGTACCGGGAAACCCTGCCGTAGGTGGGTTTGATACCGGTGACACCGCAAAACGCGGACGGCTGGCGGATGGAGCCTCCCGTATCCGTGCCGAGAGCCAAAATGCTTTCAGCGGAAGAAACCGCTGCCGCCGAACCGCCGCTGGAGCCCCCGGCCACCCGTTTGGGATCAAGAGGGTTTTTGGTGGGGCCCATAATGCTGTTTTCTGTTGAGGACCCCATGCCGAATTCATCCATGTTGGTTTTCCCCACCAAAACGGCGCCGGCGTCTAGAACATTCTTAACAGCGGTGGCATTGTAGGTGGGAACAAAGTTCTCAAGGATCTTGCTTCCGCAGGTGGTTTTGATCCCTTTTGTGCAGAGGAGGTCTTTGACCGCAACGGGGATGCCGGTCAAAAGGGGAATGTCGCCGCCCTGACGGAATCTTGCATCAGCTTCCTTAGCTTGTTTGAAGGCAATTTCCCGGGTGGTGGTGATAAAGGCATTGATGGTTTCTTCCCGTTCACCAATCCTTCCGAAAACCGACTCGGTGATTTCCCTGGCGCTGATGTCCCCCTTCCTCAGCAAACGGGCCAGTTCCATTGCGCTATTGTCACATAGTTCTGTGGTTTGACTTTCCAATTCTCTAACCTTCCAATATCTTTGGCACTTTGTAGTAGCCCTTCTCCCGCATGGGGGCGTTTTTAAGCAAGGGGTCTGTTTCTTTGTTGCCTTCAGGCAGATCTTCCCGCCAGACGTTGTCCGTTTTAAGAACGTGGCTCATGGGGGGAACGCGATCCGTATTCAGATTTTTTAAGGTTTCCACGTAGTCCAGAATGGAATTGAGGTCCTTCTGGAAGAAATCGGTTTCCTGCTCGGAAAGGTCCAAACGGGCCAGTTTGGCCACGTGATGGACCTCTTCACCGGAGATTTTTTGAGATGGTACCCTGTTGATGGAAGCGGGGTTTTCGTTCGTCGATGACAACTGAGCATTCTCCAATTCTTTTCCGGAAAATTGATGAAGACCCAATTCTTCGAGCTGGGTGTTGTCCGCTTTTGAAGGGGCTTCGGTCAAAGGGCAGAAAGCTTTACGGTTTTTGGGGAAGGCAATCACATCCCGTATGGAAGGTGTGCCCAAAATCATGGCGATGACACGATCCAGACCCAGGGCCAGTCCCGCATGGGGTGGGGTGCCGTATTCCAGGGCCTTCAGGAAAAAACCGAATTTGGCGTCAGCTTCTTCCCGGCTCAAGCCCAGGGCCTGAAAAATTTTCTTCTGAACTTCCATTCTGTGGATACGGATGCTGCCGCCGCCCAGTTCTTCACCATTCATGACCAGGTCATATGCCCTTGAGTTGAGAGCTTGAAGCGCACCCACGTCATCGGGATCAAAATCCACCCGGTCGGGCATGGTAAAAGGGTGATGTTGAGAGCCGATCTGGTCATCTTTTAACTCAAAAAGTGGGAAATCCGTGACCCACAGAGGCCGCCAGTGATCTTTGGGAATCAGGTTCAGCCTCTCGGCCACATGATTGCGAAGTCTGCCCAGCACTTTTTTGACCAGATCGCCGGATTCATCGGCAATCATCATGAGGACGTCTCCATCCCTCGCCTCGAAACATTTCAGCAGCCTTTCCTGTTCCCCAAGGCTGAAAAACTGGACGATATTGGATTGCAGTTTTCCGTCAACCACCTTCATCCAGCTCAATCCTTTGGCGCCCAGTCGTGGCACGATGGTTTTCGCGTAATCATTTTGCAGGATATTTTTACTGAGCATACCGCCTGGGTCTTTGACGGAAAATCCCCTGATTTCTCCTCCCTTGTTGATGATCTGACGGAATATGGAGTAGTCCGTGTTTTTAAAAATACCCGTCACATCCACAAAGGCCATGTCGAAACGGAGGTCGGGCCGATCGGTTCCATACAGATTCATTGCTGTTTCGTAGGTCATGCGTGGAAAAGGTCTCGGGAGGGATATCCCACCAATGGCAAACATTCTGGCAGTCAATTCTTCAATGGTTTCGTAGATGAATTCCTCGTCAATGAAGGACGCTTCCAGATCCAGCTGGGTAAACTCTGGCTGCCGATTGGGTCTTAAGTCTTCGTCCCTGAAACATCGTGCGATCTGGAAATACCGGTCCATGCCGCCGATCATGAGGATCTGTTTGAACAGCTGGGGCGATTGGGGCAGGGCATAAAATTTTCGTTCATGAACCCTGCTGGGAACCAGGTAGTCTCTCGCGCCCTCAGGCGTGCTTCGGGTCAGAAAGGGCGTTTCGATTTCAATGAAGTTTAAGGGATCCAGGAAATCCCGGATACATTTGATGATCCGGTATCTTTTTTTAAAAACATCCTGTACGGATGGTCGCCGGAGGTCCAGGTATCGGTATCTGAGCCTTATTTCTTCGTCCACATTTTCGGGGCCGGCCTGAACCTCTTCGCCAAACACCATGGCCTTTTCACTAATCTGAAAGGGTACGGTTTTCGATTTGGATAATATTTTCAAGCCATTGGCGAGAATTTCAATTTGGCCCGTCATGAGGGTGGGGTTTTGGGACGCTTTATCCCTCAGGGTGACCCGGCCTCGAACTTCAATGACATACTCTTCCCGTATGGAAGAAGCCAAATCATAACTGACCCTGTCTTTTTGTGGATCAAAAACCACCTGGATGATACCGCGTACGTCCCTCAGGTGAAAAAAAAGAATGTTTCCATGGTCCCGGATGGCGTCGACCCAGCCCATGAGCAGGACGGATTTTCCTGCATCAGAAGCGGTCAGTGCGCCACAATATGTCCGTTCTTTCCAAGTCATTAAATTCCTCTGGCTGTTTCTATCTACAATAAGAAGGAAGACCCTTGAATTAATCGAATAAAATCCATCTTTATACTTGAGAATCTTTATTTAGTCAACATTGGGTGAATGCTTTTTTTGCCGAGGTGCTTATTGTTCTGGTGTGTGTGCTGAAATTGATTGCCCTTCCCTGTGCAGGTCTGATAATATCCAGATTCTGGAATCTTGCAACAGGGGGCTATTTGCCGGGGGTTATTCTGCCTGCATTCCCCATTGCGACCCTAACCCATATGATGGCCAAGGAAATGAGGAGAAGAAAGATGGCAAACGGAAGATCTTTTTGGGTTCTGATTTTGTTGGTGTTCTTTTTTTCAGGATGCACCGGGAGTGGTTACAATCGATACGCGGACGATTTCTACAATCAAGGAATTGCCTGGTACCAGAAAGGGGAATACGACCGGGCCGTAAATGATTTCACAAAAGTTTTGGAAATGGCGCCCGAGGGCATGGACAATTATGTGGTGTATTACAACCGGGGTCTGGCCTATTATAAGCTTCGGGATTATGATTTTGCCATCAAAGATTTCGATACGGGACTCCAGCTCGTGGCGGGCAGGGACCCCATGGGAAAATACATCCCCCAGATTTACGATTCCAGCATGGAAGTGCCTGCGCGCACACCGAAATTGGAATACGGGGTGTTCAACCTTTACAAAGCGCGTGGAGATGCGTGGTTTTACAAAAAAGGCTATACTGAGGCCATACGGGACTACGATAGTGCTCTGAAGTACGGAGAACAGCGTAAAGAGCTGCCGACCATTTATAACAGTCTGGCATGGTCCAAGTTCCAGACCGGGAGATATAAAGAAGCGATCAATGACTTTTCCATCGCTATCGATATCAGACCCCGTTCGTCGAAAGATTACTATGGAAGGGCTCGGGCCTGGGCTGAAATTGGAGATATGAACATGGCGTTGCGGGATGCGATCATGGCCCAGGACCTCAATCCCAATAGCCGGAAATATGATGACCTGGTCTTCGAGTTGAAGCAGGCCATGAAAAGATAGCGGAAACGGTCGCCTTTAACCATAGAAAGGAGGGCTTGCCATGAAAGTTCACATCAAATCCATCGTTTGCACCACCGATTTTTCTGACTTTTCAAATCGCGCCATCCCTTTTGGGGTCGCACTGGCCAAGGAGTTCGGCGCTAAACTGTATTTGTGCCATGTGATTGATCTGTCTTCGGTTGCCATGTATGGCGAGGGGTTTTCTGATCCGTTGATGCTGGAGACCAAGATCACCGATTATGCCCACGAGCACCTGCAGGATTTGATAGGTGATACGGACATTACTTGGGAATCGCTGACATCGGTGGGGCATACGGCTGATGAAATCGCCCATATTGCAAAAGAAAAAGGGGCCGATCTGGTGGTGTCCGCCACCCACGGCCGTTCCGGATTGAAACGGCTGATCCTGGGATCGGTGACGGAGCGTTTAATGCGGACGCTCCCCTGTCCCATGTATATCGTGCGCAGTCTGGAAAGGGAGCCGGCGGCCCCCGCCATGGCGGATATGAAACTCAAAAGAATTCTGGTGGGGTGTGATTTTTCCGCCGATTCCGATCTGGCGGTGCAGTATGGGATCAGCCTGGCCCAGGAATTTCAAACGGAGTTGTATCTGGCCCACGTACTCGAACCGACGGTCTATAAAGGCATGTTGACCCAGGCGGTGGGTGTGCCTGATCCGGATCTGGAAGGTTTGCGGGATGAATTGACCCGGAAACTGGAAGGAATGGTGCCGGAAGAAGCAAAGCAATGGTGTACACCGGAAACACTGCTCCTGGCAGGGCATCCTTCCGATGAACTCACGAAATATGCCGTGGTGAATAAAATGGATCTGATTGTTCTGGGTGTCCGGGGGCACAGTGTTATGGAGTCACTGTTGGTGGGTTCAACCACGGACCGTGTTGTAAGGCAGGCGCCCTGTCCGGTTTTATCGGTACGACCCAAAGAATAACCGGAAACGAAAAGAAATGGGGGTCGGGCACATTGTTTGCCCGACCCCCATGTTTGTTCTGGGTTAATGGTTAAACACGACTTACGGCATGGGCGTCAGCTCAACCCGCCTGTTCAGGGCGCGTCCTTCCGCTGTGTCGTTGGTGGCGATGGGACGTGAAAATCCGAAGCCCCTGGCGCTCAACCTGTTCGCGGAAACGCCTTTGTTGATCAGGTATTGCATGACGGATTTTGCGCGCTCCAGGGAGAGTTTCATGTTGTACTTGGCGGTACCGATGTTGTCGGTATTGCCCTGAATCTCCACTCTGATGGAGGGGTTCGCCTCGAATACCCTGGCGGCCTTATCCAGGAACTGGTAGTACTGGGGTTTGATGTTGTATTTGTCGAAATCAAACAGCACGTCCACCAATACCCAGCATCCGAACTTGTTGACCCTTGCACCCTTGGGGGTTCCGGGGCACTTGTCAGCGGGATCGCACACGCCGTCGCCGTCAGGATCCACACAGACCTCCACGACTTCAACGACCGGTGCTTTCTGCAGGAAGACGTTGGCCACGAAATCGGCCATGCCCTGGCCGGAGGCGATATCGTCACCCTTCGCCATGAATCCGCATCCGCCGTCATCCGCCACCTGAGCCAGGAACTTGGCGGCTTCTTTGTCGTTACCGATGAGCACGGGATAGATGCAGATCCGGTCGCCGAACTGGCTTTTGAGGTTCATGACGGATTTCTTTACGGCTGCATAATTCATGACTTCTTTGTTCGCGTCCGTAAAAATGACAACTGCGATGTTGCCCTGAGCGGATTGAAAATCCTTAGCCGTGGCATCCAGTGCCAGGTTCAAGGGGCTGTCGCCGTTGCTGAATCCGACCTGGTTCAAGCCCGCGTCCAGTGCGCCGGCGTTTTGGGCTGCCGGACCCCAGAGAAGATCTGTTCCCGCCGGCTGCACATTCGCTTTCTTGCCGAACATTCTGAGTGCGCCTGTGAGATTGGCATTGGGAACGGTGTGGTTGAATGCACTGGCCAGATCCCTGGCACAATCCAGTTTTTGTTTTCCTTTGTACATTTCGCCCATGGATCCGGATTTATCAAGGATCACCGTGAAATTGTTGGCCTTGAGCACATAATCCCCGCTGGTCAACATGGGATTGAGGTCAACGGCATTGAATGGCGCCAACGGTTTTGTGGTAGCACAGGCGCCCAGAGACAACGCCAGTACTCCAAACAAAAGAATCTTCCAAAAGCTGTTTCTCTTCATCATTCTTCCTCCTTTAGAATTTTGAGCAAAAAGCCCTTTTAAGTTTTCGGCCGCCCATTTTTCGCAAACAGCACGGCTACACCTTTAGCCATTTTACCTCGAAAATTACATACGGCCTCCATTTTGCCTGAAAATCACACCATAGGTCAATGTGTTTTTGTTAGAAAAGTAAAAAAAATGATTAAACAAGCATGGAGGAATACTTTAATGGTTGTATAGCATGTTTCAAAACCCCTGTTGGCACAGAGTAATAAGATGGAGTTTGACAGAGTTTTAATCAATTTTGATCATTTGCCTGCAGTGGGTCTCCTTTGAAAAGCAGATGAGTATGGCGGCCATGATGGACCATGCCATCATGAGGATAAATGCGGATTTGTAGGCCCCAAGCGCATAAATCCTGACCCCCGATTCAAAGGAACCGCTCCATTTGCTGTCCAGAATCCATCCCATGGAAGGTTGGAGGATCATGGGACCGGACATGACACCCATGTTGACAACGCCCGATACCGTTCCCGACAGGGATAAGGGAACCGACTCCTTGGCAAATGCAAAGCTCAAAATCATGACCCCCGAGGCAGGGCCCAGCACGATGATAAGCAGGGTCAGAAGCCATAGGGGAAGGTGAGGGACAAACAGGATCAGATACCAGCAGGCACACGCCACGAAAGCGCCCCCTATGTAGATCGGTTTTCTTCGGCCAATGCGGTCTGACAGGGCACCGGCCACCGGTCCCCCGAGCCCCCAGGTGAGCAGCAGCAGAGAGGTCAGTGCGGCACTTTTCGCGGGGGTCAGGCCGTAATGGGTGGTCAGAAAAGGGATACCCCACAACCCGGAAAAGGCCAGCGTCGACCCGGCGATGCCGCTGGGGGCAATGGCGATGATCCAGGTGTTTTTGTAGGTCAGGACTTTCAACAGGCCGGACAAAAGAGACGAAACGGAAAGGCTGGACCCGGTTTCAGAAGAGATGAAACCGGCGTAACCTTTTTCTCTTGGGTCATCCCGGACGACAATCCAGAGAGATATGGCGATGATTACGGAAACGGCAGCTGAAGCCAGCATGATCGGTCGCCATCCGAACTGGTCAATGAGGATGCGCAAAGGCACACCGGCGGATACAGCCCCCACGAGACCACAGCAGAGGGCCAGGCCGCTGGTCATGGCAAAGCGTTGGGGTGGAAACCAGTGCATTGAAAGTTTCAGGAGGGAAATCCAGGCCACGCCCACGGAACCGCCGATGAGGAGACGACCGATGTTGGCCACCAGGATGGTGGGAGCTGCCGAAAACAGAAAGGCGCCCAAGGCCGCGACGAAAGCGCCTGCGGTGAGCAGTTTCCGGGGCCCCCAGGCATCCACCAGAATACCGGTGGGAATCTGGATGGCCACATAGCTGTAGAAATAGTAGGCGGACAGGTTCCCCAAGGCCGCAGCGCCTATTTGAAAGTCGGCCATCAGGTAATCGGTCATGACCGCGGGCGCCACCCGCTGATAAAATCCGCTCAGGTAAAAAGCGGCGCCCAGCCCCCAGACGATCCACGATAAATAGCCCGGAGGGTGTGTCTTTCCGGAAATACCCGTGGGGTAATTCTCTTCTCCAGCCCTAGACATGGGAAAGCCCCCGGGCCACCACCGTGGTAATATCAATGACCTCTAGATCCAGTTTCTCCCGCCTGACACGGCCTTTGATGCTTCTCACGCATTGCTGGCAGGCGGTCACCACCGTTTCAGCGCCGGTTTTCCGTATTTCATGGATTTTTCTGTGGGCCACTTTGCCCGAAAGGACCGGATCCGTCATCTCCAGGTTCCCCCCGCCCCCGCAACAGATGCTCCCCGCGCGGACGTTTTCCATTTCAACCAGGTCAAGGCCCGGAATGGCGTTTAAAATTCTCCGGGGTGCATCGTATTCCCCCCCGTTTCGACCCAGATCGCAGGGATCATGATAGGTCACGGACCCGGGGATTTCATTGAAGGAAAGGGTATTTTCGTCGATCAACTGTTCAATGAACTGGGTGGCGTGAAACAGTTTGAAATCGTTGGGATAGTGTTCCCGCCACATGCGATGGCACGAGGGGCATGAAAAGAGAACACTTTCGGCTTCAAGTGAACGTACTTTTTCGACATTGTGCTGCACGAATTTGTCCATATTTTTCTCTGTACCCGCTCCCATAAGCGGAAAGCCGCAACACCATTCGTCCCCCGCCAGAATGGTGAAATCCACATTGGCCGCCGAGAGGATCCGAACCATATTCTGGGGGATAATCTGGGCCATGGGAAAAAAAGACGCCACGCACCCCACGAAATAGGCCACCTTTGCTTTGGGTTTCCGGTACTGGTGGCGGGGGAGGTTATCCATATCCTCCCGCCAGTCGCCCCTTTCTTCGTTGTCCTCACTGGAAATATTGTGGTGGACCATCAGGGAGTCGACGGCCGGTTTCATGGAAGGAAAGCCCCCTCGTTTTTCAGTGATTTCCTTCCGCATGTGGTTAAACACCATTGTCAGATCAACACCGCTGGGGCAGGTCACGGAACAGGCACCGCACAGGAGGCATCTGGCGAATATGTCCCGGTAATGATCGGTGATGGCGGCGTCTCCCCTGCCGTATGCCCTGGCCAGTTGAATTTTCCCTCTCGGGGTGTATTTTTCCAGGAAAAGTTCATGGTTGATGGGACAGTTGGCCAGGCAAAGGCCACATTTGATGCATTGGTCAAATTCAGGAGAGATGAGATCCATTCGCATATTATATTCCCTTTTACGGTGTAAGGGCTATAGAAAGCTGCCCGGGTTCAGGATGTTGTTGGGGTCAAAAACCCGTTTGATGCCCCGCATGAGGTCCAGGGCGGTTTCGCTGAACTCCATCCCCATGAACCGGGCCTTGGCGATGCCGATGCCGTGTTCCCCTGAAAGGGTCCCACCCATTGAAATGGCTGCTTCACACAGCTCCTCCAGCATCTGGTCCACCCGGCCCATCTCTTCTTTATCGCGGAGGTCCGTCATGATCAGGGGGTGCAGGTTGCCGTCCCCCGCATGGGCCAGGACCGCGATCTGAAGGTCGTATTTCTGGGTCAGCTGCACCACTTTCCGAATGATTTCGGGAAGTCTCTTGACCGGCACGGTGGCATCCTCAACAATGCAGTTGGGTCGCATGCTGGCAACGGCGCCAAAAGCCGTTCGACGGGCCTGCCACAGCTTTTCCGCTTCCTCGGGGGTTTGGGCCCGATCCACGGCCATGGCCCCTTTTTCACGGCAGAGGGCCTCGATCCGTTCGCCCTGGGCGTCGACCAGGTCCTCGTCTCCGTCCACTTCGATGAGCAGCAGGGCTTCGGTATCCGGGTTAAACTGCGCGCCGCCGTAATCGCTGATGACATCCAGCACCGTTCGGTCCATGAGTTCGAGGGTGGTGGGGACCATCCCCGCGGCCAGGATGGCGGTGACGGTTGTGGCGGCATCATCCAGGTCCCCATAAGCGGCCTGAAGGGTGGTTTTGGCGGGGGGGAGCGGTACCAGCCGCAATGTAATTTCGGTGAAAATACCCAGGGTTCCCTCAGACCCGCACAGAAGCCGTGTCAGATCGTAGCCGCTGACGTTCTTGAGGGTCTTACCGCCTGTTTTGATGATTTCCCCCGAGGGAAGCACCACTTCCAGCCCCAGCAGGTAGTCCCGGGTGACGCCGTACTTGACGCCCCGGGGTCCGCCTGCGTTCAGGGAAACGTTCCCCCCGATGGTGGAGACATACATGCTGGCCGGGTCCGGAGGATACATGAGGTTGTATTTGGCCAGCTCTTTTTGCAGATCCCCGTTCACCACGCCCGGCTGGACCACTGCACACATGCTTTCCCGGTCAATCTCAAGGATCTTGTTCATGCGGTGAAAGGCCATGATGACGCCGCCTTCCCGCGCCACCGAGCTGCCGCAGATATTGGTGCCGGCCCCCCTGGGAATGATGTTGAATTTGTATTCGTTGGCGATTTTCATGATGCTTGCGATCTGTTCCACATTTTCGGGGACCAAGACCGCATCCGGCGTGAATTCCGGCAGAAACCCGTCGTAGGAATAGGTGGCGATGTCCTCCGGTTCATCCAGGTACCATACATTTTCTAAAACAGCCCGCAAGTCATGGGCGGCAGCCTGTGAAATCATAATGAGAACTCCCCTCTCATCTTATTTTGTCATATTTCATCCTTACTTTTGAAACGGCCCCTACTATTATCCTTTTGTTCTGTTTGGTCAATTATCTTTTTCAAACAAATTCCCCATAATGAGGTAATTTAATACTACAAACTGCCCGACTTTGCGCCGGTTTTCAACCCATCTTTTTTCATTTCAACCCAAAAATCTGATCAACTGTGTGCCCTCTGGGTCTCTCCCAGAATTATTTTTGACCACTGTTCATTTTTTGCTGGCGTCCGCTGAACCTTTCTGATATACGATGGACATGTTGCCCATTACCGTCAGAAAAAGGACTATTACTGAAGAAGATATCCCTTCTATTAAAGCCACCGTCTACAGCCATTGGGAGAAGGGCAGAACCCAT
>JAERTK010000311.1 GCA_016844935.1 Desulfobacteraceae bacterium | reverse complement strand
AGGGCGGTGTGTTCCTGGGGCTTGGTGGGTAATTTTCGGGTTACGGTATACTGTAAAACAAGGACAAGAAGCTTAAAAATTGTCTCATAAGATGAAACGGAGTTAAAAACAATGGAAAAAATGCCGATCACGGCAGATGGGTTGAAAAAGCTGAAAGCGGAACTGCTCTATCTGCAAAAAACAGAGAAACCAAACAACATCAAAGCCATAGCCACGGCTCGCGCCCACGGAGACCTCAGCGAAAACGCCGAGTATCACGCAGCCAAGGAAAAACAGGGATTTATCGCCGCTAAAATCAACGAACTCGAGACCGCTATCGGCCAGGCGGACGTTATTGATGTGAATGAAGGTCCCACGGATCGCGTGGTGTTCGGCCGTACCATCCTGTTGTACGACCTACGCACCGATAAAGAAATTACCTATCAGCTTGTGGGGCCCTATGAATCGGATCCCGAAAATGGACGCATTTCCATCAAGAGCCCCCTGGGAATGGGTCTCATAGGAAGGGAGATCGGTGATGAAGTCAAGATCAAAACACCCCGGGGTGTTCAGGAATTTGAAGTGCTGGAAATCAAGTGAGGTGCGGATATGGAACGAATAGAAAAATTATGCGCCGTGACCATACGCCTTAAAATAGCGGCTCAATTGCCTGCGGGCCAAATCCAGGAGCCCGTTCGGCAGGAATTCGAGTTTATTTACGGGGTGGAGCATCAGGTCGCCACCCTTGAAAAGGCATTGGAAGGGGCCACGGCAGGCTTTCAGTTCAGTCTGGTGATCCCGCCCGGTGAACTTTACGGAGAACATGACACCGATCTGATCCGTGAGATCCCCAAAGAAGGGTTGCTCAAACAGCGGGTTCGGGAAGGTGAATACTATCGCCAGATGAAAATGGGTTCCCTGGTGGAATTTAAAGTGCTTGAAATTAATGATGATACGGTTCTTGTGGATTTCAACAAACCCTTGGCTGGCATCTCCGCACTCATGGAAGGGGAAGTGCTGGTGGTTCGCAAGCCCTCCGAAGAAGAAATTTCTAAAGCAGAGGAAAACCAGCGGAAGCGGGAGATCGGATGCGGATGACGGATTCAGTCTGCAGGATCTTTATTCATGGACTGGAAAGCAGCAATAAAGGAACGAAGTCTGTTTTTTTTCGTGAAAAGTTTCCGGGTATGATCATCCCCACATTTGTGGGTTCGCTTCCTGAAAGGCTTTCAGCTCTCGATGGTTTTCTTTCGGAAAAATCGCATATCCGGATTGTGGGATCCAGTTTCGGCGGACTTATGGGCGCCCTGTTTGCCATGGAAAACGAATCCAGGGTCAAAAATCTGATTCTCCTGGCGCCCGCCATTCATATGATTCGGCATGCGCCCGTAAAACCCGGCAAGATTTCCATTCCGGTCAGCATTTACCATGGTACCGAAGACCAGGTGATACCCATTGAAGCGGTGGCGGATGTTGCAGGGGAGTTTTTTGCCAACTTGACGTTTCACAAAGTAAAAGACGACCACTTCCTTCACCGCACGTTCAAGACCATTGATTGGGATGGTCTTCTGGTGTAAGGCGCCTGGCAGCTATTTGCACTGTTATTTCTTCTTTTCAGTGCCGTCAAACTGGGATACGTACCAGTCCACCTGGCGGCAAACCCCCCGAATAATGCGTACTTCCCTGGCCCGCATTGGGATCCTTGCGAGAAATCGACGAATATTCAAGAGCCAGTGTTCGGGATTCTGGGGATCCAGGAACCCGATTTTTGACAGTATTTCCCTCAAATGATCGTACATCCCCTCCAGTTCGAAGCTGTTGGCCAAGCGGGGAACGGGGGTGTCTTGACGTGGCCGGTCCGTTGCCAGGAGCAACTCGTAGCAGAAAATCATCACCGCCTGGGCCAGGTTGAGGGATGAAAAGGAAGCTGTGGGAACGGTGGCAATGGTGTGGCAGAAACGGAGTTGGTCGTTGCTAAGCCCCCGGTCTTCGGGACCAAACAGAATGGCCACGAGATTGTCCTGGGAAATGGGGATCAGTCTTCTGGCCAGTGACCCGGGCCGGGCCAGGGCCGGTCTCGAAGCGCCGATACGTGCGGTGGTGCCCACCAGGTATTGAAAGGGCGCAAGTGCCTCCCTCAGGTTTACATAAATTTCCATCCCTTCCAGCACTTTGGTGGAACTTCCCGTAGCTGTTTTGGACATACGGTCCAGGTCGCAGTTTTTGGGGTTCACCAGTACCAACCGATTTAGGCCCATATTGTGCATGGCGCGGGCTACGGCCCCGATATTCTCGGGAATCTGAGGTTGAACCAGTACGATGGCCACATTTCCAAGGGCGATTTTTGATGTCATTTTTTCAACAAATCCAGAATTTCACTGTTGAGTTCGTCGCTGTCAAAAGAAAATGTAACAATCCCCTTTTGGACTTTAAACGACATCAGCTGACACCCGTACTGCCCGGCCACAGATTCCAGCATATCCTTGAACTGGCTTGCGTAGGGGTGGTCCTCCCCATCCACTTCCGATGAAAAAAGATCCACTTCAAAACTGCCCGATGAAACTTTCATGCCTGACGGTGCCTCCAGAAAATGATTGTACCCACTGCCATGATCGCGCTTCCGGAGATGAATATGGTTCCGAAACTGAAAAAGTCAAGGAGCAGCCCTCCCAGCAGGGGCCCCGCAAGCATCCCAATGCTGTGCCCGAGGGCGAGAAGACCCATGATCGATCCCATGGCCCCGGACCGCTTCCCTTCAATGACCCCGATGGCCATGATGGCGGGTAGGGAAACACCCCCTGCCAAACCCAGAATACCGTTGATGACCATCAACTGGGTAAAAGACTCGGCACGGCCCAGGCACAACATGGCAACAAGTCCCAGAACGCCGCCAAAGAGGATCAGGGTCTGCTTGCTGAAACGGTCCGCGGCATATCCCATGGGAGCCTGGAGCAGACCGCTGATCAGCACATTTACCATGACCACCAGGCCGATGGCGGAACTGGAGAGTTCCAGACGGGTGCCGGCCACTAGCGGCAAAAAGGCCCAGGTAATGCCGATGCAGGTTGTAAAACAGGTGCGAAAGGTAAAAATTGAAAGCACCGACGGGTTCTTGATCAAGTCCATGTAGTCAACCGGCTTTTTCAGGGCGCCGGTTGTTTCACTTTTTGTGACGCGCTCAGCGGGAAGCAGGATAAGGCAGAGAAGAAAACCCACCAGCGTCAAGATCCCCATGCCCATGAAAGATGCCTGAATGCCGAGCCAGTCTTTAACCAGACCGCCCATGACGGGTCCCGCGCTCAGCCCGCCAAAAAGGGAGATGTTGAACAACCCCATAAGACGACCCTCCTGGTTTGGCGGGATCATTTCTCCCACATAGGCCTGTGCCACCGGAAGCACCATGGCCGATGCGAAACCCTGCCCCAGCCGAAGCAGGATCAATGCCTCGATACTGTTTGATGCGGCGTAAAAAAGGGAGACCAGAAAATATAGAAAAAGTCCCATGGTGATAAAGGGCTTTCTCCCTTTTCGATCGGAGAGCTTGCCAAAGTAAGAAACGAAAAGGGCTCTGGTAAGAGAAAAGGCGCCGAAAACCAAGCCGATCTGAAATCCCCCTGCTCCCAGTTCATGGGCATAAATGGGGAGCAACGGTGCCACAAAACCCGCGCCCGTGGCCGTGACGAAAATGGCGATGAAGAGGGTTGAAAAAATTTTAACATTCAACAGGTCCATATGGTTTCCGAGAGTTTATCAGCACAAAACCGGCAGACACCACATGTTTTGGTCAGGGCAAGAATAGAGTTGTTTGTTCTCAGATGCCTTCCCGGGTTTCGCAGAGACCTTAGGGCCTCGGCAAAAAATAATTACACAATCTTTCTTGTCCTTTGGCCCGTCTACTGCGTTACATCCACCTGCGCATATCCACAAATATGCACTGGTAGATGCGCCTTGTATACGAACCAAAATACGGCGCAATCTTGCGCAATTATTTTTTGCCGAGGCCCTTAAATGGTGACGATTCGGAGGTGTGCCTTTCAGCTTTTAAGCGGAACAATAATAGGAATCCCGCAATTAGACTTCTAGAAAAATCGGACTGATCCTACGAGTTATTTCTCATCCAATACCTCTCGTAATGCTGAAGCCAGATTCCGGTTTTCTATGGGCTTCTCAATATATTTTCGGGCACCGAGAGCCGCCGCTTTCTTTTCAGATATCCGTTCACTGTATCCTGTACAGATAATCACCGGCATATGAGGTCGAATTGCCAGGATCGCTTTGGCCAGCTTGTCTCCCGTCATTTTCGGCATACTCATATCGGTGATGATAACATCGAACTGATCTGGATTTGCTCTAAACCATTCCAGGGCCTCCACAGGTTTTGTGGTGCTTTTGACAACGTAGCCCAACCGCTCCAGACGCTGGCGGTTCAGACTCACCATGGACTCTTCGTCATCCACAAAGAGGATTCTTTCAGAACCCCCTTTGATTTCTCCCTCGGGCTCTTTTTCTTCCGGAGCCGCTTTTTCCAGTGCGGGGAAATAGATCTCAAAGAGCGTTCCCTTCCCGGGTTCACTCTCAACCCGGATACCCCCACCATGTCTTTTCACGATACCGTGAACCACCGAAAGACCCATTCCTGTGCCCTTGCCGACTTCCTTGCGGGTGTAATAGGGATCAAAGACTCGGGCCATGATTTCCGGCGACATCCCTTCCCCCGTATCCCTCACTTTCAGCCTGACGTAGGCACCAGGGGGCAGAACCCAATCAAAACAAAATTTTTCCTCCTGAAGCATCATTTTTTCAAGGGTCACTTCCAGAAGACCCCCTTCTTCGGACATGGCGTCGGCTGCGTTGGTGACCAAATTCATCATAATCTGATTGATCTGAACGGGATCACCCAGGATATTGCATGGATCATCAGAAACGTGCTGTTTAAATTCCACACTGGTGGGAATAGCAGACCTGAGCATCTTCATAGATTCTTTAATGATGGGGGACAGGGACATATTCAAGGGTTTACTCTCTTCTTCGCTCTTGCGGCTGAAAGCCAGCAATTGCTGGACCATATCCTTTGCCCTGATGGAAGCCCGATGAATTCCCTTTAAAGACTCGCTTGCGGGATTAAAATCTGGAATATCATCAATAGCCAGTTCCGCATTGCCGAGGATAATGGCCAAAATATTGTTGAAATCGTGGGCAATTCCTCCCGCTAGGGTGCCGACTGATTCCATTTTTTGGGCCTGCTGTAGTTGAGATTGAAGCCTTTCTCTTTCTGCTTCCGCTTGTTTCTTATCGGTAATGTCTCTTCCCAGCCCAATAATCTCTGTCACATTCCCTTCTTCATCCAATACGGCTGTATCCAACCAGGCAAGCCATGTCCATCCATCCTTTGTCATGGCCCGTTGTTCTATATAAGCCGTATGTGGTGGGCGATACAGTTTCTTCATTTCCTTTACGGTTGATTCTTGATCATCCGGATGGACGAGAGGCATGAAGGTTTCACTTAGCAACTCATCCTCTGTTTTACCGAAAAGCCTGCAATAGGAAGGGCTCACAAACTGGAATTTTCCCTCCCGGTCAACCTTGACCAACAGATCGGTTTGATTTTCCACTAATAATCGATATTTTTCTTCGCTTTCCCGTAGTGCTTCTTCCGCCTGCTTGCTCTCGTTAATGTCTTTGACCCAAACCTGTATTCCACTCTCTTCAATAGAAGGAAATGTGATTACCCGAGCATTGATTTCCCCGTAAAAACAGGTACCATCCTTGCGCTGTAATTTGACTTCGTACCGATGCACCACTTCCTCTCTTCGCATACGAGCCTGCGCCCGTTCTCTCGTTAATTTCTGATAGTCAGGATGATATAGCAACCAGTGGTTCCGGCCAATTAACTCACCATCCTCATATCCCAGCATCTCGTTCAATCGCTTGTTCGTAAATATTATGTTTGGGCCTTTTTGGATAAAGATTCCATCGAAGCTTTCCTCCACAAGGTTTTTGTACTTCTCTTCGTTTTCCCGGATCCTTTTTTCAGCTTCTATGCGGTCTGTTACATCATGAATAATAGAATAAAGTACGGTTTTCTCTCCCAAATTTACAGGCCCGGAATAAACTTCAACATTTCGTATTTCCCCTGACGCCAATCGATGAGGAAAGGTAAAATATAATCGCTCTTCACGCTTGGCCTTTTGCATCTCTGAATGGATTTCTTCTGGCGGCAGAGCATTGATATCCGAAATTTTCAAGGTCTCCATTTCTCTCCTGGAATACCCATAATAATTGCAGGCAGCCTCGTTAGCCTCCAAAATGGCGCCACTCTCGGGATCGATCATTAGCTTTACTGCCATGTTCGTCTCAAATGTTTGCCGATATTTTATTTCGCTCTCCTTGAAACCTTCTTCCACTTTCCGCCTTTGCTTAGCTTCATTTTCAAGCAGTTCTAAAGAGGTGGTGGTCTGTTGAAGCTTACTTGCCATATTGTTGAATGATTCGGCCAAATTGCCAAATTCATCTTTTCGCGTCACGCCGATTCTGTATTCAAAATCTCCTTTTCCAATCTTTTCCGTAGCCTTATTGAGTATTGAAAGGGGATTGGCAATTTTGCGACCAATCAGGTAAGCTACGAATACCAAAATCAAAATTATCGCAATACCTATTAGAACAATGGTTTTGATTGATTTAGTGAAAGGCATCAGGGCTACGCTCATTTGACGGGAACAGACAACATACCATGACTCACCTGTGTTCCCTTTTTTATGATCAATAGATTCAAAAGTTCCCCCAAAACCATATCCTTCCCCGCCTTTGGTCAGCTCAATTTCTGAGCACCCGACAATATATTTTTCCCCGGAGTCGTTAATAATGAATGTTCCGCTTTTCTTGCTTTTTAATTTTTCAAAGATGGAACGATGGACTTTTGTGCTCAACGGTTCAAAACCTTCTTCAAAGACAACCATCCCACCGGAACGGACCAATTTGAGTTTTCCGAGTAATTGATTTTTTTCACCGGATATCAATTCGCTGATACTACCAAGGATATTGAGGTTACATTTTAATACGCCGATTATTTCCCTTCCTTTTCTGATGGGAACAACAAGGCCCAGGACATATCCGCTAACACTGTCATCATAGCCGCGGTCATCAATAAAAATCTTCCCCTCTCCATTATGGTAAGCCCCCAACCACCAGTATTTATGCCCGTGGGCAAGTGTTGACAGCTTTCCAGTTGATGCAACTAAAGCACCAAATTTATTTGTAAGGAAGATTTCCCCATACTCGCCTTTAAGGATGCTCTGCTGGTTTTTTAGAAAGGCTGATACTTTGTTATCAGTGAATCTTAGAATAAAATTGTCAGCAGGGTCTCTCGTTGAAGCCCATTTTTCATTTAAGCGTTTTATGGATTCTTTTCTTTTTTCAGCCGATAGATCGGAATAGGAAAGATTGCTTGTCTCCAAAGCTTTTATTATGATGGGCGTATTCGCCAGCGTCAGAGCCGTTTTAACTTTTTCAAAAAGAAGAAAATTAATGTCATCTGAGATTTCATCTGCAATGGATTTGGTGTGCATGAACTGTGAATTTATAATTGTGCTATAGCTAAATTTGTATAACATGATCGATGATATAATCAAAACGGTCAGACCTGTTGCCAAAATAGCAAATGAAAGTCTATTTGAAAATTTCATTCCTACAACCTCAATTACAGTTCAGTGTAGACATAACGAATTACGTACTGTCCATCGCTCCGGCCGGTCAAAAAGATAGAATCCGAAATAATGGCACAGAGGAATTTGTGTTTTATGTTTGTCAAGCTTTTGGGCCAATTTAAACTGCTTTTCGGACACTTGTAAATAAAAAAATTGAAAATCATTAACGCAACAAGAGGTGAACATCTTCCAGAAGAAATTGAGGATCAGGAACCAATTTTTCAAATACTTGTATTGCTTTGTCCGTAATGATAGCATAGATTTCTGAAAGTCGGCAAAAATACATATCCCGACCCCCTATTCTATAATTATGACCAAACTGGACTACATTTCTCTGTTCCTGATCTTTTTTTCCGTGATCACCATTATTCTCGGTATCATCAAAATCCATACTTACCCCGGGAAAGTCGCCAAAGCACGAAACCATCCTCAGGAAAAGGCCATTGAGGTCACGTCCCTACTGGGCTTGATCATATTCCCCCTGTGGATGCTGGCGTTGGTCTGGGCCTACTCGGGGGCGGTCATCGGGGTCATGTATGACAAAACCGATGATAAATTACCGGCAGCACTTCCTGAAGAGACGGATAAGCCTCTCTCTGAAGCCAATGAAAAAGAAGCAGACCCTGTTGAAAACCAAAAGGCCTGATATTACCCAATCACCATGGAACTCCTGATTACCATCGCCTACTTTTTTCTTGTCCGCCTGATTTTCTTCGATTTCAAATTAATGAAATTCAATCTTTTTTGGAAATTCATTGTTTTCGGGCTCTGGGTGGGGGCGGTGTTGACGGAAATACTCATGCTGGGTCAATACACGCCCTACAGCAAGGAGGCCTTCGTTCAATCCTATGTGGTGCAGATGGCGCCCGAATACGGGGGCCGTGTGAAGGAGGTCTTTATTACCTCCAACACGCCCATCAAAAAAGGTGATCCGCTTTTCGAGATGGATCCTGAGCCCTGGCAGGACAGGGTCAATGAATATGAGGCGCTGCTGGCATCCGCCGGGACCGATGTCCAAAAGCTGGGCCAGAAGATTGTGGAGGCCCGTGCGGATGCGGCACGTACCGAGGCGACCCTCAAAGGGGCCAAAGCCAAATACGATATGATTCGAAAGGCCGCTGAAAAAAACGCCGTAAGCAAAATCCACCTTGAACAGATTGAGCAGCGGGTAGCGGCCCTGAAGGCTCAGACCAAGGCGGATGCGGCGACCGTCCGTGAGGCCCAGCTGGCCTTTGATTCCGAGGTGGGAGATGAGCACACGGAGATCGCAAAAGTCCTGGCCAAACTGGCCACCGCAAAATATCACTTGAGCAATACCATCATCCGCGCCCCCTCGGATGGTTATGTCTCCAACCTGCAGCTCTATCCGGGTGCCTTTACCCGCCTCAAGAGTCCGGTGATGACCTTTATCAACAGTGAGCAGTACTGGATTGCGGCCAAAATGAACCAACGGGGAATTCAGAGAGTTAGAGAGGGAGATCACGCGGAAATCGCCTTTGACATGTATCCCGGAAAGGTTTTCCCCGCAAAAGTGGTGAGCGTCATCTGGGCCAACGGTAACGCCCAGGGTGTGCCCAGTGGTTTAATTCCCACGGAAGGCTCCGTTAGCGGCGGGTTTGATTTTATGGTGAGACTTCACCTGACCGGAGAACATCCGGATTATCCGGTCCGTTTCGGGGCCAGTGGACTGGTGGCCGTATTCACCCGCGAAGCGCCCGATTTTCTGGTTCTGCTGCGGCAGATTGAAATCCACTCGGAGAGTTATCTCAAATATCTTTTTAATCCATTTTAGGCTGCACGGTGTTTTTCTTGGGCAAAAAGGTTAACAAGGTTAACGCGGTGATCATGTTAAATGCGAGGAATGCCACCGTAGTTATCATGGTTTTTGCGGCCTTCGCCTTTTCATGGGGCTGCGCACCGGTGGGTCCCAACTACCAGAAACCTGAAATCAAGACCCCGGATGCGTGGCACGAGGCCATCAGCCGGGAAATGGGGAAGCAGTCCGGCGCCGCCCTTCAAACATGGTGGAAGATTTTTGAAGACCCGATCCTGGACGACCTGATTGAGCGGTCACGACAATCGAATTTGAACTTGAAAATCGCCCTGGCCGGTATTGCCGCCTCACGGGCGCGTCTGGGCATTGTTTCCGGCCAAGAACTCCCCGGTGCTAATGCCGTGGGGTCCTATACCCGATTCAAACACAGCGACCACGGCCCCCTTAAACAATTAACGCCTCCAGGTGGATTTGACGCTCAGAATATGTTCATGGTGGGGGTGGATGCCATGTGGGAGGTCGATGTGTTTGGCCGCATAAGGCGCCAGATCGAAGCGGCAGGGGCTGAATACGAAGCGTCCATTGAAGATTACCGGGACGTTCTGGTCACCCTGTTCGCAGAAGTCGCCCTGGCCTATGTGGAGATTCGTTCCTTTCAGCGCCAGATTCAATGTGCCGAAGCCAATGCTGCCATCCAGCGCAAGATGCTGGAACTGACCCGGGCCAGGTACCATAGCGGCATCAGTTCAAAGCTGGATACGGCACAGGCCCTGAGCAATTTGTCCAATACGGAAGCCGCCATTCCCCCATTTC
Source organism: Desulfobacteraceae bacterium (assembly GCA_016844935.1). Taxonomy (GTDB): domain Bacteria; phylum Desulfobacterota; class DSM-4660; order Desulfatiglandales; family Desulfatiglandaceae; genus NaphS2. The sequence goes on along the minus strand of JAERTK010000311.1, from coordinate 3,134 downwards.
GGACCCGTCTTAATTCCATCATCAACCGGCTCGCGGTTCTTTTGGATATGGATACCCAAACCCTTTACGCGAAACTGGGTAAACCCGCGCCGATTCCCCTTGCCAGGGAGAATATCGGCATTGGTATGCCTGCGGATCTTTTGCGTCAAAGGCCGGACATTCGTATGGCGGAAAAAGAACTCGCCGCCCAGACGGCTTTGATCGGTGCAGCCACGGCGGACCTTTACCCCCGGTTTGCCATTTCAGGATTTTTCGGGCTGGAAACCGGTTCTTTCTCGGATGTGGGGGGTGGATCAAGCCTGGCCTGGGGTATCCGGTCACCGGTCAAGTGGAATTTTTTCAGCGGCGGCAAAACCCGCAGCAACATCTCGTTTCATAAGGAAATCGCTCAGCAGGATCTTTTCAAATATAAAAATACGGTGCTAAAAGCCATGGAGGAGGTCCAAAACGCCATCGTTGCCCACAAACAGGAAAAAGTCCGGCGCAACTGGCTCCTGGTGGCGGTGGCGGCAACGAAGGAAGCTGTGGATCTGGTGGTCGTTCAATACGAGACCGGATTGACCGACTTCAACAATGTGCTGACCACCCAGAGAAGTCTGTTTACTCAACAGGATGAGCTTGTGGCGAGCCAGGCCAGTGTGGTGCTGAACCTGATCCGCCTGTACAAAGCGCTGGGGGGTGGATGGCCCATACAGGGCGATGAGCGCAAAATGCCATAAGAGGCGACGTCGAATCCACGCCAAATTCCCATGTAAGGATGTTGAGTGTCGAGACGAACTGTAGTCGTCGCGCTTGAGGTCCGCGATGGTGAGTTTTCCGAGTGTAGAAGGAGCTTTCGAAGCCGTCCATTGGGCGGCTTTAGTTTCTTTGGCCCAATATTTCGCCTTGCTTTTCCGAAGCCCCTTTTCATATCTTCAGTACATCCCTTCCCTTTCCCGTAAGCCTGTAACGCTGTAGACGACTGCTCGGTTTTTCGGGAATCGTGTATTCGATCAACCCCATTTCAAGAGCCAGTTGGATGTACTGGCGGCGGAAATAGTGACGATGCGGACCGTGGTGTGACAGTTCATTCTCACTTTTTGACTTATTTGTCGAGATGTGGGGTGACTATGAGTGAATAGACTGAAGCAATAGAAAAACTTTTTGAGTTCAGGGTCGTAGGTTGAAAATGTGGAAGCATTTTTCCCTTGAATTCAAGGCCTTCGCGCCATTAAAAGGGCGACCACCAGGGTGCCCAGAATGGAGACCAGGGAATAGGTAAAGACTGCGGCCGGCGCCACGGTCCCTGCAAAGTTGGCGGATGCTACCACCAGGGCCGCGGGGGCGTTTCGGACGGTGGAATTGAAGGCAAGGGCTTTTTTTTCGGCCTTTTCGGTCCCCCCCATGATCCATCCGAGGAAGAGGGAGGCAGCGAAAAGGACGACACATCCCACCGCGGCTCGCCAGGTAAAGAGACTGAGAGTATTGTAATGGGTCAGGATAATCAGACAGGAGGTTCCCAGAAGCAGCAGGTTATTCAGAATGCCGACGGGCCTTGCAATTCTTTGAACCATGGCGGGCAATCGGTGCCTGAGGAAAAGTCCCACTGAAAGGGGGAGGAGTTGCCCCAGGATGACCACCGTCATGATTTTCAGATAATTCACCTCCAAAGGTTTTTCCGATGAAAATCCCATGAGCAGGAATTTCAGCACGGCCGGCGAAATGATGGTGGTAAGACCGGCCAGGATGATCATGAGACCGATGGCAAGTGGAACGTCACCCTTGGCCAGGGCCGTGAACGGGGGTCCCATGGGGGCCCCTGAAAAGACCACGCCGGTCAGAAAACCGGCGGCGATCAAGGGGTCCGGCCTGAACAGCAGGAGCAGACCGAAGGCGGCCACCGGAACCAGCAGAAGATTGGTAAAGAGCCCCTTCCATAGGATGGCGCCTTTTTTGAATGATGTTGTCAACTGCGCCACACTCACAGAGGAACCCATGTGAAACATGAGGCAGAGAAGCCAGAGAAACGTCACCGTATCGGTGATTTGATTCAGCAACATTTAAATCCATCGGTCATGCGGTTTTTACTTTCTCTTTCACTTTAAAAAATCCGGATCTGCGAACGCCGGATCGGGGTAGGAATAGAACCCTTTCCCGGATTTCACCCCCAGATCCCCCCGGTCCACCATTTCCTTGAGGGCCTTGGGGGGCCGGTCCCGCTCCTCCCCGGATTCATGGTAGTAGCTCATCTCCACCTGGTAGGTGATATCGAGCCCGTTGATGTCCATCTGCCCGAAAGGGCCCACCGGCAGACCATAGGCCAGCATCCAGGCCCTGTCAATATCCTTGTGGTCCACGAACCCGTCGGCCCACATGTACAGGACCTGCCGTTTCACGGATCGCCATACCCGATTGAAACAGAACCCGTATATCTCTTTTTTCACCGTCAGGGGTACACAGCCGATGGCGGAAAGCCATTGTTTTCCCGCTGTCATGGTCTCAGGGGTGGTCTTGCTTCCGCCCATGATATCCACCATATTGAGGCCCGTCACCGGCGTGTAAAAGTGGAGATTCAGACATTTTTCCGGCCGATTCGTGGCATCCTCGATCCTGGATACAGGGATGGTGGAGCTGTTGGTGGCCAGGATGGCCCGTGGAGGGGCCAGTTCATCCATCTGTTTAAAGACCTTCCGCTTGAGCTCCAGGTTTTCGGGAACCGCTTCAATCACCAGATCCGCGTCTTGAAGGGCCTGGGCCATATGGGAAACGGTGTTCACTTTCAAAATACCGTCATTCCACTTTTCAATGGGGACCGCCGGCCCTTTCTTGCGGGTGGACATGATCGCTTCAAATTGCCCCACGGACCGTTCGAAAGCCCCTTCCGCGCTGTCATAGACCGTGACCCTGAAATCGAAACAGACGGTCTGGACGGCGATCTGGGCCCCCAGGATACCGGCCCCGATGATGGTGACGTTTTTAATGTCTGATGTTGCCATGGAAAATACTCCTTGTTCTATCATTTAACGCCATCGACTGCGCTCAAATCTTCCCGTTATGGCCGCATTGACCACATCCCGCCGGGTCCCCAGCCAGTTTTTGGGGAAACCGATGCCCGCCCCCAGGGTGGCCATCTTGAGGCTGTCCGTAGCGTAGGT
>JAERTK010000310.1 GCA_016844935.1 Desulfobacteraceae bacterium | reverse complement strand
AAAAACCATCCCGTAAAAACCGATGCTCCAAAAAACCAAAGCTCCCGTTGACTGTACGTACCCTTTCAGAACAAAGAACTCTTTTTTCAATCATCTTTCGGCTCCTTTCAAAAATATCCCTCTCTTTTAAGGTCCATTTCCGCTGAAAAGACCTTTCCGCCATAAGCCCGGCGGGGAAATTGGACCACAACAATCCCGGATAAACCGCAAAAAAGACATTTGGGTTGGTTTCCAGGCGATTCTGGAGGTTCTATATCAAAGGTTGCCTGGGGTGTAGTACCCGTATCACTCGTTTTTTTTCTATTTTTCTTCTTCTTTCGCTCGTTTTCGTACTTCCGCCTGGTTTTTTTGCCTTTGTCCGATTGGCGGTATTTCCTCTGTGCCTCCCGACGCATCGGTCTCTGGCATATCTTTCGGCATCTTTTTCCACAGTAAACTTGCCCGCGCCAACATCGTCTGCAAACATAAAAAATCCGCCCGCAATATTTGCACTCCACCTCTTTTAAAACTAGTTCATCCACCATTCCGGCCTTGCAATCCACCGGAAAAATGATTAAAAAAATCATCTGTTCTGACTTCCGGCACTATCCGGTGGTCAAAAAAAGAAGGCCCGAAGCAGCTACTTCGGGCCTTCGAATCTATTCTTCAAAACATATCTGATTTCTTGATCCCAAGTCTTTTACCTGGGAAGAAAAAAACCAAATCCAAAGAAAATAGATTTTACAGGAAATTCTAAAAAAATAAATCTACATCAACACTACCATATATAGTTTCATCTTTACCGGTGGTCATAGGCAAAAGCGGCAGAGTATCTAAAACTAACTTTGGTGGGATAACGCAAAGGGATTCGCTTAAGGTGTTACAGTATATTGTCATTAATGTAAGGGGGAAGCGTTACAGTATTTGTTTGTTAGCAAGGGGTTCAATATGCCGGTTCTGGAAGCGGCCGCATGCGGTTTGCCTGTAATATGCACGGAAGGTGGGCCGACGGATGATTTCGTAACTGAATCGTTTGCATTGCGCATTAGAAGTGAATTAGCGGAACGTAGCGAAAACGGCCGTTTTAATAGAGTGCTGTTGATGCCTGACAGTAGACACCTGGTTACGCTTATGAAAAAAGTTATTGAGGATTCGGCCTGGAGGGATAAATCTTCCATATCAGGCCCTGCTTTTGTAAATCAGAAATTTACATGGGAGCATGTTACCAGACAACTTCTGAATACACTTTTCGCACGTAATACGGAAGGATGTACTGAGGGCGCTTTTACTTGACCGTGCAAAACAGATAGAGCCATCTCTTTGCTTGAGCTCTTAGCAAGAAAGTGGAAAGGAAACGAGGGAGATAAGGGAATTGCTGGATAGTTTGTTGGTCGGGGGAAGGGACTGAGGAAGCAGGGAGCGATGAATGGATGATAGTACTCCATGTGAACGCAATGATTTGGTGGCAGAAGAGGATAACATGATTAAGGCCGTTGGTTTGAATCGACATGATCTTGTTGCACTCACCGGTCTTGCGCACCTCTATTATAGAAAGGGGCGATTTAAGGAAGCGTATGAACTGTTCCAGGAGACTGTATCGCTGGACAGTCGTAATTCTTCATTGTGGTTTTATCTTGGCCGTTGTTGTGAAGAATTGGATAAACGGGTTGAGGCTATAGATGCTTACGGATATTGTACTGGGGCCGGAGTTGGGCGGGAATGCCAGGTCGAGGAACGGATGGCTGCACTCAGACAGGCCGTGACCGGAGTTGAATCTCAAAGAATACCCCAAAAGATCCTTTCTCCAAAGAGAATACTTGTCATCAATAATCTGTATCCTCCGCAGGAGTTGGGCGGATATGGAAGGTTGATGTGTGATTTTGCGAATATTCTGGAAAGAAGGGGCCACGATATTTATGTATTGACGTCGGATACTCCCTATCTTGGCTGTGTCGACAAGGATGAACCAAATATTAACAGAGGGCTTGTTCTGTGTGGGGCATGGCATAATGGTGTGAGCAAGCTGATAAATGACAATAATAAAATCCTCCAGATTGTCAAGGGCAACTCTGAAAAAATCTGTAATGTTATCCGTGAGTTTCGTCCAGAACTGTGCCTGTTGGGGAATATCGACTTTTTGTCCCATATGGTATTTGAGCCGCTTCTGAAAAATGGTATTCCGGTTATCCATCATTTGGGGAATGAGACGACCGGATACAATGTAAATGATACTCCCCGTAGTAATCTTTATCGACTTGCTACTGCAAGCGGGTGGCTCAGAGATGAGATTATCCGCCAGGGATACCCGTTGAAGGAGATCAGTATCATTTATCCAAGTGCATTTGTCGAGGAATTCAGAATGCGCATCCTGCCGGCCCTGGATAAACTGCGAATTGCCTATGCGGGTATCGTGTTGCCATACAAGGGCCCCCATATTCTGTTAGAGGCGCTAAAGAGACTTTATGACTTGGGAGTGGATTTCTCCTGTTCATTAGCCGGCACTTCCACTGACAAAAAGTTTGTGGATCAGCTAAAGAATCTTGTCGTTGCTTATGGTCTGGAAAACAAAATTGATTTTGTGGGGTTTTTGCCAAGAAAAAAACTGAAGGGATTCTTTGCAAGGCACAATGTTCTTGCTTTCCCTTCAGTCTTTCAGGAACCATTCGGGATCAGTCAGGTGGAAGCTATGGCAGCAGGGCTCACAGTTGTCAGCAGCGGTACGGGCGGCGCCCGGGAGATAGTTGAGCATAGCGTAAGCGGGCTCATCTTTGAGTCAGAAAATAGTGAATCCCTGTCCCGCGAATTGTTGTGGCTTGTCGAGAATCCGGAAAAATGGCGAAAAATTGCACGTCAAGGACAAAACCGAGCTTTGAATGAGTTTGACATTGAGAAGTCAGTTGATCGCCTGGAACAGGAGTTTTCAACTTTAATCAATTGGCGGTGTCTCTCAGCACAGGAACAGGGCGTATGCGTGAAATCACCTGATGTTTTATATGGGGAGATCGGGAAAGTCATGCGCGATGGCAGACAAAAGGAAATGATCAGAGCACTGGAGACGTTTCTAAAAATATACCCGGGTTATGGGGCTGCACATAACGACCTGGGAGTTTTGCACTCTAAAGAAGGAGAGAAGGAGAAGGCTCTCGAACATTATGAGCAGGCGGCACGGCTTGAGCCTGAGAATGGTACCTTTCAAAAAAATCTGGCTGATTTCTATTATGTCGAGTTGGGGCGTGTGGAAGAAGCTATGGAACGCTACGTCAAGGTTTTAGGCATCGATCCCACAGACATTGATGTCCTTCTTATATTGGGTAGAATCTGTGTTTCGTTGGATCAATCTGATAATGCCAAATTCTTTTATGGGCGGGTCTTGGAGATTGAACCTTGGAATGTGGATGCGAGGGAGAGGCTGGATGAACTGGGGGAGGGACAGAGTTCAGAGGTCGGAGGACGGAGGACGGGGAAAGAGGTAGATGATTCGGGGATTGGATGATTGGGTTGGATGCGCATAACTGACACCATGAATACATCGCAACCATTTACCAAGGAACTCGCGTTCGTGAACCGGGTGGGAATTAACCGTGGGGCAGCTTGAAACATTGTTCAGGATTATTTCATCTGAAAGTTTGTACTCAGATGAAACAAAAACAAATGTTGGAAGATCTGTTAAGTCACTTTTGTTCAAAGGCATCATTAAACGCACGGGCAGAGGCAAATATGGTGTAATAGACCCATTCTTCGAGGAATTTCTGCGAAGAAATCGATAGTACGCATGGTGTATGATACGCATGGCGTATGAATGGAGCATTGAATACCGGTTGATAGATTTGGGGGAAGGGTCAGAGGTCAGAGGCAGATGAGCACGAATTATGGAATCAACAAATCATCCAATTAAATGAGGAAGAAGCCGTGAATTCTGAAGAAGACTATGATTTTAGAAATACACGATGGGGCATGTCGAAAGAGGACGTTTTAGCGTCTGAGTCGGGAAAACCTGTGGTACAGACCGACCCTCAGTTAGGTTATTTTACTGAAATTTTGGATAAGAATATTTATGTGGCTTTTATTTTCGATAACGATCGCCTGGTCTCCACACTGTATGCATTAAGGGATATGCGTGAAAAGTTGGAGGATTCTTTTAAGGATTTTGAGGATTTTAAACAGGTCCTGACCATGAAATACGGGGAACCAAATGCGGGGCAGGGTGATGTGTGGGCCGATCCGTCATTCGGGGGTGAGGATGCACTGAAGACGCTTTTACTTGACCGTTCGAAATACGAAGAGGCCTTAAGGCAGGGACAGATCCTTCATGCGGCCATGTGGAAAACGGACAGGTCATGGATAAAGGTTGCCCTGTCAAAGATGATGGAAGGGCATACCTGCGGAGTGACCGTGGAATATACGAGTATCCGGCACCTAACAAATTAAGTGCCCAATCGTTGTTTATCACACCATCTCTTCCACATAGTCGCGAATGCCTCTTCCACAGCATCAGCAAACCCTCTTGCATCGCAAAGCGGTGACGAAATAAGGTGATCACGCATACCCGTCTTTAAGGCCTTCAAACGCCAGTGGCTGTAAACAAGGCTTTTGATAATTGCGCAGTATTCATCTTCGTTTTTGGCACTTAGCTCTTCTAAACCCACAGCAGCAAGAAGGCTTAATCCCCAGCGTGACACCGTATGATTACCTGTGAGCGTAACAACCGGGACCCCCATCCATAACGCTTCACAGGTGGTGGTGGTACCGTTGTACGGAAAAGTATCCAGCGCCAGATCGATCTCGCGGTAATGGGCGAGGTGTTCAAATGTACTTGTGGTATAGCCTTGAAAAATAACCCTGTTATCTGAAATCCTTTGTTCATTAAAAAGGCGCAAGATTCGTTTTTTTGACCCGAAATCGCGGCTTTGCCTTGCCTTGAGCACGAGTTTTGATCCGGGGGTTTCATTAAGGACTCTTGCCCATAAGGCAATGGTACGGGACGACACCTTGGAAAGAGTGTTAAACGACCCGAATGTAATATGTCCGTTGCTATCAAACGTTGGTTCGACCGGGTCCGGTGTTTTCCCGGGAGGTCTGTAGACCAGGGAACAGCGGGGGAGCTTATAGAGCTTTTCACTGAACATTTCCCGCCCCTTCAAAGGCGTCAGCCACTTATCCGAAAGTCTGTAATCCATGGCTTCCAGTCCGGTGGAGAAATTATATCCGAGCCAGGTCATCTGAACCGGGGCAGGCTTAAGGGCAAATATCGGCAGGCGGTTCCCCTTAGTGTGACCTGCAAGATCAACGAGAATATCAATACCATCCGAGCGTATCTGTTTAGCAACCTCCCTATCGCTTATCCCTTTTGTGCAATACCACGAATTTGAGAGTTTCCTGATCCTCTCGGTTACATTATCCCCATTTTTCACCTCACTGTAACAAAAAATCTCTACCTTACGGCGATTATGAAACTCCAGAAGCGGTTCGATAAACCAGGCGCAGGAATGGTTCCGAAAATCGGGAGAAACATAGCCGATACGAAGCCGCCGATCCTGCCTGGGTGAATTCATGAAAGGGGTGGATTTTTTCATGGATGATTGTCCAAAGAAATCGTTCCATTTTTTGTGTTCCGCGAAGATATAAGCAAGGTCGTATTCGGAATCATAAAGGAGCGACAGCAAATAGTTGCTATATGCCTTAACCAGGTTTGGGTCTATTTTAAGCGCTTTGCAAAAGTATTCGCCAGCCTCTTTCAATCTGCCCTGGTCTTGCAAAACAAGGCCCATGTTATTAAGCGTGGCAGCCATCTTCGGATCGATTTTAAGCGCTTTTCCATAGCAAGCGACCGCTTCATCCAATTTGTCTTGATTATGCAGCGCACTTCCCATGTTGTTATAAGCTGCTACATTGTTCGGCTGGTGATTTATTCCTTTTCGAAACCACAAAACCGCCTCTTTCGGCATACCCCGACTATTTAATACGTTTCCGATGCCGATATATGCGTCGGCAAAGTCCGGCTTGATTTCGAGCGTAGTGCGGAAGTTCACGACCGCTTCCTCGGGCTTGCCCTGTTCGGCAAGCAAGAGACCCAGGTTATAGTAAACTTCAGCATAGTCCGGCTTGATTTTAACGGCGTTCCGGTAACATGAAGCGGCCTTATCCGGTTCCCCCAAGCTTTTAAAGCTATTCCCCAAATTGTTGAGTAAATCGGCGTTGTCAAGGTTCCGCGCCAGTGCGTTTTTGTAGCTGGAAACAGCTTCATCTCGCCTCTTTAAATTAAGCAGCACACTGCCGAAGCTGATATGATAAGCCGCCTTTTCAGGAGCAATTCTGATGGCGCTTTTGATAAAATTTGCCGCGAGATCGTATTTGCCGTTTTTAAGCGCGACAACACCTGCCATATGAAGGGCATCCGGATGTTCAGGGTTGATTTCCAGAATTTTGTCATAAACGTTTGCCGCCAGTTTTATGTGGCCGGACTGATAATAGCTGTTCGCCATGGCAAACGCTTTTCGGATCGTTTCTTCACGGTCTAATTCAACAGATTTAAATTTATTCATGATAATTGAATCTTTCCTGTCTGCTCAAGGACATCCATGATTAGTATAACCCAAGCCCTTAAAATTGCCGATCGTTATCATCGTAGCGGCAATATTCAACAGGCACAAGCGCATTACCGAAGGATTCTTCAAGTTGAACCGGGCCAGCCCGAGGCATTGCACGCGCTGGGCATTATGGCCTTCCAATTAAAGAAATATGAAGATGCCAATAGCTTAATCGGAAAGGCGATTGAAAACAAACCAAATGTGCCTCAATTCCATTATAACTTAGGGCTGGTCTTCATCGCGCTCAAAAGGCAAGAAAAAGCCATCCAGGCCTTTCAAGAGGCAATTAGAATAAAGCCTGACTATGCAGATGCCTATTATAATTTTGGGCTCGTTTTAAAAAAACGACAGCAATTTGAAGAAGCCGTTCAAAATTTCAAACAAGTCATGAAAATAACGCCTGATGATGCCGATGCCTATTATAACTTGGGAAACACCTATGAGGCTTTAGACCGGTATGAGCCTGCTGCAAAAAATTACCAATTGGCAATTAAGAAAAATGGGACTTTTGTAGGGGCCTTCAATAACCTCGCTCTGGTCTTAAAAAAAATGGGCCGAATCGATGAAGCCATAAGTTATTTCAGGGAAGCTTTGCGGCTGCAGCCCGGCCTTGCCGAGGCCCATTGGAACCTGTCGCTTGCGCTGTTGATAAACGGCCAATTTGAAGAAGGTTGGAAGGAGCATGAATGGCGTTTTATGAAGGGGAAAAGGAGTACCATCTATCCCCATCGCTTTGGTATGCCCCTGTGGGATGGATCGTCTTTTGCCGGAAAACGCCTTTTTGTTCATTCAGAGCAGGGTTTCGGGGACACGTTGCAATTCATCCGGTATCTTCCCATGGTAAAACGACTCGGGGGTACATTGGTCTTTGAGGCTTTTGGGCCGCTCCTGGAAACCATAAGTGGTTTCCCCGGTATTGATAAACTGGTGGAAATATCTCCCGACAGACGTCACGTTGAGAACTGTGATTATTATGTCCCTCTCATGAGCCTTCCCATGTTGTTTGCGACAGATATCCCAACCATTCCTTCAAATATCCCTTATATTTTCGCAGATCCGGAGAAAGCAAGCCAATGGAAAAACCGGATCAACAAAAAAGGATATAAAATTGGAATCGCTTGGGCAGGGAAGCCTGAGCACGAAAATGACGGAAACCGATCCTGTGAACTGGCGCAATTTTTACCCTTGGCCGGGATGCCCGGTATTGCGATGTACGGATTGCAAAAGGGTGGTGCGGCCCGGCAGGCGGAAACTTTGGACGGGATGAGAAGAATGATCAATTTTGATTGTGAACTTAAAGACTTTTCAGAGACAGCAGCCGCAATTGAAAACCTGGACTTGATCATCTCTGTTGACACAGCCTTGGTCCATCTGGCCGGGGCCATGGGCAAACCGGTTTGGACCCTTCTGCCATACGCCCCGGACTGGCGCTGGTTATTGGAAAGGGAAGACAGTCCCTGGTACCCGACCATGCGGCTTTTTCGGCAACCTGCACACGGGGACTGGGGTGCTGTTTTTGGCGAGGTAAAAGATGAATTGGAGAAATTGGTTGCTACCACAACACCATATCATCCGTGGGCTTGTTCTAATTTCGCCCGTTTAAACGAGGAACAATGAAAAATAGGCTCAGCTTGAGAAAGTACGGGACATTTTAAACTCGATTTAGTAGGAGAAAATAAATGAGTGCCAACTAATTTATTTTCAACCAAAAAACCATATCGAGCCTTGAAAACATCATATACCGAATCATCTGACGTAGCAAACGGGAAAGACAACTGGGGACGAGCTGATGCGGCGAAACTGGTCTCTGCTTATGTAAGGGACGTGGATGTAACAATTTCCACAATTTAGGGTTTTGAAACAATCGGCGTCATCGATTTTGGGATGAAAAAATAACGCAGTACAACAAGTAAGCGTAAAAAGTACGGGACAAACGCAGCTCGATTTGCTAAGACAA
>JAERTK010000309.1 GCA_016844935.1 Desulfobacteraceae bacterium | reverse complement strand
GAGGGCGAGTTCGCTGAGCTCACGGCACGGGAAACGGAACGTATTGAGCGAATTTTCAATGATGTCTTTGCCGATTCTGAGTTGTGAAATAGTTGTCAGGGTCACCAGTTGATCGGCGTTTCTCATAACCCCATCAAATGGAAAGATCTTTCAGCTCAAAGTTTATCCCCATGAATTCAACAGCCGATGGTCACCCGGACATTCCTCGGATGATCACCGTCCCACTGGATTGCGCCAAGTCTATCAAATATCAAATCCCCGGTGGAGGTTGAAGAAAAGATGGTGGAGGAGGAAAGCCAAGGACACTGCTTTGATTTCAAAGGCCAGGCTGTTGTTGCCATCGGATTAATGCTATCGGTGAACCTCCGTCACCCGTCATTTTCTGACTGCCAAATTCAGTTATCCAGCAAACGGGTGGTGGACAAAATTTAACCGTTCATAGAGACCGTTTTCAATCTTTGATGATAGAGAGAGGGACTGAAGTGAAAAAAGATTATCGAAGTGCCACAATATTCATGGACTGGCTTCATGATAATTCAGAGGCTTTTCCGACTTTGGAATTTGAAGACAAGGCCTATCGTTTCAAGTTTAAAAACACCTTTCCGGGACTGAGCTTCTATGTGCGTATTCCGGCGAAATCGTCCACTTGTTCCGAAGTTATCCGTCCACCCGTTCCGAAGGAAATCGTCCACTTGTTCCGAAGCAAACCGTCCACTGAATCGGAGCGAAGCGACGGTGGATTTTTGTTATTACTCAGAATTATTTCTTTTGGTCAAGTTTGAAATCGATTTTCTCACAAATTCTCCTTATTTCTCAAATCCACAGGATCGGACATTTTTGGCGAGCCTGGGAAAACCATGCCAATGACCCTCGATCTCTAGCAGGAGATCGCCCCGTGCGAGAATGGGCCTTTAGATCAGCTCGTCGGAGCACGGGGCGATTTCCTGCGGGTACATCGCACGGGAGCTGGGCGACGTTGGTATTTTTACTATTTTCCAGGGTCATTGTTGTTGGTCACGTTAGAACGTAATTTTCTCATCGACTCTCCTTTGAGGTTGATTTTATATGCGTTATGTACCAACCGGTCCAAAACAGCATCGGCGATGGTTGGGTCTCGGATGTTCTCATGCCAGTTTTCAATGGGCACTTGAGCTGCCACGATTGTGGAAGCCAGTCCGTGTCGATCTTCGATGACCTCCAAGAGGTCGCGTCTTTCCTGGGCACTCATTGGGGCCAGGCCCAGATCATCGAGGATCAGTACTTTTGCTTTGAGGATCTTTTTCATTATTTTTGGATAGGTTCCATCCCCTTTGGAGATGGCCAGATCTTGGAACAATTTCTGGATACGGAGATAGTAAGCCGAATATCCCATGCGACACGCCCGGTTGCCCAACGCACAGGCCAGGTACGTTTTTCCAACGCCTGTGGGGCCGGTGATAATGACATTATGAGCATTTTGGATCCAATCACAGCCGGCCAGTTTCATGACCAGGGATTTGTCTAAGCCCCTTGGGGTGCGGTAATCGATGTCCTCGACACAGCCGTTGATTTTAAATTTGGCGTTTTTAAGAAACCTTTTCATGCGACGGTTTTCTTTCCAGGTCCACTGCCGGTCTACAAGCATCGCGAAACGGTCTTCAAAGGCAAGTTCCGTGATATCGGGGGTTTGAAGCTGTTCAGCAAAAGCCTCTGCCATGCCGTTGAGTTTCATGGCGTATAGTTTTTCAATGGTGTGCTCATGAAGCATGGTTCACCTCCTTTTCTTCGTAATAGTTCTTTCCACGGACATTTCGATGAATAGAAGGAGGAGACTCCACGGGCTGGTCGAAAAGCAGCGGTTGGCGGTCAAGGCCGTTTTTAAGAATGGATTTGACGCTCTTGTAGGCATAGGCTTTGATAGCCAAGGCTCTCCTACAGGCCATCTCCAACCGCTCGGCGCCATAGAGCTTGGTTAGGCGCATGATTCCCAGAGCGCTTCGAAATCCCTGTTCGGGATGGGGCCTTGTTTCCATGATTCGGTTGACGAGTTTCTTGGTGTTTGGGCCGTTCTTACCGGCCCAGTTGAGGATTCTTTTAGGTGTCCATTCAAGATACCGTTGATGGCTTTTAGGCATGTGTTCGGTTAGGGTTTCAAAGCCTCCCTGCAGGTAGTTTCTTTTATGGCTGGCCACCCGCTGATTCTTAAACAGGATTTCCACGGTTGTTGATGTTAGGCGAACATCGACCTGATCCCGGACCAACTGATAGGGTACGGAGTAATAATGCCGATCGATCTCCACATGGTAATCGATATTCACCCGGGCCTTTTTCCATTCGGCAAACTCATAGGGCTTTTCAGGTAGGGGTTTGAGTGCCGGTTTATCCACGGTTTCATATAGTTGTCTACGTGTAGTGTCGAGTTTTTTGAAACGTCGATTATTGAGCTTTTTAAGATGTATGGCGATGGCTTTATTGAGTTCTGCGAGGCTGAAAAAGGTGTGGTTCCTTAACGCTGCCAGGATCCAGCGTTCGGCGACAAGCACGGCGGTCTCCACCTTGGCCTTGTCTTTTGGTTTTGCACTACGTGCCGGGATCACCGTGGTGTCGTAATGCTGGGCCATGTCTTGATAGGTTGGGTTGAGGTCGGGCTCATAGCGACAAGGGCTCTTAACTCCCGCTTTGAGATTGTCGGGAACGAGGATATCGCTGACACCTTGAAAGAACTCGAAGGCATGGGTGTGAGATTGGATCCACGATGGAAGATTTTCGGCTGCCGTGGCTTCCGCAAAAGTATAACTGCTGGCTCCCAAAGCCGCGACGAAAATGTGGGCGTTTGTGATCTCACCGGTTGACTTATTGATAATCGGAACGGTTTGCCCTGCATAGTCCACGAATACCTTCTCGCCGGCCCTATGGTGTTGCCTGAGGGTGACATCGAGTTTTTTGGCCCACTGGCGGTAAAGGTTGCAGAACTGGCTGTACTGATACCCTTCCGGGTGGGTTTCTTTGTATTCGTACCACAGCAGTTGAAGGGTCACGCTTTTTTTCTTGAGCTCCTCATGGAGATAGGCCATGTCGGGCATCTTAGGTTTGGCGCTGGGGGATGGGTTGGAAGGATAAAGCAGTTTCTCCAATGCTGCGTCGTCCAGTTCAGGATCGAGCGGCCACGACAACCCGGCTTTTTTGGCCCGCAAAAGGCATTGTCCAACAGTACTGTGGGAAACACAGCAGCTTTTTGAAATCTGTCGGTTACTCTGTTGGCAGTCCCATTTGAGTCTTAGAATCTCTTTCATTTTTCGCATGGATAATCTCCTTTTGGCCATAAATATCTCCCCAAATAGTTTTTGGAGAACAGTACCGATGGCAACTTCAATTATCCAGCGCCGCCATGCACCAAAAAGGAATTTCAGGGTGGACGAAATCCCTCGGAATGGGTGGACGGTTTGAATCGGAATCAGTGGACGGAATCAATCGGAATGGGTGGACGGTTTGAATCGGAATGACTGGACGGAATGGCTCGGAATACGCACTAAATCTGATGATCCTCTTTTTGGATACGGTGGCTTTTGTTTTCGTGAAGCCATATTTCATATACTCTTGAACCTGCCCGGGAGAAAAAGTCAGGGTATCAGGTGTCGTCTTGAAAAAATCTGCAAGTTTATGATCCGGCACCCAGGCGGAGACTTTCCCATTTTCAGTAAAATAGTGCTTTGTTCTGTTATGCTCATGGCGATACGCCTCTATAAGAGGGCTTGTTTTTAAGTCATGGAGAGTAATATCAATGAAAGTGACCGTTCTTTTCTCTTTTCGACCATTAGAAAAAAAGAAACCGGGCTCGGTCTTTGCAATTCTGTTCTCAAATGCCTTGATTATTCGAATTTCAAAATTGTGAAAGCTGCGGTGGGAAGACTCCAGATGCGCCTTTTCTTTGGGAGCATGAATCCTTGAAAAATCAGACTCCATATAAAATCCATCCGGGGTGGAATGGCTTAAATTCAGAGCGTTGATGGCCCTTTTCAGGTTCAAGAAACCCTTGGCGTTATCCGGTCTGATACGGACCTTTTTTTGAGGAAAGGGCGTACATAATAAAAACCGGGTAAAAAGATCCACCGAGTTCCAGTTGCTTTCGGAGAAATACGCATCCAGAATAAACATGTACCGTGATCCGGTATCATACAATTCGATTACGTTTGGCTTTTGCCAATGGCCTTTGTCATTCCTGATTTTCAGATATCGAAACACACAGCCATCCATCTGGATCAAGTCAAAAACCGGCTCCGGCGCAAAACAGTTTTTCTCTAAAACATCTGCTTCAAAATCCGGTTTACCCAAGTATGGTTTAAGGTTCTCTCGTTTAGCACAACGTCTCAGGGCGGTAAGTGAGATTGGCCTATTGAACTCTTTCTCAAGCCAGTGGTGATAATTTTTAATGGTCCTGGCTTTCTTCGTAATAAAGATAAAATCCTGGTTTGACCGATCACAGGAAGCCTTGACCATTTTTACAAAGCGCGTCCTGACCTGTTCGTTTAGGGAA